>JANYAM010000124.1 GCA_025361365.1 Opitutus sp. | reverse complement strand
CTCCTGCCGAATTTTCTCGGCCAGAAGTATCCGGCGCGCGGGTTTGTTGCGGAAACGTTCCTGGATTTCTCCCGTGGGCTCCCCGGTGATGTCGCCGGCGTGGCCGTAGTCGGCGGTAAGGGCCACGCGGGACTGGCCCTGCGCATCGCACTGGCGGGAGCCGAGTGGGTATTGATTACCGAAGGCCGCGTAGAGTTGATAGGCGCCGTAACCTTCGTGCCCGTGAGGATTGGAGTGAGCGTGGAATCGGGCGGAAGCTTTACCTTTCGATTTGCCACGGCTACCGGGGATTGGGCCGTGCTACCGCGAGTGTTCTTCGCCAGCGAGGGGGGCTGGCTGGGTACCAAAGTCGGGCTGTTTTCACTTCATCAGTCAGACAGCGGCACGGCGGGAAGCGCCGACTTCGATTATTTCCGATTTGGCCGCTAAAATTATTTCCACTCTTACTCCCTGACAACCCTATGATCGGCCTCCTTCTCGCTTGCGTAGGCGCTGTCTTCAATGTCCTGACCGACGCCTCGCGCAAGAAGGTATTAGACCAGGCGCATGATGCGGCGCTCATCAGCCTCTGGTGCAAACTGCTCGCGCTCGCGTGTTACCTGTTATTGAGCGTGCTGCTGTTGGCCGGCGGTGGCCGGCTCGATATGCCCGCGATCGGCGCGTCGCTGGGTTTGCCCCAAGGGACTGCCTTCATTCTTTACCTGCTGCTTAACTCCCTGTTGGAGGGCACTGCGATCATCCTCAACTACCGGGCGCTCCAGCTGGCGCCGCTTTCGTTGTGCGTGCCTTTCATGGCACTCACGCCTGTTTTTCTCCTGCCCGCCGGCCACTTTTTCCTGAATGAGGCGATTTCAGGTGGGATGGTAATCGGGGTATTCCTAGTCGTGGTCGGCTCGCTGGTGATGAACCGACAACTGTTTGCCCAAGGTTGGCTGGAGCCGGCACGTGCCATGATTCGGGAGAAGGGTAGCCGCTACATGCTAATGGTGGCATTGCTGCTCACCTGCACCTCGGTGCTCGACAAATGGTTTTTGAGCGGCAGCGGCGATGCAGCCTTTGCCTCGCGGGTCTCTCGCTCGGTTGTGCTCGCGATCGGCAAGTGTTCGATGCTCACGCTGGTGTTCTTCGGCCTGACACTGGTGCGCCTGCGCAACCGGCCGGTAGTTCAGCCGACGGCAATCGCCTTGCCACCGCTGAGCACTGCTTCGGCCTGGACGAGGCCGTGGCGGGATATCCCAGCTTGGTTGGTTGCAGCCGGCATTTTCGAGGCGATCGTCATGGTGCTCCAGCTCATCGCGCTGCAGTTCGCCCCGGCGGCGCTGATCATCAGCATCAAGCGATCCGGCATCTTGCTCGCCTGTGGCCTCGGTTGGTTTCTCTTCAATGAGCGAGGCATCACCGACCGCGTCATTGGTTCGTGCGTGATGCTCGCCGGCGTGCTGATTTTCTTCCTGACCAAGCCCGATGCGACGGGCGTTTCAATTTTCGGGTCACTCGGGGCCCTGGGTGTAGCCGGCGCGACCCTGGCTGGATTGGCGGTCGCCCTGCGGATTACAAGGAGTGGTCCCAGTGCGGTGACCACCATCAAATAGAGGAGTCGTTCGTCAGCCATTTTCACATTCATTTATGAGACCTCGCCTTATCTCTATCCTGCTTTGCGGCCTCACCACACTTACGCTCCCGCCCCGAGGTCCTCTCCAAGCAGCCGAAATCCAAGTATCGAGAACTACCCTCACTCAATTTCAGCCCGATCAGGCGGGGCTTGATGACAATGGCGTTCATATCAATGCCCATGGTGGTGGTCTGCTGTTCCATGAAGGCACCTACTACTGGTTCGGGGAACATAAGATCGGGGGCGATGCAGCCGAAGTCGGTGTGCACTGCTACTCATCGGTCGATCTATATAACTGGACGGACCGTGGCGTGGCCCTGTCAGTCTCTGAGGACCCACAAAGTGAGATAGCCAAAGGCTGCATCATTCAAAGGCCGAAGGTGAACACCTGGGGGGTGAAGAAATTTTGCGACTACGGGCTCCAGCGGCTGCGGGGCATAAGTGCCTTCACCCAGCAAAATGGCACCTTCGAGGAATATAAAAGCCCGACCTACACCATGGTGGCCTTGCACGAGCTTTCGCGGCTAAAGGCCCACGTGCAGAATGATGAGTCGCCGCACTTGATTGCCCCCTTGCTCCGTCGGACGTGGGAGGAATGGGCCACGCATTTTCACGCTCTTACCCGGCAATGGGCTGGTCAAAGAGGGCGCAGTAGTGACTCTTGCCGTGGCTGAACCACCCCCGTCGCAAATTGGCCAACCTCACCATGTCATGGTTCCGATATCGTCTCAGCTACCTACTCGTGGTGCTGGCGGCGCATTGTCCGTCGTTTGCCTCTGAGTTCCCGCGAACCTATTGTAATCCGCTGCCCATACCTAATTACCCGGTTGGTAGGTTTGCGCGGGGAGTTACCAACGGATCCCCGTTGGACGAAAACATCCAGTGGTTGCTTCCTTACAAGGAGCAGTTCCGAGAATTGGCCGATCCCTCGGCCCTTTGGGAAAACGGCAAGTGGTATCTCTACCCGTCCGTCGATATGGCTTGGGTCAGCGAGGACCAGGGCGCGACCTGGGAGCACCATCCGCTGAATGTTCGGGATTTGGGCTACGCACCCACGGTCGTGAAATACGGGTCTAAATTCTATCTGCTCGCATCGGAATCAGAACTGCACGTCTCGGACTCGCCCTTAGGACCGTTCTCGACAGTCGGCAAAATCCAGATCGCACGGCAGGAAGGAATGCCACCTTTTGTGGACCCCATGTTGTTCGCAGATGACGATGGGAAACTCTATTATTACTGGGGCTGTTCCGCAAAGGGTGGAATATGGGGAGCGGAATTGAATCCTTCCAGTCCCACGCATCCCCTTACAGGGCCAGTAGAACTAATCAAATTCGATCCCCTCGGTCAGCCGTGGGAAGCCGTTGGAGAATGGAACCAGATCAAAGGCAAAGGCTGGATTGAGGGGGCATGGATGATAAAACGCTCCGGCCGTTACTATCTGACCTACTCCGCTGCCGGAACGGAAAACAAAACCTATGCAATGGGTGCCTATGTTGGTCATTCACCGCTCGGGCCGTTCTCTCCGCAGCGACTAAACCCCATCCTTCGGACGACAAGCGGACTGGTGACTGGTACTGCGCACGGCTGCATTGTGGCCGGCCCGAATAATGAACTTTGGGCATTCTACACGATCAGGGCGGGTGTTGCCCACGGTTTTGAACGGAGAATTGGCATGGATCGGGTGCAGATGAGCGCCGACGGCGAGCTGTTTGTGCCGTCTGCGAGTTCCATTCCCCAGTGGCTGCCGAAATACATCCCGTCAGGCCAAAAAAACGGGCCTGATTGGATCCCGCTTAATGCAGGATGCCAGACCTTCGGTTCATCAAACGCGCCAAATCTTGGCGGCCGCTTTGCTGTGGATGGAGATCTGCGGACTTGGTGGCAACCGGCGTCAAACGATACGGCGCCAATGTTGACGAGCCGGCTGAATCTTAGCGCCCGGGTGCATGCCGTGCGCATTGTTTGGCGTGATGTCGGACTGGACACCACGCGGGGTGTCAATCCTGGCCCGTATCGTTATCGAGTGGAGGTTGAATCCAAGCCGGGGGAGTGGAACACCATCGTCGATCGCACTCAAAACGACGCTGATCTGTTGATCGACTACCGCGAATGCAAGCCGATGGTCGGAAGCCGTGTCCGTCTTGTTTTGCTCGGCTGGCCGCCGGGTATCACGCCCGGGGTAGCCGAGTTCACTGTCTTCGGGCAGCAAGATTAAGTCGCTAAGGGTTCCCGTGCCACGCGAGAGATCACGCGGGTGCTGGGTTAGTGGGCTGCGCCCATGATGCGGCGCAAATCGCTTTCAGCTTGATCCGTCCAGTAACCGCAGCCGAGCTCGAGAAAAACCGATGAATACGGCAGGGTGAGGTTGCTCTTAAGTATGAGCACGCGGAACTCCCCTCCGGCCTCTTTCAGACGGTGGATGATCTGTTCATGCGGAATGTAAACTGGCTTCTCGTTCTTTAATGCAGCTGCCAGCCCGGCCCGGTAGATCTCGATGCCGGCCGCATGTTTCTCGGGAACGAAGGGGAGCTCTGCATCAAGGTAGATTTGGGAGCGGACATGTTTGTTTGCCCTCACAGCCGTGAGCACAGCTTGGAGCACCTCAAGATGGTCGGCTGAAGTGGCCACGACTTGGATTCCGGTGGCGTTTTGCAGCGGATAAGCTGAATCGACTATCACGATCCAATTGCGGTGGCCAAAGAGCGGCAGGGCCCGTTCGAGTTCGCCACGCCAGTCCGCGGTTGCCGCCCCCAAGGAGTTGCAGGTTGTCGCCACCAGCAGCACGACGAGGCGATGGAAGAAGGGGATTTTCATTATCAAGGTGTTGGCAGCGCGAGTGAAACAGTTGCTCCTGCTGCGACGGTGCTGCTCGGTAGGACAACGGCCTTGCCGTCCACGAGCACTTGGTCCGCTACCAAGCTCCCGTGCAAACTAGTAAGCCTTAGCTGGCCTGGAAGGAATTCCGCGGTTCCCCAGGCGACCCCGTTTGACCAGAAATAGCGCCCCGGCCTCGCATGGAAACTCACGGTTCTGTCCACGGCCGAGTACCAGAAGCCGCTCCACGCCAGCAAGGCGTTCCAACTCGCCAAGGAGCGTCCGTAGTGAAACCCGCATTCGGGTTCGTCGAAGGGGTTGCGCTTCCGGCCATCGAAACGACTGCGAATGGCGTGAATGACCTTTATGGCGTCGTCGTCCTGGCCGGCTTGGATCATGCCGACGGCGGCGGTGTATTCGAAGCCAGTCATCGCCTCGCTGAAATAGGGGAAGGGCACCTTGAGCCGTCCCCGCGGCCAAGAAGCCATCACCAAGCCTGCTTCATCGCCGAGCACAAACGAGCGCATGTTGTTGAAGTGATCGGCGAAGCTACCCTTGAAGTTGTAGCGCATAATGCTGTGCAGGGTGGCCTGCAAGTGCTCGGCCGGAGCGAGTTCACCGAGCTGACATAGACTTGAAAGGCTCTGTCCCACCAGCTGGTCGACAAGGCATCCCTTGCCGAGTTGGTAAGGTGGCAGTTCGTCACTGGGCGCCCATTCCCTGAAGGTGTGTGTCTTCGGGTCGGTGATGATTTGCTCGTAGTATTCCCCGTTGAAGAGGTAGCGGTCGGTCCAGGCTTTCCCGGAGTCAAAGAGCGCGTGGCACCGGTCCGCGAGCTTTGTGTCCTGTTCCGCCAAGGCCATTTGCTCAGCAGCGCGCAGGGCGCCGAGATACCAGAACTGCATCTGCGGATTGGGGCCGTAGTATGCGACGTCCATGGTGCTGGGTTGCTCCCCTTCCATGACTCCATCCTGATCGGCGTCCCAGCCGTCCGGCACCCACGCATAAGCGAGCGCTGCCTTGACCTTGGGCCAGTGGCGATCGAGGAAGGCGCGGTCACCGCACAATTGCCATTCGCGGTAGAATTTGATGATCGTGCCCATCTGCCCGTCCGCAGCTGCCCTGTTCCAGTCTTGGGCCTTGGATAATGGCAGCATTGTGCGAAAACTCATCTTGCCCGCGGCGTCCGTCGCCGCGCCAAATTCCACATCCCTCATTGTGCGTGCAAGGTCTGGAAAAAGGAAGGCGGTAGCAGATTCATAGTTCCACACGTGGGTGCACGAGCCAAAGCACGATCCGGCTTGGGCCATTGTGCCTTCCCACGCCATCAACTGGCCGGTGGCGATGCGAAACACTGTCTGGGATCGCAAGGTTGCCAGATTGAAGAGTGCAGCTTCCTTCAGTTCCGAGGGATAGTCTGAACTGATTAAGGCCTCCACGAAGCGGCGGGACTCCAGTTCAAGCTCTGCGAGCCGAGGCGCGACGAGCTCCGCCACATCCCAAGCATCCCTGAACCGGGTGCTGTAATAGTTGCCAACAGTGTCTTCGCCGTAGTCCGGGCTATCGGGCCTCCAGGAACGACGGTTGGGGAAATCCCAAGTGAGAAGGAAAGCGAAGGACCGTGTCTGATGGGCCGGCACCTGCTTGCTGACCGCGAGCGATGCCATCGGGTCGTCATCCTCACAGTGATCAGTGTCGGACAACGCACCGTTGGCGCTGAAATCGTCCCAGAAATTCAGAATGGCGCGACTCCACGCATTGGTGCCGGAATTTGTGCGATAGCTGACGCCTTCTGACTCCTCGGTTACGAGCGCCATAGTGCCCCATGCGGGTCCAGTCGGGGCGACACCGTGACTTGTAAAATAGATCCCTCTGATTTTTCCGTCGGAGCGAAATTCGTTTTGGTTCTGTTTCGCTCCGGTCCAAACGGACTCGCCTCGCCAGCTAATACGGTTCGAGAGGTGGTCCTCGCCGATGAAGTTGCGCAGGCTGCCACAAACTGAAACGGTCAGGTCCTGAGCGGATTCGTTGGTGACTTCATAACAGAGCACCGCGACCGGCAATCCGCTTGAGTCCGCGTCCCCCGGGATCAGTGGATTGAACGCCTTCAGGCGCACGGTTACTGGCAGGGTCGGATCAGAGAGGCGAACTTGTCCGAATGGGTAGGCAGCGTCAAATTCGGCGGCTCGGAATCGCGGCAAGCCATGATGATTTGCTGGCCGTCCGTCCTCCGCTTCATATTCCGTTGGGTCTAATGGTCCTAGTAGTGCGCGCGTTATGGTCGGCCCATTTCGCGGCCGGAGGTGGATCGCGAAAAAGGGCGCATCATTGTTGGGCGAGATACTCGTTGCTGCAAAACCCCGCATGGGACGGTTCATGATCTCCCAGTCTTTCAGCTCGCCGCGCCCACCTAGGGAAACAGTTCCTGTTCCGATACCACCGAGGGGGAGCGCGATTCGAAGCAGATGCTCGCCATCATAGTGCCGCAGCACGGGCCAGGTGCTTGGGGACCACGGACCAGCCTTTGACGCCGAGACAGAAACCATGAGAGCAGTGAAAATTACAAGCGCAACTCGGTCGGATTTAGTAAATGGAATATTCAAGTGGCCTTCTGTAGAATCTCAGTTTTGCGAAGTGTCATCACTGCGTCTTTCGATGGTAGCCCCGAGCGCATTGGTGTCGCGAATCAGCCGAGTTGACGTTAACTGGCGCCTGTGGACCAGCGCCGGACGGCGCTAGTTCACATAAACAAACGACCAACTTGATGGGCCAAGTAGTTCGGTGCTTGATTGCGGACGCACAGACTTTGTCGGCTGTGCGGCACCAACATAAAATCCTGCGCCATGAGACCAGCCCACTTGTGTGTGGCCACACTTTCCTGCCCATATGCAATTCCTGACTCAACTCGGGTTGAAGGCAACGGCGTTGGCCTTGCTCATGCCGCTATCAGTCTGCGCTGAAGCTTCGAAGATAATGCAACCATCGCCTTCTGTGTCGCTGGGGATTTGGCAATCTCTGGCATCCATGCCGGGTAGCAACCACGACATCATGGCGGCGGTGTTACGGGGTCGCATCTACATTGCGGGTGGCTTTACGCGGACTTGGGGCGAGCCACCGCATCCGCATGCGTATGATGAGCTATGGTGCTATGACTTGGCGGGGGATCGTTGGCTTGCCGTGGCTCGTTTCACCCGGCCGCGGATCTTTTGTGCCACGGTTTGCTTCCAGGGCTGCATATGGATTATCGGTGGAGACATCGCAGCCGTAGATGGGAAACGCGCGGCAACCACAAAGGTCGAATGTTTTGACCCCACCACGGGCAATCTGGCCGAAGGTCCGGCTCTGCCTTACCCCCAACCAGCTCCACTCGCAGTGGTTGCCCGGGGCCGGCTTTACGTTTTAGGACAGGCCGATCCGACCAAGCCCGGTCGCATGGACAGCATTGGCGCTGGCGAGAGAACATGGCGCCATGAAACGGACGGCCCGCTGGGCATGAACGCAATCTCCGGGGCGGAATACGATGGGGACATTTACGTCTGCGTGCCTGGCACCGGACTAGCGAGGTTTCAGTCGGCGAGCGGCCGCTGGCAGATCATCGGCGGACCAACGAAGCCACGCTCACCGCAGGTTGTTCGGTGGCGAGATGAGTTATGGATTATGGGTGGTCGAGACCTCACGGATGGATCCGCAATACAAATCTATCGGCCTTCGATCGGCGCCTGGCGGCTAGGGCCGCGTATGCCTTGCCCTCTTTCCTGGGGCGCTTCGGTCGTGATTGACGAACAAATTTACCTCTTTGGCGGAGCCGCCGGAGCAGGCTCGGCCGGTGATCCCTACCGTTTTAGCGACCGAACTTATCGCTGCCAACCGGGTGTGAGTGATTAGTTGTTCCGGCGATTTACAAGCAAACCACCGAAAATGCTTTATCTGATTCATTGGAAGATATTTACACTGAAGTGCCGGTCTCCGATTGATGGTAAGCGAGTGACAGCTTGTCTGCCAAGAGGTATCCCGTGCGTTTTGTCGTCACTGGCGGCGAGCGCAACGATGTGACGAAGGCCCCAGCGCTCGTGCCGCCAGGGCAAGGTGCGCAGGTACTGTGTGATCGCGGCTACGATGCGGATTGGTGGCGCGAGCGGCTGCTCGCCGCCGGTCATCAACCCGTCGTGCCGGCTCGGCGCAATCGCCTGATCCAGCCGGTCTATGACGAATACACTTATCGCTCCCGCCATCTCATCGAGAACGCCTTTGCCAGACTCAAATCCTCCCGCCGCATCGGCCACTCGCTACGAACAGACCACCACCGCCTATGCCGCCTTCGTCGCGCTGGCTTGCGTCTTCCTCTGGCTTATGTGACTTTGAAGATGTGCCCTAATCCGGCAGCCGTGCCAGCGCACTGCCAGTAGCGATAGGCGGTGGTGGCGCATGGGGGAGCATGTCGGCTGGCTGCGCGCTAATGTCGTCCGTCGCGCAGGGCATTGGCCACAGGGTGAGCGCCACCGGTGACTCGCCAATCATCTGGAAGGGGCCAGGCAATGGATTGTCAGGCAGCGTCCGCCCGAAAATGTCCTGGGTCACTCCCGGGATGAGCTTGCACACCAACTCGCCCGGCAAGGGGCCCGTGCCCACAGTGAGTGACAGGTCGAGGGCGCGGACATTGGCGGCGTAGGCACCAACCGCGCCATGTGGATCAAAGCCCACGCTCCGCCATTGGGCAAAAGCGACGAGTGGGCCGCGGGAATAAGGCAGCGGGACCTGCGCGTCTGGTTGCTGGCTGTCGGCGATCCGGGCCAGAATCAGGTCGCGCGTCTCAACGGCCCGAACTCCGTGGTGGCTGTTCACCACAAACGGCACAAAATCTAGGTCGCCCCGGGTGTAGAGATTGCCGTCACAGCGGTTCTGGTCCGCCTCTGGACCGGGCAGAGGGAAACTCACAGCGCCGCGGTGGTTGTCGAGCACCACGTTGTTGACGATCTGGATGTGCTCGGGGAGGCACGGCCGCGTTTCGCTAGGCTGGCCTTCCCAGGACAAGGTGCTGGCCGGGTAGACCATATAGCGGCGTTCGTCTTCTTGGCGGACCAAGATGCCGTAGTCCGCGTTGGCGACGAAAAGATTGTGAGCCAGGGTGAAGCCCCCGGCATCATGGGCGAAGAAACCGCTTCCGTTGTGCCAACCCGTGGAGGCGCCGCGGGTCATTGCGACAATATTATTGTCGATCAAGGCTGGGCCGCCCCCCATCTCCATGAAAATCCCGGCGTCGCGGTTGTTGAGCAGAACGTTGCGCGTAATCCTGACGTCCACGTAGACGTTGTCGCACCAGATGCCGTAGCACTCATTGTCCCGGAACAAATTCCCCTCGATCCGACCCCGGATAAAGAAGTGAGTCTTGAGTGCCGCCGACTCGGGAGCGGTATGGCCCATGCTGTTGTTCCGCTCGAATGTGTTGCCGATGATATAGGTTTCCAGCGCGTGGCTGGCCGCAAGGCCTCCGGCGCCGTTGTCAGAGATCGTATTGCTTAGGATGCGGTGGTAACCGGAATACTTTGGCTCGGGCTGGTGAAGCCCATCGGCGTCCTCCTCACCCTCGGAGCCGCAATCGAGGCCCAGGGATTTGGCGAACCGTATTGTATTTCCTTCAATCAGCCAATGGTGTCCACCGCGGCAACCGAGGGCGCCCGCCTGAGGTGAGTCGCTGTCCCAGAAATGTGAGGGAAATTGGTTGGCGCAATGCAGCATCGTGAATCCGACAACATGAATGTAGCCGAGTCCGCGCAGGTAGGGTGCAAAAATTCGGCTCCGGGTCGTCAATTCGATCCGCTTGCTACCGGCCAAAACAGCGGAGCCTGGTAAATGCAGCAGAATGGTTCGGCCGGCGTCTTGGGCGGTCCAGGTGCCAGCGACTCGCCGTACTTCGCTGGCCTCTCCGACTTCACGGTATTGCTCGTCGTTCACAAAAACCTGTCCGAGTGTGCGTCCGGTTTCCACCCGTAGGAGCGGGGTGGCGAATGGGTTGTAGCCGGTCTTTCCAAATAGGCTAGGATCGAGGCTGAGTCGGACGACACCAGGTTCGTTGGGCTCAGTGGCGAGCGGTCCTGAGTATATATCGGAGCCCTTGATGACTACTTGCTCCCCGGGCACGGCCCGGTAGACGATGGGGCTTCCCTCAAGACCCCCGCGTGCGGGAGCAACGCGCTCGCGATAAGTACCGGCGTGGACGAGTACAGTGTCCCCTGGACCGGCCAGTTCGGCGGCTCGGGAAATGGTGCGCAGCGGCTGATCGGCTGTGCCTGCTCCAGAGTCATCGGCGCGGGGATCGCACTGGCTGACCTCCCAAGTCCGGGCGTTAGCAGCAGGAAGGCAGGCGAAACCAATGGCGATTGCCAGAGCCTGTATCACTCGAGAAGTCATGTCTGGGAAGCGATCCATGGATATAGTTGGCTGGCACCTGGCATTCAGATTTCTTTGATCAGTACGACTGTCCAAGGCGCGAGGTAGCAGTCCCAGATGAGTTCCCCCTGGTCGTTGGTCCGAATGACTTCCTGCCGGGTGTCCATGGCGGAATCGCGGAGGATTTGAGTTTGCTCGCGTGATGCTGGTTCTGGGCTGCCCATTTTCTGCCAGGCACGCAGCGCGAAGCCGTGTTTCTCGTCCAGTGTCTCAACCCGGAACGTCCGTCCGACTCCGCAATGCGTGATTCGCAAAGAAACGTGGCGCGGTTTGCCCGTTGCCAAAACCTTTTCAGCTGGCTCGCGGTCCAGTCCCTCCTGACCGCCCGATCGCGGTATCGCCTGAGCAATTTCCGGGGGATAGTGGTAAATTAGCGAGCTCACGGCCCGCGTGGTATGGTCGCGTGTCACGATAAAGCCGTCCGCTTGCTTCAGCACTTCGTCGCCGAGTGCATTGAGGAATCGGTAGGCGTGGAAAGAGGGCTTAACGATGCCCTGGGCGTTGATGAGCCCGAAGCCGCCGTGAAACATTGTTTCTCCGCCGCCGCCCTCCTCAAATACATCGGTAAATGTCCAGAACGAGAGGATGTGCGCTAAGCCGATGCAATTCAGGTTCACCTTGATGATATACGCTGCTTCCTGCAAATAGTCGTGACTGCTGTCGCGAGGGGAAGGACTGGAGTTCCACTCAGTCAGGTTGAGTTCAGCGTTGGGGAATTCGCTCCGCGCCAAGGCGACTCTTAGCCAAGTCAGGTCATCGTGTACGGAGTCAATCTTGCGGGTCTTGCTGCGCATTTTGCCGTCAACGGGATCATAGGCGTTGTCGGTTGGGTAGGGATGAGTGGAAATAAAATCCACGGAGATTTTTTCGCGGGCGCAGTAATGCAGGAAATCCACGATCCACGCGCCTTTCCAAGATAGCGCATCGATGTCAGGCGCGGTCAGCGTGACCTGGTGGCGTCGGTCTTCCTCTTCTCCGTCGAAGCGACCGTCGGGGGTGAAGTTGTTGGTGGCGGGACCGCCCACGCGCAGGGCGGGGTCGACGCCCTTCAGCGCCATGGCCGAGACTCGGTAAAGTTCGAAATATTGCGACTTGGTGCCGGACCAAAACATGGTGGTGTTGGGTTCGTTCCAGACCTCGAAATACCAGCGCCGCACTTCCTCGGCGCCGTAACGGCTAATGCAATGCTGCGCGAAGGCCGAGACGAGCTGGGCCCATTTCTCGTTGTTTTTCGGCGGGGCCGTGTGCCCGTGCCACCAGAACACGGTGCTGTTACTCGAAGCCAGCTCGCCGGGGCAGAACCCCAGTTCCACGAAGGGGCGAACGCCGATTGCCAGCAGGCGATCGAACAGGTCGTCGATGTATTGCCAGTTGTAGGTCACCACGCCATCCTTCTCATGGTAGACGAACATGTCGTCATGAAAAAGGCCGTGAAACCTTACATACTCAAAGCCACATGTCTCATGCGCCATCTTGAGCTGCTCGAGCCAGGCGGCACGCAGGCCCTCATTGGCGCGGCCGGCCCCCACGCAGCGGCTCCAGTAATGATCCAAAGGTTCACCTGCCGCCTGTGCGTCGGCCTCGATGACCAGTCCGTCGATAGGCGGGGATTTGCCGGCTGCGAACGATCTGGCGCTTAGTAGCAAAAGACCGACGCACAACGGAAAGTAGTGGGCGAGGTTTCGGAACGCCTTGGTCTGTCCGGGGCGGACTAGCTTTTGGATTCTGACAGGCACGTGGAGTATGGCCGCTGATCCCGCCCGAACCAAGAACTCACCTCAATTCAAAGGGCAGTTTACGTCAATCATCCCCGCTTTTGGCGTGGGGCAGATGCTTGGTCAGGATGCTCGTTATGCAATACCCCGCATGTTTGGTGTCCGTTGTTGCCAGGATTCTGTCGCCCGACCGTAACCAATTTTCACGCCGGTTGGGGAGTGGCTGGAGGCTTGCGCATTGGGCACTTGCCTTGGCTATCGGCGCGGCGTGGCCGATCACTGCTTTTGCGCTCGAGGCGCCTGTGGTCCAGGGTTACGCCAAGCGCATTTGGCGGTGCGACACGGCCTCCCTCGAAGAGTTTACCCAACTGGCCGAACGGGCAGCTGCGGCCGGTGCGACGCATGTGTTTGTCAGCGACCTGCCGAAGAGCCGGTGGCAATGGGAACGTGATCTTTCAGATCCCTATCCGAATTGGGGCATGATGCATTCCTCAATTTTTAAGGTCATCGTGCCACCGGAGCTGCAGCGCTGGCTGCCCGCGGACTATGCGAAGAAGAATCTCGAAATAGTCGTGCAGCGCTGCGCGATTCTGAAGCGTTTCGGGCTAAAGGCCGCCTTTTCGGCCTGCGAACCCGGCTGGTTGCCGGAGGAAGCCTATCAGGAACATCCCGATTGGCGCGGGCCCCGCTGTGACCATACGCGTCGCGCGCGGCATGCCTACTACAGCCCCGACATCGATAACCCCGAGGTGCTGGCGATGTATCGCAAGGCGATCGCGGAACTTTGCCGGCAGGCACCGATTGAATATTTTAACCTGCTTACAAACGACTCTGGCGGCGGTCTTTGCTGGAGCCTGGGACTCTACCCTGGGCCTAATGGGCCTGAATCCTGCCGGACCCGGGGGTTTCCGGCACGAGTGGCGGGATTTCTTAGTGTCATCCAAGCCGGCGCGGCAGACGCAGGTTTGAGCAATGTCGAGGTCCGGATCGGCGGCAGCATTCCGGAGAATGAGGCCGACGCAGCTGCGCCACTACTGGGCCCGGGCCAGAGTGTTCAGGGCAGGACCGACACAGGTTATGCGCCGGCAGCAACGGTGGGCAGTTTCGACGACTTCTATGCATCGAACCTCTACCCGGTTACAGGTCTGCCGCAGACCGTCAAGTTTGCGGAGCAGCTTTCCGTCCTGAAGTCCGCCCGGGCAGAAGGGCAGAGCGTCGTCTATGGATTTTCAAGTTTAGGGGCCACCGAGCTGTTCGAGATTTGCAAGCGTCAGCCAGCACTGCAGGGAGCGGGCATCGCCCGACGCTTCGCGATCCTGCGTGAGGTGGCAGCCATACAGGTCGGCGAGGCCAATGCCGAGGAATTGCTGGCCGTATGGAATGACATCGCGGTCGTTGTGGAAGAGCTGTCCCACCTGAGTGAAGGTGGCCCGATCCTTCTATTGGGCGGAGTTAATCAGCGCTGGCTGACGCGGCCGCTCGTGCCGTTTCCGTTAGAGCTTAAGGCTGCTGACCGGGATTATTACCGACGTTTCCAGTTTCAGGCCAAGGGAGAGGAAGAAGCTGCCGACCTGATGAACCTTCAGGACAACTGGATGGTGAAAGGTTTCGCCGCCCGCTACATCGCGGAACAGATCTTCAATCGGGCTTTGGAGCGAATCGAGGACGGGCGCGTGCGTTGTATGGGTCTTTCCGGGAAGACGACAGACTCCGCGCATCGGGCTGCTATGGAACTGCTCGGGTTACGTCTTTCAGCCCTCGGCTGTCTTGTGCGCAATGCGGAGGATGTTTGTCAGTATCAGGAGATCCTTGACCGGACTGACCTGACGAGAAAACCGGTTGAGACTGCAATATGGCACCTACCTGCCGATCCGCGGGGCATGGCCATCCGGGAGATCGTTCGCCGGGAGATCGACAATACGGATGAGTTGATCCGCCTGCTGAACCGCGCATCGGCACCGCTGCTGAAATTGGCGCCGAGCCAGGCCGAGGAGGATGTGTTCCTCCTCGGCCCGGACTTGCCGGATCAGTTGCACCATAAGGTCCGGATCATGCTGGAACACGAAATGGACTATGACCGCCTCTATTCGCGGTTCAATTGAGGGGCCCATTTTGAGCTGATTAGATGCAGGCGTTAGCCCTCTGTTGAAATACCCCATGAAAACCTACCGGCTTTGGTTCGAGATCATAAGTGCATTTCTGGCATCAGGCATGGTTGGCACTTGTTGTGCCGCCGATGCCCCTTTCGAGTTTAATCCCGCCAGTAATTTTTCGACCGAGGTAAGTCGCTATAATGTTGTTTGGTCTAGTCCCTCAGCGAATGCCGCAGGCGCAATGCCTCTGGGCAATGGGGATCTCGGGGCAGGAGTCTATGCGATTAAAGATGGAGACCTGTTTCTACTTCTTTCGAAGTCCGATGCGCTGAATTACAACGGAGACTTGTTCAAGACCGGGCGGGTTCGGGTGTCTCTGCAGCCTAACCCATTTGTGAACGGCCGCCCTTTTCGCCAAACACTCGATTTGTCCACTGGCTCTATTCTTATCGCGGCGGGCGATACCAGCCTGCGGATTTGGGCGGATGCCAATCATCCCGTGTATCACGTTCAGATCCAGTCTGCGCAAGATTTGCAGGTGACGGTTTCCAGCGATCCGTGGCCCCGCTTCGACACCTGCGCCTATAATGTGAACGACTACCTTTACCGACGTTCGGGCCCCAAGGCGGGTCAGGTCCCCACGCAGGACGTCCAGCTGGAACGCGACGGTAAGCTGCTTTGGTATTATGGCGTGGGTGATCGTAGTGTCTTTGCGGACGACTTGGATTTTTACGGAGTGAGCGAAATGGCGGCCCAGATTCCCGATCCTTATCGGTTTAACACATTTGGAAATCTGGTTGAGGCCGATGGCCTGCGCCCGGTGGGCGGTAAACTCGTCGGGAGCGGACACAAGTTCGACGTTCGGATCTACTCACTAACCCGCCAGGCGCCCAGCGCGCAAACTTGGATCGAGTCCATTCAGCAACTCGCCGCCCAGCCGCATGACTGGCAAAAGGACTGGACGGAGCATTGCTCCTGGTGGGGAAAGTTTTGGAATCGGAGTTGGATACGGACGTCAGATCACACGGTGCCAAAGGTAGACCGCGAGAAACTGCAGGGTGAGGCTTCGCCCAACGGCCAGAGGGAAGAACCCGATGGGGCCGCCTTGGTGGCCCAAAGCTACAATGTCTTTCGCTTCCTCATGGCCTGTCAGGGACAGGGCCGGCTACCGGCGAAATTCAACGGTGGTCTCTTTAGTCAGCAAATGTTCACCGCGACGGACGATCCCTACAGGCGGAGTGGAGGCAAGACCAAGGTCGAGGGTGGCTGGTTAACGCACGAGGACGACCGGCTCTGGGGACGGCGCTTCACCTACCAGAACGAACGGCTGCTTTACTGGCCGCTTCTGTGCAGTGGCGACTATGAACTGATGAAACCCTTCTTCGCCTATTACTTCGACCGCTTGCCGATGCGTCGGGCCATCACGCAGGTCCAGTTTGGGCATGCGGGCGTCTATTTCCGAGAAAATCTCGAGCCCACGGGCGGGGAGCGTGACTGCGGTATCGACGGACGCCCTGGTCGCAATGTTCCCGGACGTACTGCTCGTTACTACCACGACTATTACTACACCAACGGACTTGAGACCACGGCCATGCTGCTGGACTACGTGGCGGCGACCGAGAGTCCCCAGGTTCGCGACCAGCTTTTGGTTCCGTTTGCCCGCGAGGTCTTGTTGTTTTTTCAGGAGCATTATGCTCGAGGGGCTGATGGGAAGCTGCGAATCGACCCCGGCCAAGTGCTGGAAACGTGGTGGCGGGCCATCAATCCTGCGCCAGATATCGCAGGCCTGCGCTTCTGTCTCGACGGGTTGATTGCGCAAAACGTGGGCACAGTCGAAGACCAGCGACGCTGGCGAGAATTTCGGGCTACGATTCCGGAAATCCCGATGCGTGAAATCGCTGGCAGACTAGCAATTGCGCCGGCAGAAAGCTGGTCGGAGCAGCACAACAGCGAGAATGGGGAACTGTATCCGGTCTTTCCGTTTCGTTGCTACGGCTTTGCGCTGGGTACGTCGACCATCGCCGATTGGACAATCCGGCACCGGACCTGCGTGAACGTCATGAACTTCACTTGCTGGAACCAGGACCAGATTCACTGGGCGCTGGCGGGGCAGGCGCAGGAGGCCGCTCAGGGCCTTGTGCGTCGTTTCCGCAGCGCTACCGCCGAATGCCGATTTCCACTGTACGGGAGCAACGTCGGCGACGGTTGTCCAGACTTTGACCATTTTGGGGCCGGCGCAATTGCGGTGCAGCGCATGCTGGTCCAGGAAGCAGGAGATAAGATATTCCTCCTTCCGGCCTGGCCCGCTCAATGGGACGCTGACTTCAAGTTGCGTCTTTCTCACCAGACGATTTTGACCGGCACGGTGAAGGATGGTCGACTGACTAGCTGGGATATCCAGCCCTCTACGAGGAGAAAAAATGTCGTTGTCGTCGCACCACAACCCGTGGCGCCTGCGGGTGACGCGGTCAACTCAAGCATGTCCAGCGAGCGCAAGAATTGAGTCATTTTGCTGAATGAATTCGACCACCGCCTAATATAAAAATACTGGCTATGCAGTTGAATGCCACTGCCCCCACGGGGGCTCCGCCAAACCTGAAAATCCATCCGAGATGGTCCAGATTGTGGCGAATTTGCCACGATAGGTTTCGTGTCCGCATGGCTAAAGGCAACACCCCCAATGGAATTGAAGCCGATAATGACTGGGCTTGCCCTGATATTTCGGACAGTGGGATCGAGGTGATTTAGTTTAGTTGGGATTCAAAGTTGATGGGACTGAGGTAGCCAAGACTGGAGTGGAGTCTGGTGCGGTTGTAGAAGACCTCGATATATTCGAAGAGCGCGGCACGGGCCGCGGCGCGCGTGGCGAAGCGTTGGTGATAGACGGTCTCGTATTTAAGGCTGCTCCAAAATGATTCGACGAAGGCATTGTCGTAGCAGTTGCCCTTGCGGCTCATCGAAGCGATCAGGCCGTAACGCAGGAGCAATTGACGGTAGTGCCTGCTGGCATACTGGGCGCCGCGATCGGAGTGGACGATCAGGCCCGGTTTGGGCCGGCGCTGGTTGATCGCCATCTGCAAGGCATCGAGCATCAGGCGGGCATCCAGATGCGCGCCCATCGCCCAACCCAGCACGCGCCGGGAGCACAAATCGAGCACGACGACCACATACAGCCAGCCCTGGCCGGTGAGCACGCAGGTGGCGTCGCTGCCCCACGCTTGATCCGGCGCGGTGACCGTCAACTCCGGCAACCGATTTGGAGCAATCGGCCCGCCGTGCTGGCTGTCCGTTGTCCGCACCCGATACTTGGAGCGCCGGCGCGCCCAGATGCCCGCCTCGTGCATCAGGCGGGCAATCCGGTTCCGCCGTCCCGGGCAGCCCAGCGCCGCCGCGATCCGCGGGCTGCCGTAACTGCGGCGATTAGCCGTGAAGACCTCGCGGATTTGCACGCTCAGCACATGATCCTCCCGAGCCCGCGGGCCCGGCTCGTGCCGCCGCTGCCGCCAGGCGTAATACCCACTGCGCGAGACTCCGAGGAGTTCGCACAGCAGGGCGATGCGGTGTTCGCCGCTCATGGTTTCGATCCGGGCATACCGCGCCGCGGCGTTTCGGAGAGGATGCCCAATGATTTTTTTAGGATTTCACGCTGCTCGAGCAGCCTCGCGTTCTCCTCCCGCAAGCGCGCGTTCTCGGCCTCGATTTCCTCCAGGCGGCGCGCCGGGCGCGTCGCCTGGCCCGTCTGCCGATCCCGTTGGGCTTTCGCCCAGCGAAACAACAACGCCGGCCGGATCCCCAGCTCCGCCCCGACCTTGGCTGCGCTCCGGCCGCTGCTCTGCCAGCGCGCCACGGCCTGTTGCTTGTATTCCTCACTGTGATGCGGCTGGTGGCCGCCCGGCTTGGTTATCTGTGTCTTCATGTGGACTCCTTTGGGTTTTGATCCCCTGTCCACTGTCCGTCAAATCAAGGCAACCTCAGACCAATCCCGCCACTGTTGTGGCTAATTAGCGCAATACAGGCCCACGTTCCCCGTTAAAGGTTGCGCGCAGTCGTTTATCCGAACTGCTGACTTTGCGCCGAATCGAACCTGGCCGGATAAGATCAGATGTTAATCTCCGGCTCTTGCGAGCCTCCATCCACTCCGCCCATGTTAGCGCTGTTTTTGGGTTGTTCATATTTTTTGGGCTCAGAAATTTGTTTCGATACGGCCTGCCGGAATTCTTCAAACTCTTTACCGATACCGTATTCTTTCGCACCGGCCATCTTTGCAGCTTCGGACCAGTCTACAGCTACATCACCACGAATGCATACGGCCATGAGTTTTTCTGCGCAAGCTTTGGCTTCATCATTCGCTTGTGGATACGCCGACGTGAAAACGCGATCAACTAAAAGCTCCTCGACCGGCATCAACGTCACCAAGCCGTAGGCCGTTTCAACAGATTGATAGGGCGCTTTTGACATGCGTTCAACTTGACCGAGGATATCAACCCAACGATCATTGATTTGGAAGCTTCTTGGCCCGCCAGTGGCGCCAATTGAAGCCATAACCTCGGCCCGAATGCGCGGCGGGGGCACTCCGATTTTGCCGCACATGTCAATATCTCCAGACATGTATTGCCCGGCGGTGTAGACCTCTATGGCAGATCCTCCGACCGTGATCATCTCCCAGCCTTTCTCCTTGAAGAGAGATCCAACCAGCCCAGCCAATTTGAGGCTTTTCGCCACCTCGTCGGTTGTTCCGCGAATGTCAGACAATGCTGATTGAATGGCTTTTTCGTTCATAATTTCGATGGGCTAAGGGTAATGTATTGTAGCACAGATCAAAAATCAATCGGTGTCTCTGCCGGCCTGCACCCATTCTTTCCTCTCAACAGGTAGGCTAATCGTGGAAGTCGCCAGTGGCAGTCAACTGCTTAGCCAGTATAAAAATACTACTCTTGATTACCGCTTTCCTTTGGGAAAGCAGCTCGGCTTGCGCGCAGCAATTCGAACAGCTGGCCCAAACACCCCCGATGGCTTGGAATTCATGGAATACCCTTGAAGGGAAAATCAATGAGCAGCTGATCCGCGAGACCGCTGACGCTATAGTCGCGAATGGTATGCGAAATGAAGGTTATAATTACATCGTCATCGACGAAACATCGGAAACGCCTAGCTACTAAGTCCGCGCAGCACGATATCTGCTACGCTTGAGATGCTTGGCAAAACTTGGTGACCAAATTAGAGGAGTGGGACGTGGATGTGCGTGGATTTAGCAATTCCAATGACGGGGAGTTCATTAGGCCGGAGACATGTCAAAAGGTTGCCGATGCTACTGAGGCGCACCTGCGGGAGTTAACGGCTGACTGCATGGCTTGGCTCGGCACGGACATTCATCAGTGGCGGGCATGCTGTGGGTATCGGCAATTGTAACCGTCTGCCGTTTTGAACTCGGGCTGCCATAACGAGCTTACATACAGGAGAGGTAATAAGTCGCCGGGCTGAATGTGATAGCCCCGGTGTCTTTTGGGCCACTTGACGTGACCTCAAATTTTTGAGCCGCCTTCGGTGTTAGTCTGGGCCAGAAGAAGGACCCAGACCATGAAAAGCAAAAGACACACGACGGAGGACAAGATCCGCATTTTGCGGGCGACCGATGGCGGCAAGAGCATCGTGGAGATCTGCAAGGAGAAGAACATCTAGGAGCAGACCTTCCACCGTTGGAAGCGGCAGTTCGGCCTGATGGAGGTCAACGAGACCAAGCGTCTCAAGGAACTGGAGCGGGAGAACACCGAGCTGAAGAAGATGTTGGCCGACTCGCTGCTGGAGAACCGCGTGCTACGGTTTGTGAACGAAAAAAATTATGAGCCCGGGACACAAGAAGCAGATGGCCCGGGCCGTGATGGCCCACGGCCTGTGTTCTGGGTGGAGAGCCTGCGGCATCCTGCGTCTCGCGCGAGCCACCTTGTGGTATCGCGCCGGGCAACGCCACGACCGCCAGCAGCAGATGGTTGCCAGGTTGCATGCGCTGTCCGAGGCGCACCTACGGTATGGCTACCGCCGGATGGCCGCATTGTTGCGGCAGGAAGGCTGGTCCGTAGGCAAGCGCCAGATCCAGCGCTTGCGCCGGGTCGAAGGTTTGCGGGTGCCACCGACCAAGCGGAAGATCGGCCGGCGGGGTCACTCGACGGGCCTGCCGACCAAGGCCACGCACCGCGGTCATGTCTGGACCTGGGACTTTATCGCCGACGCCACGGTGCGCGGCGGTGCCCTGCGCATGCTGACCGTCCTTGATGAGCATACCCGAGAATGCCATGTGCTCCGGGCCGACCGGGCCCTGAAGTCGGCCGATGTAATTGCGCTGGTAAAACAGGCGATCACGCAGCATGGGGCTCCGGAGTTCATCCGCTCCGACAACGGCTCGGAGTTTATCGCCCATGAACTCCAGGCCTGGCTGGCAGCGGAGAAGATCAAGACGATCTACATCGAGCCAGCCAGTCCCTGGCAGAACGGCTTCGTGGAGTCCTTCCACGGTCGTTTCCGCGATGAGTGCCTCAACCGCGAGCAGCTCTGGACGCTGACGGAGGCGCGGGTGGTCATCGAAGACTTCCGCATCGACTACAATACCCGGCGGCCCCACAGTCGCCTTGGTTACCGCAGTCCCGTGAACTACGCCGCGCTACTTCCTACTGTCCCGACTCCGGTCGGCCTCCGGCCTCCCTCCGTCGAGACAGCGCAAACCCAACCCACCACATCAACCCATAACAGGCGCCCAGACTAACACTCGGGGTGGCTCGAAAAGTTGAGGCCGGTCAATGCCTTCACGGACGGCTCAATCGACCTCGCGGAGTTCAAGGAACTCAAGAACCCGCTCGTTCCGAAGAAGGTGGAACTGGAGGGCAAAATCATCGCCTTAGAGAGGACTAAGGCAAATCGGGTTGAACCCGTCCGAAACTGGATTTTAGAGGCCAATCACGGGGGAAAACTGGTAGCCGAGGAAAATTTCGGAGAAATGAAGTCATTTCTCCGAAAGGTTGGGTTGAACCGCATTTTTCGCGACCAGACCTTAACCGTTTCTTTCATAAAACCGTGGGATTCATTGGCCCGCACGGTGGCGACCGGTTTTGCCGATAACGAGTTTACTCACGTAAGTGAGAAATGGTGGAGGTGAGGGGAGTTGAACCCCTGTGCCCCGGGCCTTCACGCGCCGCATCTACCTATATAGCGTCTTGTAGAGTCTCATCCCCCGGGCACCAAGCCGCGAGCGCTCCGGGGAACCAGCCGTGGTTTGAAGATACCGCGGCGACGTCACGACGGCCGTCACCGTTATTCCTGCTGTCGACGTTCCTATCCCCTAGCAGGTGTCAGGGTAGCAACGTGGCTGCAATTTTTAGGCAGCCAGGGGCATTTCTTCGAATGTGCCGTTTGTTTGTTTTGAAGAGGGATTAACGAGAGACCTTCACTCTCGACAGGCAGCTGCGCGCTCTAACCTAGGGTCGAATCCAGAACACCCCCAAAAGGGAAAGTAGGAGATTGATCCGATGTGTGGAGCACACCGTCAAAGAACATGGGAGCGGGAACGTGCCACATCGCGGCCCGAAAGCAAGCCGCGCGAATCGCGGCGCGGGGGGGCGTTTACGCCCAAAGGGTTAAAGGCGGCCGCGGGGCGCTGCGTCCGTTGACTCAGCTGACCGGCGGGGATTTACTCGCTGCGCCATGGAGAACCCGTCCCAGAAGAAACCGGCCGACGACGGCAAGTCCGTCATCGACATGTCGAAGATGAACGAGGGCCAGCGCGCCGCCCTGCAGGTCACCGAGGCGGCCCGCGAGTCGCACGACGACATCAGCTTCGTCGCCAACCTTTTCATGGGGCGCTGGAAGCCGGAGAAACTTTATCCGCTCACCGACATCGACGGGGACGAGAAGCCCCGGGCGGACAAGTTTCTGGCCGACCTCGCGGCGTTCCTGCGCGAGAAGGTCGACGCCGACCTGATCGACCGCACCGGGGAGATTCCCGAGGAAGTGCAGGCCGGGTTCCGCCAGCTCGGCGCCTATGGCATCAAGGTGCCGCAAAAATATGGCGGGCTCGGCTTCTCGCAGACGACTTACTGCCGGGCCTGCCTGCTCATGGCCAGCCACTGCGGGAATACCTTCGCCCATCTTTCCGTGCACCAGTCCATCGGCGTGGCGCAGCCCATCCTGCTTTTCGGCACCGAGGAGCAGAAGCAAAAATTCCTGCCGCGCTCCGCCGGCGGCGAGCTGTCGGCCTTCGCGCTCACGGAGAAGGGCGTCGGCTCCGATCCGGCGCGCGTGGCGACCGAGGCGAAGCCCGACGGGGACGACTTCATCATCAACGGCGAGAAACTCTGGTGCTCGAACGGCACCCGCGCCGGCCTGCTGATCGTCGCGTGCAAGACGCCGCCAAAGCTGGTGGACGGCAAGCCGCGCACGCAGATCACCACCTTCGTCGTCGAGACGAAGACCCCCGGCGTCGAGGTGGTGCACCGCAGCCAGTTCATGGGCCTGCACGCGCTCTACAACGGCGTGATCCGTTTCACCAACGTGCGCGTGCCCAAGGCCAACGTCGTCGGCGGCGAGGGCCGCGGCCTCAAGGTCGCACTGAGCACGCTCAACTCCGGGCGTCTTTCCATTCCCGCGTCGTCGATCGGCGTCACCAAGCGCGCGTTGCAGATCGCCCGCGAGTGGGGCCAGGAGCGCATCCAGTGGGGCGTGCCCATCGGCCAGCACGCCGCCGTGGCGGAGAAAATCCGCCGGATCGCCGCGCATGCGTTCGCCATGGAGGCCATGCTCATCACGACCTCGCGCCTGGTCGACCGGGACAAGAAAGCCGATATCCGGCTCGAGGCCTCCATGTGCAAGATGTGGGGCACGGAGAAGGCGTGGCTGTGCCTCGACGAGCTCATGCAGCTGCGCGGCGGCCGCGGCTACGAGAACGTGTCGTCCCTCAAGGCCCGCGGCGAGAAACCGTATCCCGTCGAGCGCATGATGCGCGACAACCGCGTCTCGATGATCTTCGAGGGTTCCTCCGAGATCATGCGGCTCTTCATCATGCGCGAGGCGCTCGACCCGCATCTCAAAATCGCCGGCATCGCCCTCAATTCTGAACGTCCGTGGGGCGAGCGGATCAAAAGCGCGTTCGCCGCCGCCGGCTTCTACGCCTGGTGGTATCCGCGGCAGTGGCTGCCGTTCGGGAGCAGGGCGCCGGCCGGCATGCATCCGCGGCTCGCGGGGCACATGGACGAAGTCGCCGGTCTCAGCCGCAAGCTGGCGCGCACGCTGTTCCACCAGATGGTGAAGTTCGGGCCGAAACTGGAGAAGCGCCAGGTGCTGCTCGGCCGCATCGCTGACATCGGGGCGGACCTGTTCGCCATCGCGGCGTCCTGCATCTTTGCCCAGAAGCAAATCAAGGACGGCCAGGCGGTCGACAAGGTGCTCATGCTCGTTGATGACTTCCACGCGCAGGCGATCCTGCGCATCGGGCAGAATTTCCACGGCATCGGTCAGAATGCCGACCAGCATGGCTACGAGCTCGCCCAACAGGTGATCAACGGCGACCACCAGTGGGTGGAGCACGGCATCGTCTAGCGCTGGAGATAACTCGCGACGACCGGCAGATCAGCGGGCGCGAGATCGTAGTGGGTCACCTGGTCCGGCGTGACCCAGGCGAGGGCGACATGCTCGTGCGCGTGCGGGGCGGGCGAGCCCGGGGCGAGGCAGCAAACGAAGGGGATCATCTCGATAACCACGCGGGTGTAGCCATAGGGAAAGCTCGGCAGAGCGCGGAGGATGATAATTTCGCAGCCGAGCTCCTCGCGAATCTCCCGCACGATGGCGGCGGCCGGATCCTCGCCCGGCTCGACCTTGCCGCCGGCGAATTCCCACTTGAGCGGCAGGTGCTTGTCGGTCGGGCGCTGCGCCAGGAGCACGCGGCCTGCGTGCTCGATCACGGCGCAGACGACGGGAATGGGGCGGGAGGCGGGCACGCGTGATTCTTGAACAAGGAGTTGCGGGTTGGTGCAACTTTTCTCCGCGTGTCGTGTTTTTGGGGTATGAAAACTTTCCTCAAGGTCCTCCTCATGGCGGCGCTCCTCCTCATCGCCATCAAGTTCAGTCCGGTGATCTTCCTCGGCGCCATCGCCGGCCTGCTCCTGGCGGTCGTGCTCGGGGCGGTCGGCCTCTCCCTCATCGCGGCGCTGTTCGCGGTGGTCCTCGCGCTGGCGCTCGCCCTCTCGCCGATCTGGATCCCGGTCCTGGTCGTGATGGGCCTGATCAGTCTCTTCCGCAAGAGCGAGCGTCCCGCGCCCGTCCCGGTGGCGGTGGCCTGAGCCCGGCTGAAATCAATTCCCCGCGGCGCCCGGCCCGGCGCCGCTTTTTTATGTCCGCCCCTTGCCTTGGGCGGGCCCGGCTGCCTCACTTGCCGGATGTCCAAGCCGGCCGGCGCGCCCAATCCCTTCGTCTCCCGCATCAGTCTCGTGGGGCGCAGTTCCGGCCTGGTGAAAAACCTCGCGGGGTTCCGGAAGCAGCACCACACCGTGCCCGATGCGGTCAACGCGGCGACCACGGCATTCCTCGGCAAGTTGTGCGTGGCCGAGCTGACGGAGGAGGCCGAAAGCTTTTTCCAGCGGAGCAAGGCGGCGTTCGCCTACAAGCGCACCGACCTGGCCCTCGAGGTGAGCAGCCCGGCGGCGGTGCTGACCGCGCGGGACTTCACCTTCGAGCTGGCCTACGCGCTCGAGCCGGGTGACCCCGCCAGCTATGCGGTTGCCCGCACCCTGCACAGCCTGCGCGACGGCGATCTGGTGGCGCGGCCGGCGTTCAACGAGCTGTTTGCCACGACGTTCACCGGCATGGTCTTCGGCCTGGCCAAGGGCGTGAAGGTCGAGGCGGTGGTTGATGCGGTCGAGGCGCGCGGCGGCGAGGACGGGCTCGCGGTCAGCTATCCGTCGGACTGCCGGCATTGCGTGCTGCGCGTGGACGGAGTGGCGGCGGAAGTCATCTGCGACGGGGTGATGCTGGAGATGCGTTTTCCGAAACCGGGTTCGCCGGCGGAGCTGGTGGAGGCGTTTGCGGCGGTGCGGTCGGCGTTTGCCCTGAGCAAAAATCGCGTGCTGGCGGGTTTGTTGTGAAAAGAAAAAGGCGGCCCGGTCGGGCCGCCTGAAGCAAGAAGTAAGCGACGCTTACTTGATCATGTCGGCCACAAAGGCACGTTCCTCGGCGAGCTCCTTGTTGGTCGCGGCGATCTTCGATTTCGCGAAGTCGTCCATGGCGTAGCTCGTGATGACCTCGTAGCTGCCGGGCGTCGTGGTCTTCACCGGCATGCCGGCCCAGACGTTGGCGTCGAAGCCGTAGCGACCCTCGCTCTTCACGGCGATCGAGTGGATCGCCCCCGGCGTGACCAGCGAGCGGACGTGGTCCACGAGGGCGTTCGCGGCCGAGGCGGCGGACGAGAGACCGCGGGCGGCGATGATGGCGGCGCCGCGCTTGCCGACGGTCTCGCAGAAGGGTCCCTGCAGCCAGGCGGTGTCGGTGATGACGGAGGTGGCCGGCTGGCCGTTGATGGTCGCGTGGGCGAACGCCGGGAACATGGTCGGGCTGTGATTGCCGTAGATGAAGATGTCCTTCACGGCGGTGAGATCGACGCCGGCCTTCTTGGCGAGCTGGGTCTGCGCGCGGTTCTGGTCGAGACGCACCATCGCGGTGAAGCGCTCGGCCGGGAGGCGCTTGGCCTGCGAGGCGGCGATCATGCAGTTCGTGTTGGCGGGATTGCCGACGACCGCGCCGCGCGCATCAGCCGCGGCGACGGCGTCGATGATCTTGCCCTGTTCGATGAAGATCCTGCCGTTGTCCTTGAGCAGGTCGGCGCGCTCCATGCCGGGGCCGCGCGGCTTGGCGCCGATGAGCAGGCACCAGTTGGCGTCCTTGAAACCGACGGCGGCGTCGGAGGTCTGGACGATGCCCTTGAGCAGCGGGAAGGCGCAGTCATCGAGTTCCATGGCGACGCCCTCGAGCGCCTTGAGGGCCTTCTCGATCGGCGCCTCGATCAGTTGCAGGATGACGGGCTGGTCGGGGCCGAACATGGCGCCGGACGCGATGCGGAAAAGGAGCGAGTAACCGATCTGGCCGGCGGCGCCGGTGACTGCGACACGGATGGGGGTTTTCATAGAAGGGGGCAGGTTAAGCTGGCGGGTGGCGCGAATCCACGTGAAATTTTATTCAGGGCGTGAAATCAGCGGGAGTTCTGGCGGCCATCACTTGAAGCGCGGGGCAAGGGCGGCGTGGATTTCGCGCACGAGGGCCTCGGTCGTCGGCCAGTCGATGCAAGCGTCGGTGATCGAGACGCCGTAGCGCAGTTTGTCCTTGGGCTGGGGGAAGGCCTGGCTGCCGGCACCGAGGTTGCTCTCGATCATGGCGCCCATGAGCGAGGTGCTGCCCGCGGCGATCTGGCCGAGCAGCTCGCGCATGACCTCGGGCTGGCGCTCGGGTTGCTTGGCGGAGTTGTCGTGCGAGCAATCGACCAGGATGGACTTCATCAGGCCGGCCTTGGCCAGCAGCTGCTCGGTCTGCGCGATGTGCGCCGGCGAGTAGTTGGGCCCGGTCGCACCGCCGCGGAGCACGACGTGGCAGTCGGGATTGCCGCGAGTGACGATGGCGGAGGCCGAGCCGTCGAGGTTGATCCCGAGGAAAGTGTGGGGCTGGGCCGCCGCCTTGATCGCGTTGATCGCGGTGGCGATGGAGCCATCCGTGCCATTTTTGAAACCGAGCGGCATGGACAAACCGGAGGCCATCTGCCGGTGCGTCTGCGATTCCGCCGTGCGGGCGCCGATGGCGGACCAGCAGATCAGGTCGGCGATGTATTGCGGCGTGATGGGGTCGAGCAGCTCGGTGGCCGTGGGCAGTCCGAGGTCGAGCACGTCGCGCAGGAACGTGCGGGCGAGCCGCAGGCCGGTGGCGATGTCGTGTGAACCATCGAGGTGCGGATCCATCACGAGGCCCTTCCAGCCGACGGTCGTGCGGGGTTTTTCGAAATAGACGCGCATGACGATCATCACGCGGTCGTTCACCTCGCGGGCGAGGGCGGCGAGCCGGCGGGCGTAGTCGCGACCGGCGTCGAGGTCATGGATGGAGCACGGGCCGATGATCAGCAGGAAGCGCCGGTCGTCGGTGAAGATCACCCGGTGGATGTCACGGCGGGTGCGGGTGACAAACTCGGCCTGGGCCTCGGTCTTGGGCAGTTCCGCGAGCAGCGCGGCGGGCGAGGGCAAGGCGCGGGTCTCGACGACATTGATGTCGGAAGTCTTCTGCATGAAGACTCAGCTTGGGGCGGCGGGCCGCCGAGGATCAAGTCCTTGCTGTGTGCTACGAATTTGGGCAAAGAAAAGGCCGGTCGCCTACCCCTAAGCGACCGGCCATTGCTTTCTTAGTTACCCCAAAACTCCCCGCTAGGCGGGGAGAAGTGTTAGTTGACTGAGATATATCTACCTCGTTCCATTCGTTCGTCAACCAGAAGATCATAAGTTTCTTAAATTCTGTGTCTAAACGCTAAATACCATATACTTAAGATACACAAAAATATGATTTCGGCCGATGCGACCCTCTTTGACTATCGTCCCGGAACTCTGCTGAGAGTTACGGGCGAGGATGCCTTTGGTTTTCTCCAAGGGCAATTCACCAATGAATTGCGACAAGCGGCGGGCAGCGCGACCTACGGCCTCTGGCTTAACCAGAAGGGAAAAATCCTGGCCGACAGCCGCGTGCTCAGGATTGCCGAGAAAGAACTCCTGATTGCGAGTGAGGTTTCATCCGTGGCGGTCATCCGGTCGCGGCTCGAGGACTACATTGTGGCGGACGATGTGGTGCTGACCGACGAAACCGCCACCACGCAAGGGCGGTTGCTGGGCGGGACGCAGAGCGGCGCGATCATCAAACAACTGCTGGGTGCAGCGCCGGCGCCGGGGCGGTTTGTCCGCAAAGATGAAATCCTCGTCTATGGCGGGCGGCGATTGCCGGGAGAGAGTTTCGAACTGCTCGGGCCGGGAAAAGCCATGGCGGAAATCCGCCGGCAACTCGTGGCCCAGGGCGCAACGGAGGCGAGTGCGGCCGAGATTGAGTTTGCCCGGATCGCGGCGGGGATTCCGTCCGTGCCGACCGACCTGGGGCCGGGCGATCTGCCGAACGAGGGTGCGCTGGAGGAATCAGCGCTGTCCTACACGAAAGGCTGCTATCTCGGGCAAGAAGTCATGGCGCGGTTAAAAAATTTGGGCCAGGTGCGGCGCCGGCTGCACGTCGTGCACGGGCGCGGGGCACCACCTGCTGCGCCCGCGGCGCTTTTCCAAGGCGAGAAAAAAGTGGGCGAGCTCCGCTCGGTCGCCCGCCGGAAGGATGAGTATGTTGCGTGGGCGATGCTCTCGTTGATCAACTTCGATCCGGCCCACGGAATCAGTCTCGAGCCCGCCGGGCCGGCGGACATCACCGTGGATCACCATGGATGAGCGCACCCAGCTGACTCAATTCTGCCGCGGGCTCGGGGCCACGACCGAACAGGCCGACGCCATGGCGGGGCAACTGATCAAGCGCGCCGACCAGCTCGTCGCGGAGCGCGGACAGACGCGCGAGGTGGCGATGGCTTATCTGTTGCGCCTGGTGGTGCAGGGTCGTAGCGGCGAAGTGCCGCCGGAATTCCAGCCGCCCGCCCCGGAAACTCAGAACAAAGCCGATAATTCCGCGAAATAAGCGTCCACCCAGTGGTGGGCGCCGAAGAAATAGATCAGGGCGGCCACGCCCAGCATGGGCCCGAAAGGCACGTGCACGCCCAAGCCGAGTTCCGCCGGCTGGCCGTCCGGGGTCTCCGACTTCAGAATGGCTTGTGAACTCCGGCCCGTAATTTTCTGCCAAGACATGGCAGCGATGAACCAGACACAGCCGAGCATCGCGCCACCAAACATGCCGAACATCGCGCCCTTCCATCCGACGAAAGCGCCGAGTGCGCCCAGGAATTTCACGTCGCCGAAGCCCATTGCCTCCTTCTTCAGGATCGCCTCGGCCCACAGTGCGATCCACAGCACCACCGCCGAACCTACGCACAAGCCCAGCAGGGCGTCCCGGCCGGAGCGCAGGCTCGCAACGGCAAAGAGGTCGTGATGCTGGCCGTGCAGCGATGGCAGCAGCAGCGAGAGCAACACGCCCGCAGCCGCCCCACCGACGGTGAAAACGTCCGGGATGATCATGCCGTCACGATCGATGAAAAAAGCGCAGATCATGATGGCACAAAGCACGGCGCCGGCGACGGCCTTGCCGGCGGGAAACAGCAGCCAGCAGGTCAGAAACAGCAGCGCCGTCAGTAGTTCGATCGCCGGGTAGCGAAAGCTGAAAGGCCGGCCGCAGCAGCGCGCCCGGCCGCGCAGGAGCAGCCAGCTCAACACCGGGATGTTGTCATACCAGGCGATGGGTTTGCCGCAGCCGCAATGCGACGGCGGGGAGACCACTGATTCGTTCTTCGGGATGCGATAAATGCAGACGTTGAGAAAACTGCCGACGCACGCGCCCGTCAGCGCCGCGAACAGCGGGTAGAGCCAGGGGATCATCACACCAACTTGTCGGTAGTCTTCCATGTTCAGACGGGATTAAGCGCCGCGCGGGCGGCGGCTTGCATGACCGGCACGGGCGCGGTCGCGCCGGTCCAGATCTCGAGCGAACGGGCGCCCTGGTGGATCAGCATGGAGAGGCCGTTGGCGTGGGGCAGGCCCAGTTCAGCCGCCTGGCGCAGCAGCGTGGTTTGGGGCGGGCGGTAAATCATGTCGTAGACCCGGGCGGGTGCGGGAATTTTTTTCAGGTCGATGGGTGCAGCGTCGGCGTTCGCGAGGCCGAGCGAGGTGGCGTTGATCACCGTCGCCCCGGCAGGCAGGCCGGGCGGCGGGTTGCCGAGGTCAAAGCCGCGCACGGTCGATTCTCCTGCGAACAGCTGGAGGTTGAGCAGCAGTGCTTCCAATGTGCCGGCGGTGCGGTTGCCGATCCAGAGCGAGGCACAGCGGGCGCGCAGGCACTCGACCGCGGCGCCGCGGGCCGCGCCGCCGGCGCCGAGCAAAATGATGTGTGCGCCGGCCAGTTCGGCGCCGAGGTCCTCGCGCAGCGCGGTGGTGAGGCCGTAGCCGTCGGTGTTGGCTCCGCGCCAGCCGGACTCGGTGTAGCTGAGGGTGTTGGCGGCGCCGGCGGCGCGGACGAAGGCGTCGCTGGTGATGAGATGCTCCACCGCGAGCGATTTGTGCGGCACGGTCAGGTTGAGGCCGTGAAACCGGTTCTTATGGAAAAGGGAGAGGGCGCGCGGCAGCTCCGCCGGGGCGATATCGAACTTGAAGTAGTGCCAGTCCGCATACTTGGGCTGCGCCCGCGCGAGCTCGGCGAGGGCCGCATTATGGATCGCCGGACTGAGTGAGTGCGCGACCGGCCTGCCGATGACGGCCAGCGCCGTGCCCGGAAAGGACCAAGTCTCCAGGTCGGCCAAGGTATGGATGGATTCGGCAACGGCGCTCATCAAGCGGCCGGAGCAAAGCCCGTTTCCCGACGGAGAACGAGCCCGATTTTAACCACGCGACAAGGTGGAACCCGGCCTCCGGACGGGTTTGTTCGATCCGCGCAAATCCTGGGAGTGGGCGCCCGTCCTGAAAACCCGCCCGGAGGCCGGGTTCCACCTACGGCTGCGCGTGGCGCTCGTGGGTCGACTCGAACTCGGCGACAAACTCGGCGAACAGCCGGGCGCGGTCCGGCTCGCTTGAGGCGGTGTAGTGGTTGACCAGATTGCGGCAGCAGCGGCAGAGCACCTCGCGTACCGGGGTCGGCGCCAGATCGGCGACGGAAGCGTTGACGCTGCTGGAGCGCAGCAGCGCAAAGACCTCGCCGGCGCTCAGGAAGACCCCGGCGTTGAACGGGTCGATGAAGAACGGCACGTGTTCCTCATAGCAGCCCACCATGAAGTGGCCGGGCAGCCCGACGGCCGAAAGCGTCAGCCCGGCCCGCTCCGCCACCAGCAGGTAGACGATGGAGAGCGAGATCGGGATGCCCTTGCGGCGGACCAGGACCTGGTCGAGGTAGCTGTTGAGCGGGTCGGTGTAATGGTCGGTGTTGCCGCGCAGGGCGTATTCGTGGAACAGGACGCGGTTCACCACGCGGCATTTCTCGCGGGCGGTGGCGGGCTCGGCGATCAGCTGGCGGCAGCGGGCGCCCATCGCGTCCAGCTGCGTGCAGCAGGCGCCGATGTCGACGTCGGGATTGACCGTGCGGCTGAGCAGCAGGGCGCCCGTCTCCAACTCATAGTTGAGCGAGCGGATGAAGCCGCGGAACTCCGTGACCGGGTCGGAAAAGTTCAACTCGCGGAGATAGGCGGCGGCATGCAGGGCCAGCACGCGGTTGGGCTGGCTGGTGAAGTAGCGGAGCAGATCGACGCTCTCGCGACCATGCCGGGCGAACTGCGCGAGGAGCGCGGCGCGCACCGCGGGGGACGGATCATCCAACAAAGCCTCCAGGGCTTTTCGTTGCGCGGCCGTGAATTTTTGCGCTTCCACGGAAGAGCAGCGAAGTTGCTTCCGGCCGCAGCGCAACGAGGAAAGTTTTCGCGGACCGGAAGATTTTGCTGGTGTCGCGGGAACTATTCCCGCGGCCCGTAAAGGGCGGAACCGACGCGCACCAGCGTGCTGCCCTCGGTGATGGCGGCATCCAGGTCGCCGCTCATGCCCATGGACAGCTCACGCAGCGGGACACCCGAACGGACGGCCAGCTGGTCGCGGATCGTCCGGAGATTGGCGAAGGTGCGGCGCGCCACCGCGGGGTCGTCCGAAAGCGGCGCGATGGTCATCAGCCCGTCGACCTGCAGGTGGGGCTTGGCGAGAGCGAGCTCGAGGAGACGCGGGGCGTCGGCGGGTTCGGCGCCGAACTTGGCGGGGTCGTTCCCCGCGTTGATCTGGAGCAGCACGGGCAGCTGGCGGCCGAGTTCGCCGGCGGCGCGGTCGAGGACGTTGAGAAGCTTTTCACTATCGACGCTCTGGATGCGGCCGAAATGCTCGACGGCCTGCCGGGCCTTGTTGGATTGCAGGTGGCCGATGAGTTCCCAGCGCACGGCGGCCGATGTCTGGGCGCGTTTTTCCATCGCTTCCTGCACGCGATTTTCGCCGACCGCCGCGAAGCCGTAGCGCGCGGCATATTCCGCGGCGGCCGCCGGATGGGTCTTGGTCACGGGCAAAAGAGTCACTTCCTGCGGGTTGCGACCCGCCGCCCGACACTGCTCCGCTATTCGATGAAGCAGGGCTCCAGCGCGCATCCGGAAAGTTTCGTAATCGATAAACATCTATGAGATCAGCTTTTAGAGTGGCCTGCTGATAAGCGTTGTTTATGCTGAACCCAATCCTAAAGGCCGCATGCAAATCGAAAACTTCAAGATCTTCGCCGACCTGGTCGAAACCAAAAGTTTCTCCAAGGCGGCGAAGTTGAACGGCATCACGCAGTCGGCGGTCAGCCAGCAGGCCCGGTCCATGGAGCGCAATTTCAAGACGCTGATGATCGACCGGAGCCAGAAGCAGTTCAACCTGACCCGGGAGGGGCAGCGGATCTATGAGGCGGCCAAGGAGATCCTGCACGTCTACGAGAAACTGGAGAGCGAGCTGCAGGAGATGAAGAAGGTCATCAGCGGCACCATCCGGATCTCGACCATCTATTCCATCGGCCTCCACGAGCTGCCGCCCTACATCAAGAAGTTCCTGCACGACTACCCCTCGGTCAACGTGCGGGTCGAATACCGCCGCTCCAACCTCGTCTACGAGGACATCCTGCACAACTCGGTCGATTTCGGCCTCGTCGCCTTCCCGCAGCGCATCCGGCAGATCGAGAACATTCCCTTCCGCAATGACACGCTCGTGCTGATCACGCACCCCCAGCATCCGCTGGCGCAGGTCGGCGACGTGGACATCAAGGCGCTGGCCGGCCACAAGTTCATCGGCTTCGACCCCGATATCCCGACCCGCAAGGCGGTCGACCAGATCTTCCGCGACTACAAGCTCGAGATCACGCCGGTGATGGAGTTCGACAACATCGAGACGGTGAAGCGCGCCGTCGAGATCGACCACGGCGTCGCCATCGTGCCGGCCGCGACCGTCGTGCAGGAGGTGAAGCAGGGCACGCTGGCCGCGATCAGTTTCAAGGGGAAGGAGTTCACCCGGCCACTCGCCATCCTGCACCGCAAGGGCCGCGTGCTGACGCCGGCGATGAAGAAATTCATCGAGATCCTCAACGTCGAGCCGACCGCCGGCTAAAGTGTCCCGGCGGCCGGCTTTTCGGGAACAAGACCGGAGTTGGCGTCTCCCACGACTACTTGCATGACTCCTCTCCGTATTATTTCCTCTTTCGCCGTCGTGGCCGCGCTGGTTGGCGGGGCGGTGCTCCTGCAGAAAAGCCGCCGCGGTCCGGCACCTTCTACGATCGCCGCGATGGCACTGCCGGCCCCGGCGTGGAAACTAAAGGATCTGGACGGTCACGAGGTCAGCTCCGACCAGTTCAAGGGCAAGGTGGTCGTGCTGGATTTCTGGGCCACCTGGTGCGGGCCCTGCGTCGAGGAGATTCCCGGCTACGTCGCCCTGCAGAAGAAATACGGGGCCGACGGCCTGGTGATCGTGGGGGTCTCGCTGGACCGCACCGGGCCGGCTCGCGTGAAGCAGTTCGTGCAGGCCAACGCCATGAACTACACCATCGTCATGGGGGAGGACGAGATCGTCGAGGCGTTCGGGAATTTCTCAGCCATCCCCACCACGTTCCTCATCAGCCGCGATGGCCGCATCCTGAACCAGAAAACCGGCGCCGCGGCGCCCGAGGAATACGAGAAGCTCGTCAAGGCGGCGCTGAATTGACCGCGTGACGGCGCCGATTTGGATTGAAGCCGGGCCGGATCGCCCGGCCCCCCAGTGCCCACCCCATGATCTTCAAGGCCAGCCTGCTCCTGCCGCTCGCCTGTGCGCTGACCTATGTTTTCGGCGCGCTGGCGGTGAAACGCGCGACGGCGTTCGGTGTCGGGGTCTGGCGCACCAGCTTCCTGTCGAACGCGGCCATGGCCGTGATGTTCGTCCCTGTCTGGTTCCGGGCGGGCGGGGTGATTCACCCGCTGGCGGATTACGGTCAGCCGGCGCTGACCGCGCTGCTCTTCTTTGGCGGCCAGGCGTTCACGTTTCTTGCCCTGAGCAGCGGGGATGTGTCCGTCACGACCCCCGTGATGGGCACCAAGGTCATCCTCGTCGCCCTGTTCAGCAGTTTGTTGCGGGTGGGGGAGGTGCCGCTGCGCTGGTGGATCGGCGCGGCGCTGAGCACCGCGGCCATCGCGTTGCTGCATCTCGGCGGGGCATCCCACCGGCGCCACGTGGGCCGGACCGTCTTGCTCGCGTTCTGCAGCGCGACGTCGTTCAGCCTCGGCGATGTGCTGCTCCAGAAGTGGGTGCCGGCTTGGGGCCTGGGCAATTACTTCCCGCCGATGTTCGTGATCGTCGCGTTGCTGTCGTGCGGGCTGGTGCCTTTTTTCCATGCGCCGCTGACGGCCCTGCCCCGCGCCGCGTGGCGCTGGGTTGGTCCGGGCGCGCTGCTGCTGGCGCTCAACAACGCCGGAGTGGTCCTCGCGGTCGTGCTCGTGGGCAGCGCCACGGTGGTGAACATCATCTACAGCGTGCGCGGGTTGTTCAGCGTGCTGCTGGTCTGGTTGGTCGGGCACTGGTTCACCAATGACGAACAGGGCCTCGGCGCGCGCGTGCTCCGCCTGCGCTTCGTCGGCGCCACCCTGATGGTGGCGGCGATCGTGTTGGTGCTAGTCTAGCCGGGCCAGGGCTGCGCGGGCGCGTTGCTTGGCCGGTTCGTCGGGTTTGCGGCGCGCTGGCATGGCGAGTCCATGCGCCCACTGGGTGCGGGCCGCGGCCGGCTGGCCCGCCGCGGCGTAGGCGAAACCGAGTTCCAGCCAGTGGTTGAGCTCGCCGGGCTCGAGTTCGGTCGCCCGCTGCAGTTGCCGGATCCCCTCGTCGAATGAGGCGGCGGGCAAACCGCCGTAGAGCAGGCGCACAAAAAACTTCGACGCCGCGCCCAGCTCGGCCACCTCGTAGTGCCAGCGGCCGAGCAGGTGGTGCGCCCACGCGTAGTTGGGGTCGAGGACCAGGGCGCGTTCGGTCTCCTCCTTCACCAGGCGGGCATAGCGGATCTTGGCCGGGGTGTCGCTGTAGAGCGCGAGCTTGCCGTGACAGACCGCGAGCGAAAGGACGTTGACGGCATCGTCGGGCTTCAGGGCGACGGCGCGTTGCGCGTAGTCCAGGGCCATCTGCGCATAGCGCTTCTTCGCCTCGACGTCGGGCTGCTCGACGACGAGGTCGGAATACTGCCGCGCGATTTTTTGGAGGATGAAGGCGTCATTGGGTTGTGCGACGTCGGCCTGCTGGAAAAGGTGGAGGGCCCCTTCGGTCTCGAGCCGGGTCTCCGCGGCGAGGGCCTGTTGCACCAGCGGCCCGGGCTCCGCCGCCGCCAGGAGGCCGGCGACCATGCCCAGCAAGCCCGCCAGTGAGCGCAGGAATTTCACGGCTTGCGGAAAAGATAGTGGCTGACGTGCCACTCTTCGCCGTCGCGGAACCACCAGAGCTCGGCGCAGGCGAGGTAGAACACGCGCCAGTAGGACCACCACTTCCGCGCCTGGCCGGCACCGTATGTCTGCACGAACAACGGCATGATCTCCGCCCGGTGGGCGTCCATGTTTTGCAACCAGTGCTCCGCAGTCCGGGCGTAGTGGCGGCCGTTGACCTTCCAGTCGGCGACCAGCTTCAGGTCGTCCTGGAACCGCGGGAAGAGGTCGTGCGCCGGCATCATGCCGCCCGTGAAGAAATACCGGCTCATCCAGTCAGTTTCGTCGCGCGCCTCGAAATGGTAGGCAAAACGCGAATGCGTGAACACATGGGCGAAGAACAGGCCTTCCGGCCGCAGCCACCGGGCGATGTTCGCCATCAGGCGCGGCCAGTTCTTCATGTGCTCGAACATCTCGACCGACACGACGCGATCGACCGTGCGGGTGGAAGCGTTGAACTCGTTCATGTCGCAGGTGATGATGCTGACGTTGGCCAGGCCACGCCGCTGGGCTTCGCCGAGGATATGCTCCCGTTGCGTGCGCGAATGGGACACCCCGGTGATGCGGGCGTTCGGGTAATGCTCCGCCATCCAGAGGGTGAGCGAGCCCCAGCCGCACCCGAGCTCGAGGATGTCGAGGCCGTCGGCCAGGCGGGCCCGCTCGCACGTGAGCGCGAGCATCGCCTCCTCGGCCTGCGCGAGGGTCTCGTCGCCGCGAGCGTAGAAGCCGGAAGAGTATTTCAGCCGCGGGCCGAGGCATTTTTGGTAGAACAGGGTGGGCACCTCGTAGTGCTGCTCCTTGGACTCGGCCGTGTTGATGGCGATGGGCATCGGGCGCAGCGACTCAGCGAATCGGCCGACCTGCAGTTCCGGCGACGGGTGTTCGATCTCGGCGAGCCGCGAGCGCAGCAGCCGGCGGATTCCGGGGCGGATCACCGCGTCGGGCAGGAGGTTTTTTTCTAGCAGGGCGTCGATCATGGGAGATTTTTGGGAAACCACGGCACGAACGCATTCGTGGTCTGTTGGTAGCGACGGTAGGCGTCGCCCTTGGAGCGGAGGGATTGTTCCTCGGTGAGCGGGATGCCCGTCACGCGTAGCAACAGGAACAGGATGCTGGCCGGGCCGATGGCAGCGACCCAGCCGTGCGGCGAGGCGAGCGCGAAAACGAAATAGGCGACCCAGATGAGCCACTCGAAAAAGTAATTCGGGTGGCGGCTGTAGTGCCAGAGGCCGACCGTGCAGACCTGACCCTTGCTGGCGGGATCGCGCTTGAAGGCGGCGAGCTGCTGGTCGGCGAGCGACTCACCTGCCAGGGCGAGCAGCCACAGCGCGGCGCCGGCGATTTCGAGCGGGTGGAGTTGCGGGGCCGGGTTCAGCGCGACGATGAAAAATGCGACGCCCAGCAAGACGACGGAGGCAGCCTGCAGCTGAAAGAAACCAAACACCTTCGGCGCAAAATTCGCGGCCCAGTCCTTGCGCAGCTGCACATAGCGGCCGTCCTCGACGGGGTGGTGGCCCATGACGCGCCGATAAAGGTGCGTGCCGAGCCGCAGGCTCCAGAGGGTCGCCATCGTGGCGATGAGCGCCCGGCGCACCGGCCAGCCGGGGGCGAGCAGCGCGTAACCCAGCGCCAGCGCCGCGAAGGCGTAAGACCACGCGATGTCGACGATGCCGTAGTTGTCGATCCGGCGGGCGACCAGATACAGCCCGGCAAAGAGCAGGCACAGGCCGGCGAGCGCGGAAAAGATGAGCGGCAGCGGCGTCATGGGCTCAGGCCAGCGCGACCACGAGAAGGCCGGCCGGGGCGAGGATCAGGCCGAGCGCGCCGGGGCCGGCACGGCGGGCGGTCAACAAATCGGCGAGCTGGCCGTCCTTCGGCAGGGTGAACAGTTCGCTCAGGCAGTAGGCCGACATCGCGATGTTGCCGAGCAGCATGATGGCGACAAACCAGGCGCCGCGTGCGACCCACGAGGTTTGTTTGGAGCAGACCCAGACAAAGAAGGTCGTGAAGCCCCAATAGGCGTCGAACATCGTGGCGATGAACCACGGGTGCGTGAACACCTCGCGCGGCACGGCGAAGAGCGGGCAACGAAAACTAGCCCAGCTGGTGACGGCGAGCATCGAGGCCAGCACCACGGCGAACAGGGTGCGGAGAAACCAGACCATGGCGGGCTTCAAAACGAGAGGTTGTTGGGCCGCGTGTGCACGGTCTGCACGACGGAGATGTTGCGCATCGCGAAGGCCGCCTCGCAGTAGCACAGGTAGTAATCCCACTTGCGGATGAAGCGCTCGTCAAAGCCGAGCGACCGCACCTGGTCGAGCCGGGCGTGAAACAGCTGCCGCCAGTTATGCAGCGTCTGGGAGTAGTCGCGGCCCATGTCCTCCAGGCCGTGGAGCACGAAGCTGCCCTGCTCGGCAAAGAGCTGGTTAAGGCGATTCACCGAGAGCAGGAGCGAGCCGGGGAAAATGTGTTTCTGGATGAAATCCACGCCGCGGCGCAACTGGTCGTAGCGGGCGTCGGGGTAGGTGATGAATTGGAGCGCAATGAGCCCGTCGCGCTTGAGCACGCGGTCGCACACCGTGGCATACTCGCGCAGATATTCGTGGCCGACGGCCTCGAGCATCTCGATGGAGACAATCTTATCGAACTGGCCAGTGAGGTCGCGATAGTCCTGCAGGCGGACCTCGATGCGGTCGGTCAGGCCGGCCTCGGCGATGCGCGCGCGGGCGAGATCATACTGCTGCTGTGAGATGGTGAGCGTGGTGATGCGGCAGCCGTAGGTCTTGGCGGCGTGCAAACTCCAGCCGCCCCAACCGGTGCCGATCTCGAGGACGTGATCGCCCGGCTGAAGGTGAAGCTTGCGGCAAAGCGCGTCATTCTTGGCCACCTGCGCTTCCTCCAGCGTCGTGACGCCGGCCCAGCGGGCGCCGGAATACATCATCGACGGGTCGAGCCACAACGCGAAGAAATCGTTGGAGAGATCATAGTGGTCGCTGATGTTGCGCCGCGCGGTGGCGCGGGTGTTGGGACGCAGCAGGTGCCCGAGACGGTTGGCGGCGCGGAGCAGGTTCAATGCGAGGGATTTCGCCTGCTGCGAGCCGGTGAGGGTGGGCGCGTGCTCGAGATTGAGGATAAACCAGCCGACCAGTGAGGTGAGGTCGGGCGTCTCCCAGTCGCCATCGAGGTAGGACTCGGCGAAGCCGATGTCGCCGTAGAGTGCGCTTTTGGTGAAGAATGCCGGGCGGCGCACGCGGAGAAACGCGGTGTTGCTGACGCCCGGGGCCACGGGGGCGGTGACGTTGCCCGGTGCGCCGAACTCACGCACGGCGCCGTCAGGCAGCTCGAGGCGCAGCCGGCCGAGTTTCATGGCAGCGAAAGCATTGAGCACAGCGCCCTGGAAAAAGGACGGGGCCGGTGCGCTGGGGGAAACTTCAGAGGAAGCAGTGGTGGCGAGATCGTGACTCATGATTTTGCAGCAGGTTGGACGGCGGGGGTAAGGCTGTCGTGGGGTCGGTAAAGATCGCGCTGCGCGTCGGGCCGGGCGGCTTTGGCAAACCAGGGCACCTTTTTCAGGTAGAGCCGCAGGGCGTTCCAGTGGATCAGCGTGATGACCTTCAGCGTGATGAAGGGATACTTGAAGGTGAACCAAGCGAGGGTGCGGTCGGTGAGCGCGCGCCGGGGGCCGGTCAGGGTGCTGGTGAGCGTGCGCTGGCCGGCGTCGTAATCGTCGATCTGCACCGAGAGCTTGTCGCCGGGCACGCGCAACGTGAAGTCAAAGGCCACATCCATGTCGGTGAAGGGCGAGACGTAGAAATACTTCGGCGTGCGCAGAGCGAAGGCGGCGCCCTGTCGCGTCTCCGGGCCGAGCACAAAAGGTTTCATCTCCTTGAAGGTGTTGGTCACCTCCGCGAGTGCGGCGACGGGCTGGCCGGCGCGGTCGAAGCAGAAATAAAACGAAACCGGGTTGAACAGGTAACCGAGGACGCGCGGCAGGGTGACGAGCATTACGCGGCCGCCGGTGAGGTCGATGCCGCGGTCGGCGAGATGGGCGAGCACGCGGGCTTTGAGGCCACCGGGGGTGGCGGGCGAGCCAGCGGGCTGCGAGGGATTGTGCAGGGACTCGCCGGTCGGGAGGAAATCCTGTTCGCGGAAACTATAGAGATTGCGGCCGTTGAGGGAAAAGAGCCGCAACCGGCTATGCAGGGCCTCGAGCTCGTCCAAGTCCAAGGCGAACATGAAGATGCGATACAAAAACCGGTGCGCCTGCGGCGAAAACCGATGGTGCATCACATGGCACTCGTAGAGGCAGGAGTTCACGGTGAAGGATTACGGCCCACGAAGGCCGGAAGATGCAGCTTTCTTACCAAGCCAAGCGCCGGATGGCGAGGGGGCTTACCCGCCCCAGGGATCCCGGCCGAGCAGTAATTGCCCCAGGTTCACGGCGGAGAGGAAGCCGTCCTCATGAAACCCGTAGCGGGTCCAGGCCCCGGCGAAATAAGTCTCGGTGCGGCCGGCCGCAGCGGCGTGGAGGGCGGGCAGGCCGGCTTGGGCCTGCACGGCGCCCAGGCTGAAGAGCGGGTGCTCGTAGGGGATGGTCTTGAGGACTTTTGCCGGGTTGATGCGCTCCGCCCCGTTGATGGAGACAAAATAATTTTCCCGGTCAGACACACCCTGCAGGCAGTTCATCCAGTAATGCGTGGCCGGCGAAATCCGCCCGGCGGGATCGCGGGCGATGGAATAATTCCACGCCGACCACGCGAGCGGGGTGCGCGGCATGACCGACGCGTCGGTGTGCAGCGTGGCGAGGTTGGGTTGGTAATGAAACTCGGCGAGCAGGCGCGCCTCCTCGGGTGTCGGGTCGGCGAGCAACTGCCGGGACTGGTCGGCATGGCACGCGAGGATGACGCGATCGAAATACTCGGTCGCGCCATGGGCGGTGGTGAGGACGGCTCCGCCGTTCTCCCGGCGCACCCGGACAATCTTGTTGCCGTGCCTGATGCGGTCACGCCAGGGATGCGTAATGCGCTGCACGTAGGCCTGCGCCCCGCCGTCCACGGTCCACCACTGGTGCTGCGTGTGCAGGCCGAGGAAGCCGTGGTTGTGAAAGAAACGCAGGAGCGTGGTGGCGGGGAACGCCAGCATCTTGTCCGCCGGCGTGGACCACACCGCCGAGCTCATGGGCACGAGGTAAAGATCGAGAAAGTCGCCGCCATAGCCGCGACGCCGCACATAGTCGCCGAGGGACACGCCGGCCCAGGTCGGATCGGCCAGTGCCGCGACGGCCTCGCGGTTGAAGCGGTCGACGGCCATGAGCATGCGGTAGAACCGCGGCCGGAAAAGATTCCGGCGCTGGGCGAAGAGGTGGTTGAGCGACGAGCCGGCGAATTCCAGGCCGGTGTCCTCGTGCCGCACGCTGAAGGACATCGCGGTCTTCTTCACGGGCACCTGCAGCAAGCCGAAGAGGCGCGTGAGCTGCGGGTAGGTCTCGTAGTTGAAGACCATGAACCCGGTGTCGATCGGCACAGGCCGGCCGGTGCCGGTCTCGGGCACGGTCACCGTGTTGGTGTGGCCGCCGGTGTAGTCGTTCTGCTCGAAGAGCGTGACGTCGAAGTCGCGGTGCAGGAAATGGGCGCAGCCCAGGCCGGCGATACCGGAACCGATGATGGCGAGTTTGGGCATTAAAAAACCGCCTCCTCCGGGGAGAGCAGCGGGTCACAGAATTACGCCCGCGGAGCGGGCGCGGATGCACCCGGATGCTGGGTCTGTCCGGTGACGTCCTTGGAAATCGTCGGTTCGTCCTTCCTTTGCAGTTGGTCGGCGTTCGCGGGTGAGTTGACCGTGGCCATGGCGATTACCGCGGCCGTCGGCACCATGCGCCGGAGCGTGTTGATCTCGTGTTGCACGGAAGAAACGGAGAAGCGGGAGAGCGTGTCCTGGTGGTGGCGCTGCTCGGCCTCCATGTAGATGGAAGCGGGCACTTCCTTGAGACCCCAGATGAAGCCGGTCCAGGAAAGGGCCTTCAGCAGATAATAGGTGATGTCGAGCTCCCACCAGTAGAAGCCCTGGCGCGTGGCGGACATGTAGCGGTGGTGGTTGTTGTGCCAGCCCTCGCCGAGCGTGATGAGCGAAAGGATGAAGCTGTTGCGGGAGTCGTCGGTCGTCTCGAAGCGGCGGTTGCCCATGAGATGGGCGAGGGAGTTGATGCAGGCGGTGCCGTGGAAGAGCGCCGTGGTGCTGATGAAGAAGCCCCACACGAGCAGCTGCGCGCCACTGGTGTGCAGCGCGGGTGCGGCGTGGCCGAGATAGTTGCCGCCGACAAAGAGCGCGGTGGCAAACAGCACCGGCACGAGGATGTCGAAGCGGTTCAGGAAAACCAACTCGGGGTATTTTGCGAGGTCACGGATCTTGGAGTAGTCGGTGGGAAAATTGCGGCGGCTCGTGATCCAACCGATGTGCGACCACAGGAAGCCGTGCACGTGTGGCGAGTGGGCGTCCTCGGGTTCGTCGGAATGCTGGTGGTGGTGGCGGTGATGGTAGGCCCACCAGAGCGCGCCGCGTTGCACGGTGGTGCCGGTCAGCACGGCCAGCACGAACTGGCCGAAGCGGGATGTGCTGTAAGTTTTGTGGGAGAAGTAGCGGTGAAAAATGCCCGTAACGAAAAACATGCGGGCAAAATAGAGTGCCACCGCGACGCCCGCGGCGAACCAACTCCCGCCGACCCACAGGACACCGAGGCAGCCCAGGTGCAGGATGACGAACGGGAGGCAGCGCACCAGGTTCACGCCATCGGGCTGCGCGCGGATGGCCTCCGGCGACTCGAGCGAGTAGTCCGAGTCGATCCATTGGACCAGGGAGCCCAGCAGGCGGCGGAAAACATTTTGTGTAGAAGCGGGCACGGCGGAAAAGGGCGGCAAGCAATGTTCAGACCAACCGCGTGCAACCCGGGTTGCACGTCAGGGAAACGGAAACTGCCACGGATTCTACGGCGCACGCCGGTGCGCGGATGCCGCGCTTCGTTCAGGCCGCCAGCCGGTCGGGCTTGGCGGGTTGCTCACGCGATTTCTGCCCGGCCGGCCGCAAGGGCGGCTCGGGCGAGGGATGCACGGTGGAACTCGCCGGCTCGGGCTCAGTGGCCACGAGCAGCGAGAGCAGCGTGATAACGATAATGGCAGAGATCATTGCTTGGTGTAACCGGCGCAGGGTCAGTGCACCGGCGGTTTAAATTGTTCCGTTGTCTCCTTTAACGCGGCGCGGCTGGGCCTAGTTGCAGGAATCGACGGTTTTCGCGGCGTGGTCAGTGCAACGAAAGGCCCAAAAGACGCAAATTTCGGTCCAGTGCAAGCCCGGCGCGTAAAAAAGCGGCTGTAGCAATACGCCGCAGTCGCAGGATTAGATGCGCTACCGCGGCATTGCCCGATCGGCTAAGGCGTCCCCAAGACGCGCACGGCAAATTGCACGAAGCGGGCCCGGGCCGCGACCTGATCATTGTCCCGGCATATGCCCCGGGTCAGGTCTTTCATCCGGTGCAGGGTGGCGAGGGCGTGCAGCATGGCGCCGACCACGAAACTGAGCCGCCAGAGGAAATCCTCCGGCGGCAGCGCCGGCGCATGACGGCGCAGCGCCTGCCCGAAGCGCGACATCACCGGCTGGAATTCTGCGGCGAGAAACTTAGTCATAAAGGGCAGGGGCTCGACCAGACTACGCCCGATAAGCCGGGCGGCATGCCGGCCGCCGTGATCGGCATCGGCATACAACTCGAACAGCGGGCGAGCCATAATCTCCACGAGCACGTCGAGCGGCACCGGGGATCCCTCCGCGCCCAACTCGGCCGCAGCGAGATTTTTCAGGCGGGATTCGTTGATGGGTTGAAGGCGTCGCCGGATAATCTCCAGATACAGACTCTCCTTGTCGCCGTGGTGATAATTGACGGCGGCGAGATTGACGTTCGCTCGCTGGGTTATCTGCCGCAGCGTGGTCCCATCATAGCCATTCTCTGCAAATAGCGCTTCTGCTGCGATTAATACACGCTCCAGCGTTTCCTTTAGTTTAGTGTCACCCATGTAATACGATAGTATGAAACGTGCGTATAAATAACTTCAATCTCTTTATGAGGCGGGCCTGATTGGAGGTTTGAGTGTTACCAAGCTGTTACTGAGCTCCGGTTGCGCCTGGAACCAAAATCCCTAGGTTTGTTTGAAAACCGCCCACCCTATGAAGACAAAATTACTCCTGATGGGTTTGCTTGGTTTGGCTGCGGCCGGCGTCGCCTTCGCGGCCAAGGCGAATAAACCCACCCCGTCGATTGAAGTTACTTTCATTGCGCCGGAAAATTTCCGCGACGCGAAGCAAGACTCGATGGATTCCGAGCGCGGGCGGGACGCGATCCTGGCCCAGTTGAAGGAACATCTGGTGACGACCGCCGCCCAATACCTGACGCCCGGCCAGCGGCTGGAAATCAAGGTGACTGATGTGGACCTCGCGGGTGATTTCGAGCCGCAGCGCGGTCCGGATTTCGACAATGTCCGCATCGTAAAGGATATTTATCCGCCGCGCGCCACCCTGGAGTTCCGCCTGCTGGGGGCCGACGGCAAGATCGTGAGCGCAGGCAGGCGCCAGCTGCAAAACCTGGGTTACCTGATGACCCTGACGCCGCTGCCCACGTCGGATCCGTTACGTCACGACAAGGAATTGCTCAGCGATTGGCTGAGGAGGGAATTCAAGCGGTCCTCCTGAGCCCCGGATCAGGCGATGTTTCATGGGCGCCGGCCTCGCCGGCGCCTTTTCTTTTGACCGGGCCGGCCGGCTGACGGCACACTGGCCGGGTGAAAGACGCGGGGCCGCCCCCTAAAGACACCCCCTTGCCCGAGCCGCACGTGGTCTACTCGAAGTTCGAGACCGAGCTGCAGGTGCGGCCCGATGACATCGACATGTATCAGCATGTGCACAGCAGCCGCTATATGGATTACGTGCTTGCCGCCCGGTTCGACCAGATGGAGCGCTGCTATAAGATGCCGATGGTGGAGTTCCAGAAGCGCGGCTACGGGTGGTTCATGGCCGCGACCCAGATGAATTTCAAACGCCCGCTCGGGCTTGGGGACCGTTACATCGTCCGCACCTGGATCGAGCAGTTCACCCTGATCGGGGTGAAGGTTCAGTTCCAGATCGAGCGGGCCGCGGACAAAAAGCTCAGCTGTGACGGCTGGTTCGACTACGTGATGGTGTCCATCGAAACGGCCCGGGCGGTCCGACTGCCGGAGGATATCAGGGCCAAATACGAAATCTGAGGCCTGGTCGACGCGCCGGCCAACCCGCTGCCAGCCGCTTACTTGCCCGGGATGTTTAAAAAAAATCCTTGCATTGTGACCGCGGCTGAGGCTCCTTACCGCCCTCGTTAGAGATAGCGTTTTGATGACAGGATCTGGTGAGTCGTAGGCTGAGCATACGCTTAAGTGATGATTTCGAAACCCACAGTGGGAACGGACTGGCAGATGGCGAAGGATCTACGATTTATCATATGAGCAATTCCAAACTATACGTTGGAAACCTGTCGTTCAACACCACCGAGGGCGAACTCCGTTCGCACTTCGAGCAGTTCGGTTCCGTCACCGACACCTATGTCGCCATGGACAAGATGACCGGCCGCCCCCGCGGTTTCGCGTTCGTCACCATGGGCACCCCCGATGAGGCCAAGATGGCCATCGAGAAGACCAATGGCGTCGAGCTCGGCGGTCGCGCCCTGCAGGTCAACGAGGCCCGTCCGAAGGAAGAGCGCCCGGGTGGCGGCTTCGGCGGCGGCGGCGGTCGCGGCGGCTTCGGCGGCGGCGGCGGCGGTCGTGGCGGCTACGGCGGCGGCCGCGGTGGTCGCAGCGGTGGCGGCGGCGGCTACGGCGGCGGTGGTGGTGGCGGCGGTCGCTACTAATCCCCCGTTCGCACCAGCGAACAAAACTTTCGAGGCGGAGCCCTTTGCGGCTCCGCCTTTTTCTTTTCCTGTTTCCATCCGGAGCCGGGCGCCCAGCATCGCCGCGCATGACTCCTTCCGTTGCAGCCGTCAAAATCCACCTGGCCCGGCTCTCGGCCTGCGCACTCTGCCCGCAGATGCTGAAACCCGTGGTCGTAGGCCGGCCGGTCGCGAGTCGCATCCTGCTGGTCGGGCAGGCGCCGGGCGACAAGGAGCCGAAGCTCGGCCGCCCGTTTGCGTGGACCGCCGGCAAGACGCTCTTCAAGTGGTTCAACGAGGCGCTCGGCTGGACCGAGGACGAGGTGCGCGACCGGATTTATTTCGCCGCCGTCTGCCGCTGCTTCCCGGGCAAGAAGGAAACCGGCGGCGATCGCGTGCCCGCCGAGGACGAGATCGCGAATTGCTCGCGCTGGCTCGCCGCCGAGGTGGCGCTGCTCCAACCGCAGTTGGTGTTGCCGGTCGGCAAGCTGGCCATCACGCAATTCATCCCTCCGGCGCCGCTCAATGACATTATCGGGAAAAAACTGGCGATCACCTACCGCGGCCACGCCACGGATTGCATCCCGCTGCCGCATCCCTCGGGGGCGTCGCCCTGGCATCGGATGGAGCCGGGCAAGACGCTGCTGCGCGCGGCCCTCGGGCTCGTGGCCGCTCATCCCGCCGTCAAGGCGGCCCGCTAGTTCACCTTGTTCCAGACCGGCTCGCCGCGCACGGCGGCCCGGGCGATCTTCGCGGAGCTGGTGCGCATCTCGATCATGCCCTCAGGACTGCAGAAGGCGGCGTGACAGGTTACGATCAGGTTGGGCGTGGCGGCTTCCTCCGCCGTTTGCAGCGGCTCGTGCTCGACGACGTCCAGGCCGGCGCCGCCGAGCCGCCCCGCGCGCAGCGCGGCGAAGAGCGGCGCCTTTTGCACGATGTCGCCGCGCGCGGTGTTCACGAGAAAAGCCGCGGGTCGCATCAGCGCGATTTTCCGGGCGCCGATCATGCCGCGGGTCTCCTTGGTCAACGGGCAATGGACCGACACCACATCCGAGGCCTGCAGCAACTCGTCGAGCGATTCGGCGCGCTCGATGCCCAGGGCCTTGCGCGCACCGCGGGGCAGGTAGGGATCGAAGAAGATGACGCGGAAACCCAGCGCTTTTGCGCGCAAGGCCGTGGCGGTGCCGATCGCACCGAGGCCGATGAGGCCGAAGGTCAGAGTGCGCAGCCGGCGCATCTTCGCGGCGACGTTGATTTTCCAGCCCAGCCGCTTGGCCTCGGCGTCCAGCGGGAAAAGCTGCCGGCACAACGCCAGGGTCAGCGCGATGGCGTGGTCCGCCACCTCCTCGGTGCCGTAGTCGGGCACGTTGCAGACCGGGATGCCGCGGCCGCCGTGTCCACGCTGTCATAGCCCACACCATTGCGGATGAGCGCCCGGCAGTTCTGCAGCTGGGCGATGACCGCGGCGTCGATGGGAATGTTGTGCCAGAGCAGCAGCACGTCCGCCCCGAGCGCGGCCGCGGGCAGCGGTTCGTGGAAGTCCAGCGCGATGGTCCGCACCTCGGCGGTGCCGTCGAGCACTCCGCGCTCGATGGCGGCGGCGGGGTCGCTGAAGGTGAATTCCTTGGGGCAGAGGATGACAACGAGGGGCTGGGCCATGGCAAAAGGCAGCCAATCGCCGCCCGGGCCTTCCCGCAAGCCGGCGCTCGCGGAAATTTGATTGCACGGCCCGGCGCGGCCCGCTGCCTTGGCACTTTCCATTTTCCATGATCGCCGCCCGTCGCTTCCTCCTTTTCTCCCTGCTGGCCCTCGGCTGCGCCACAATCGCGTCGGCGGCCAAGCCGGCGTCCCGTTCAGCCACTCCCGCCGGAACCTACGCCGGCGCGATCGTGACCGACGCGGCCTCGGGGCAGGTGCTGTTGGAAGATAACGCGGATGTCATCAATCCGCCCGCCAGCATGACCAAGCTCATGACGTTCGCGGTCCTGCAGGACAAACTGGCCGACCGCACGCTCACTCTGGCGACCCCCGTGAAGATCACCGTGGAAGACTCGCGGATGGGCGGCACCCAGGTCTACCTCGATCCGCGCGAAACTTTCCCGGTGGAAGAGCTGATCTATGCGATGATGATCCAGTCGGCGAACGACGCCGCGCATGCGCTGGCTCGCGCGGCGGCGGGCTCGCCGGCGGCCTTTGTCGACCTGATGAATGCCAAGGCGCGCGCGCTGGGCATGAGCCACACGACTTTCCGTTCGCCCCATGGCCTGCCGCCGCCCAGCCGCCGCGTGGCCGACGGCGATCTCACCACCCCGCGCGATTTCTCGGTGCTCTGCCGCTACCTGATCCAGAACACCGACGTGCTGAAATACACCGCCGTCAAGGAGCGGGAGTTCGGCACGGGGGTTCGGCCCAAGCCCATGCACATGGACAACCATAACAAGCTGCTCGGCAAGATCGCGGGGGTCGACGGCCTGAAGACCGGCTACACCGAGAGCGCCGGTTACTGCCTCAGCGCCACCGCGGAGCGCAATGGCCGGCGGGTGATCGTGGTCATCATGGGTGCATTCGGCCACGACCGCTCGATCGACAAGGGCCAGGCCCGCGACCTGAAGGCCATCGAATTGCTGGATCGCGGCTTCGCCACCGCCCTCGCCGCCGCGCCCAAGGCGAAAGCCGATGCGCCGGTGCCGGCCGCCCCGTCACCGGGGGGCGAGGTGCCGACCGTCAAGACCGACAAGACGGTTTCTGCCCCGACCACCCCCGCGCCCGCCGCGCCGACGGCCAAGCCGGCCTCGACCACGGCGGAACCCATGTTTAATTTCCGCGTCACACCACCACCCGCCAAAAAACCGTGAACCCCCCTGTCCTTCGCCGTCTTGCCTTTGCCCTGCTCACCCTCCTGGGCCTGAGCGCCGCCCCGCTGCACGCGCAGCGCGAGAAACTCCCCATGGACGACCTCGAGATCGTCGAGAAAAAATGGCCCGACACCAAGCGCACCTACACCGGCCTGCGTTACATCATCCTCAAGCCCGGCGACCTCAAGAGCGCGATGCCCGAAAAGGGCACGGAGGTCACCGTGATCTACAAGGGCATGCTGCTCGACGGAACCATCTTTGACCAGTCGCCCGATGCCGAGCATCCACTCAAGATCCGGCTTGGCCGCGGCAATCTCATCGAGGGCTGGGAGCAGGCCCTGCAGAAAATGCACAAGGGCGAGAAATGGCTGCTGATCGTGCCGCCCGAGATGGCCTACGGCGCGCGCGGCAAGCTGCCCGGCATCAAGCGCGACGCCACGCTCGTGTTCGAGATGGAGCTGGTCGACTTCACGAAGTGAGGGTGGTCGCCGATTTCCATATCGGCGACAAGGCGTCGGTGTGGAAACCGACGCCCACCCACACCCTCACTTCATCATTTCCGACAGCGGCTTCTCGAGCGCCTCGGCCCAGAGTTGGTAGCCGGCGGCGGTCGGGTGCAGCTGGTCCGGCATGATGGTCCACGGAATCCGGCCATCGCGGCCGAGGAAGATGGCGTTGGTATTGAGGAAGCGCACGTTCACGCCGTCGTCCAGCTTGGCGAGGAGGACGTTGGCGCGGTCGTTGGCGGCCACGCGCTTGGCGGCGTCATCGATGGCGGGCTGCGTGATGAGGCCGTCGGCGTTGCGTCGGGCGTCGCGCGGCAGAATGGCGAGCAACAGCACTTTGATTCCGGGGATTTTCGCCCGGGTCAGGTCGATGATCTTTTTGACGGCGTCCGCGATCTGCTCGCCGGTGTGGGAGTTGGAGTTGTTCGTGCCGATCATGAGGACGACGACCTTCGGGCTGATGCCGTCGAGTTCGCCGTTCTCGATGCGCCAGATCACGTGCTGGGTCTGGTCGCCGCCGATGCCGAAGTTGGCCGGCTGGTATTTGCCGAAATAATGCTCCCAGATGTGCGGGGCCTTGCCCCAGCCCTCGGTGATGGAATCGCCGAGGAAGAGCACGCCGATCGGGCCGGCCTTGGCGCGAACCAGGAAGGACTCGTGCAGCTCGAAGAAGCGTTTGTTGCCGGCCTTCGGCGCACCGACGGACGGATCGACCGGAGCAGCCGGGGCCATCATCGGGGTGGCACTGGCGGGAGCCGGGGCGGGCGCGGGCGTCTGGGCGACGGCGAGGGAAACCAGCCCGGCGAAAGCGGGCGCGAGGAAGCGGTGCAGCTTGTTCATAGGGTAGGGCGGCAGTCAAATGACAGCCCGGTTCGAGGCAAGGTTTCCCCGTGTCACGCCCCGCTCAGCGCGCACCGACGGACTTGAGCAGCGCGTCTCGCTGGGTCCAGAACCCGTCGGCGGAGTAAACGACCAGTCCGGCCCAGATGAGTGCGAAAGCCTGCAGCCGGGTGGAGTCGAAGGCCTCATGGTAGAGGAACAGGCCGAGCAGGAACTGCACGGTGGGTCCGATGTATTGCAGCAGCCCGAGGGTGGTCAGGCGGATGCGCTGGGCGCCGTAGGAGAAGAACAGGAGTGGCACCGAGGTGACAAAGCCGGCGCTGAGCACCCAAGCCTGCAGGCTCGGGGTCGCGCGGCCGATCACTCCGCCGCCGTGTGTGCCGAGCCAGAGCAGCCAGCCGGCCGTGAGGGGCAATAAGAGCAAGGTCTCGACGGTCAGACCGGCGACGGAGCCGAGGGCGGACTGCTTTTTCAGCAAGCCGTAAGCGGACCAGGTGCCGGCGAGGATGAACGCGATCCACGGCATGTGTCCGGCCCGCACCAGCAGCAGGCCCACGCCGGCCGCGGCCAGTGTTATGGCAATCCATTGCATGCGGCGTAGCTGCTCGTGGAGCAGGAGGGAGCCCAGCGCGACGTTGACCAGCGGCACGAGGAAATATCCGAGGCTGGACTCGATGACCTGTCCGCTGTTCACCGCCCAGACATAGACGGTCCAGTTCACCGCCAGGAGCACGCTACTGGAAAGATTCAGGGCCACCATCCGGCCACTGGCGAAAGCCGGGCGCAGCGTCTCGAACCGTCCCTGCCATGCGAGCAGTCCGAGCAGCAACACGAGGGACCAGGTGCTGCGGTGTGCGATCAGCTCGTAGGGTGACACTCCCTGCATCTGCTTCCAATAGATCGGCACCAGGCCCCAGATGAAGAAAGCACCAGCGGCGGCAAGCCCGCCGCGAGCGGCGTGGGGATCGTGTGGCGTGGAAGACAAGGCCGGCCAACGTGGGCCGCCGCCGCGGTCGCGTCAACCCGCCGGACCGTGTGCCGGCGGAAAACGCGCCGCGCTGCGCGGCCGGCGCGGATTATTTGCCGGGGGCGTCGGCCGGCGGCGGGTTCTTGCAGGACTGCCAGGCGAGGAAGCGCCACGCGCCGGCCTCCTCCCGCCAGACGGCGAGGAAATTCAGGTCGTTGACGACCTTCTGCCCGGCATTGCTCGCGTGAATGACCACGCGTCCGGTCATGAGGACGATGCCCGGCCCGGCGGACTTGAAAGTGCGCTCCTGATACTTGAAGGACTCGTAGACGGTGTTGCGGCTCGTGAGGGCCTGCATGTAAGAGGCCTTGGTGTCGACCTTGCCACTGGAGTGGCCATAGCGCAGCTCGTCCGAGAAGATGGCGGCGAGGCGGGCTGGATCGGCGGCCTGGGTGGCGGCGAGGCGCTCGTCGTCGGCCGCGCGCACGGCGGCGATCAGTTTGTCCTCGGCGGCGGCCAGGGAACCGGCGGCCAGGGCGAGCAGCAACAGGAGGCGGGGTAATGTTTTCATGGAGTAAGGGGCGGTCAGGTCCGGTGCACCGGGTGGGGCCGGCCGGCATCGTCGATGGCGACGTAGGTGAACACGCCCGCGGTGACGCGCACCAGCGCGCCGCCCTTGGTGCGCTGGGCCCAGGCCTCGACCGCGATGCGCATCGAGGTGCGGCCGACCTTGAGGAGGGTGGCGTGGCAGCTGACGATGTCGCCGACGTAGACGGGCGCGATGAACGTCATCGCATCAATCGCGACGGTCGTGACGCGGGAGCGGGAGAGGTTGCGCGCATAGATAGCGGCGCCGAGGTCCATCTGGGAGAGCAGCCAGCCGCCGAAGATGTCGCCGTTGGCGTTGGTATCGGCCGGCATCGCGATGGTGCGGATGACCAGCTCGCCTTGCGGCTCGGTGGGGCGGGCGGGTTCGCTCATGCGGGGAAACTAGCGGCGCCCCGCACGCTGGCAAGCGTCGCGGCGGGCCGACTTTGGCGTTGTTTTCAGGAGGCGGAAGACGGATAGTGCGCGAACCATGACAGGCACTGCTCAGGCCGCATTCCGGCGTTTGTTCAATGAGATCGGCTCGGTCGATCAGGTGGGCATCGAGGAACGCGTCGCCAAATACACCACCCGCAGCATCAAGAAAGGTTCGAAGCTTTTCGGCCTGAAACTGGCCGCCTCGATGGTCGACCTCACCACGCTCGAGGGCAAGGACACCCCGGGCAAGGTCGCCTCGCTCTGCCAGAAGGCGCTGAGCCCGTCCGACGACCCCGAGGTCCCGACCGTCGCCGCCGTTTGCGTCTATCCGGCCATGGTGAAATATGCCCGCCGTGCGCTGGGCGAGGACACACCGGTTCGCATCGCGTCCGTCGCCACCGCTTTTCCGTCCGGCCAGGCCCCGCTCAAGACCCGCCTCGCCGAGGTGAAGGCCGCCGTCGGAGACGGTGCCGACGAGATCGACATGGTCATCAACCGCGGCTCGTTCCTCGCCGGCGATTTCCAGCTGGTGCAGGACGAGATCGCCGCCGTGGTGCAGGCCTGTGGCTCGGCCACGCTCAAGGTCATCCTCGAGGTCAGCGAACTGGAGACCTACGACAACATCCGCGCCGCATCCTTCCTCGCCATGCGCGTCTTGCGGCCGAACGATTTCATCAAGACCAGCACCGGCAAGACCTCGCTCAACGCCACGCTCGGCAACAACCAGGTGATGATCGAGGCCATCCGCGACTTCTACCTCGCCACCGGCACGCCGATCGCGATGAAGCCCGCCGGCGGCATCCGCACCGCCAAGCAGGCGCTCCAGTTCCTCATTGCCGTCAAGGAGACGCTCGGCGACGAGTGGCTCAATAACACCCGCTACCGCTTCGGTGCCTCCTCGCTGCTCAACGACCTGCTCCGCCAGATCGAGAAGGAGCGCACCGGCGCCTACCAGGCCCCGTATTATTTCAGCGAGGCCGCCGAAAGCTACTGATTTTAGAACCACGAATGGACACGAATAGACACGAATCAGAAGACAACCTTCTGCACCGCGACCTGGTGTTCAGGATCGTGGGGTGTGCCTTTGACGTGATCAAGGAGATGGGCCATGGACTGCACGAGAAGCCCTATGAGAACGCCTTGGTTCTGGCTTTTCAAGATTCCAGCATAGCGGTTCGACAACAGGCCTCATTTCCGATTCTTTTTAAAGCGCGTCAGGTCGGGGAGTATATTCCAGATTTGATTGCAGATGATGCGGTGATTATCGATGCCAAGGTAATAGATCGTATCACTGACCATGAACGCGGGCAGATGTTGAATTACCTGCGCATTACCGGACTACGGGTCGGTCTGATCTTTAATTTTAAACGCGCAAAATTGGAGTGGGAGAGAATCGTGCTCTGACCCATCCGTGTGAATTCGTGTCCATTCGTGGTTAACCTCTTCTCTCCATGCCCACTCTGACCGCCAACAAACGCCCGGCCTCGCGCCACCTGGGTCGTCCTGCTCCCGAGCTGATCTTCGGTGATCTCTGGGAATACGATCCGGCCCCGGAGACGGCCGACCCGAAACTGAAGGCCCGCTACGATCTCTTCATCGGCGGCAAGTTCGTCGCCCCGGCCTCCGGCAAGTATTTCGACTCCATCAACCCGGCCAATGAATCCAAGCTCGCCGAGATCGCCCACGGCAGCGCGGCCGATGTCGACGCCGCCTACGCCGCGGCGAAGAAGGCCTCAGACAATGTCTGGGGCAAGATGCCCGGCAAGGAGCGCGCCAAATACATCTACCGCATCGCCCGCCTGCTGCAGGACCGCGCCCGCGAGTTCGCCGTGGCCGAGACGATGGACGGCGGCAAGCCGATCAAGGAGTCGCGCGATTTCGACATCCCGATGGCCGCGGCGCATTTCTTCTACCACGCCGGCTGGGCCGACAAGCTCGACTACGTGGCGCCCGGCCGGAAGGTCGCGCCGCTCGGCGTCGTCGGCCAGGTTATCCCGTGGAATTTCCCGCTGCTGATGATGGCGTGGAAGCTCGCGCCCGCGCTGGCGATGGGCAACACCGTTGTCATCAAGCCGGCCGAGACCACCAGCATCACTGCGCTGAAACTCGCCGAGATTTTCATGGACGCCGGCCTGCCCGCGGGCGTCGTCAACATCGTCACCGGTTTTGGCGACACCGGCGCGGCGATCATGAACCACCCGACCGCGGCCAAGGTAGCCTTCACCGGCTCGACCGAGGTGGGCAAGATCATCATGCGGTCGCTGGCCGGCACTGACAAGAAGATGACCATGGAACTCGGCGGCAAGGCGGCGAACATCGTGTTCGACGACGCGCCGATCGACCAGGCGGTCGAGGGCATCATCAACGGCATTTTCTTCAACCAGGGCCACGTGTGCTGCGCCGGCTCGCGCCTGCTCGTGCAGGAGACCGTCGCCGCCGAGATCCTTGCGAAACTCAAAACCCGCCTCAAGACGCTGCGCGTCGGCGACCCGCTCGACAAGAACACCGACGTCGGCGCGATCAACTCGAAGGAACAGCTCGGCACAATCGAACGGCTCGTCGCGGCCGGCGTGAAGGAAGGCGCGACGCTTTACCAAGCGCCCTGCAAGCTGCCCACCAAAGGCTATTATTTCCGCCCGACGCTGTTCTCCGGCGTCTCGATGAGCCACCGCATTGCCCGCGAGGAAATCTTCGGGCCGGTGCTCAGCATCCTGACGTTCCGCACGCTCGAGGAAGCGGTGGAGAAGGCCAACAACACCGCCTACGGCCTCAGCGCCGGCGTGTGGACCGACAAGGGCTCGCGCATCCTGAAGATGTCCACCGAGCTCAAGGCCGGCGTCGTCTGGGCCAACACCTACAACAAGTTCGACCCCACGTCGCCCTTCGGCGGCTACAAGGAGTCCGGCTTCGGCCGCGAGGGTGGCCGCCAGGGCCTGCTCGACTACTGTAAACTCGTCTGAGTTTAGACAGAATGAACAGAATTTCCAGAAACACCCTGAACAGGATTTGGATCTCATTCCGTTCATTTTGTTAATTCTGTCCAAAATATGGCTCACCCCCCGTATCTCACCGCCCCGCAGAAGCTGACCACGATGCCCCCGGGCATCCCCTACATCGTGGGCAACGAGGCGGCCGAGCGGTTCAACTTCTACGGGATGCGCGCCGTCCTCGTCGTGTTTATGACGAAGTATCTCGTCGACCGCAGCGGCACGCTGGCGCCGATGACCGAGAACGATGCGAACAAGTGGTATCACCTGTTCCTCTCCGCCAACTATTTCTTCCCGGCGATCGGCGCGATCATCTCCGATGCCTTCTGGGGCAAATACAACATGATCATCCGCCTCTCGCTGGTCTACTGCCTCGGCAGCCTGGTGCTGGCGTTTGACCACACGCGGCTCGGGCTGACGCTCGGCCTCACGCTCATCGCGATCGGCGCGGGGGGCATCAAGCCCTGCGTCTCCTCGCATGTCGGCGACCAGTTTGGCGCCGGCAACCAGCACCTGCTCGCCCGCGCCTTCGGCTGGTTTTATTTCTCGGTGAACTTCGGCTCGTTCTTCTCGATCCTGCTCATCCCGGTGTTGCTCGACAAATCCGGCCCCGCCCTCGCGTTCGGCGTGCCGGCCGGCCTGATGCTGCTCGCGACGATTATCTTCTGGAGCGGCCGCCACAAATACGCGCACATCCCGCCGGGCGGGAAAACGTTCCTGCGCGACACCTTCAACGCCGAGGGCTTCGCCACCCTCGGGCGCATCGCGATCATCTTCGCGTTTGTCGCCGTGTTCTGGTCGCTCTGGGATCAGAGCGGTGGCGAGTGGGTGACGCAGGCGCAGAAGATGAACCTGCACTTCGCCGGCATCGACTGGCTCGCGGCTCAAATCCAGGCGCTCAACGCCATCATGATCCTGGCGTTCATCCCGCTGTTTCAATACGTCATCTATCCCGCGATCAACAAGGTCTGGGCGCTCACCTCGCTGCGGAAGATCGGCCTCGGGTTGATTGTCACCGGGCTCTCGTTCCTCGTCAGCGCCTGGATCGAGACGCAGATCGCCGCCGGCCTGAAGCCCAGCATCGGCTGGCAGCTGCCCGCCTACGCCCTGCTCTCGGCGGGCGAGGTGATGGTTTCGATCACCGGCCTCGAGTTTGCCTACACCCAGGCGCCGAAGCATATGAAGGCGATGGTGCAGGCCATCTACCTGCTCGCGGTTTCCGCCGGCAACCTGTTCACGGCACTCGTCCATGTGTTCATCGCCAATCCCGACGGCACCGTGAAACTGCACGGCGCGGCCTACTACAACTTCTTCGCCGCGCTCTCGATCGGCTGCGTGGCGTTCTACGTCTTCGTCGCCAAGGCCTATAAAGAAAAATCCTACCTGCAGGGCGACGAACCCGCCGCCGCGGCCTGAGTTTAACCGATTCCTCCCATGTCCCGTCTGCCCATCACCAAGACTCCCAAGGTTTACGTCGGCGGCGCGTTCATCCGCTCCGAGAGCGCGCGCACCTTTCCGCTGAAGGACGCCACCGGCAACTTCTTCGCCAACATCCCGCAGTGCACCCGCAAGGACCTGCGCAACGCCGTCGAGGCCGCCGCCAAGGCCGGCCCGGGTTGGGCCAAGCGCACGCCCTATAACCGTGGCCAGATCATCTACCGCCTCGCTGAGATGCTCGAGGCGCGCAAATCCGACATGGCCGACGCCCTTGCCGTCGGTGGTGCGTCGAAATCCTCGGCCGCGAAGGAAATCACCGCGACGATCGACCGGATCATCTATTACGCCGGTTGGGCTGACAAATATGAGCAGGTGCTCGGCAACGTGAACCCCGTCGCCTCGCCGCACTTCAACTTCACGGTCACCGAGCCCATGGGTATCATCGGCTTGCTCGCGCCCGAGGGGGCTCCGCTGCTCGCCCTCATGTCACTCATCGCCCCGGCCATCACGAGCGGCAACACGGTCGTCGCGCTCGCCTCCACCGCGCAGCCTTATCCGGCCATCGTGCTCGGCGAGATGCTCGCCACGAGCGACCTGCCCGGTGGCGTGGTCAACCTGCTCACCGGCTTCCGCAAGGAAATGGTGCCGACTTTCGCCACCCACACGCATCTCCGCGCCATTGCCGGCGTGGCGAACGCCGAGGAGCGCAAAGCCCTCAAACTCGGCGCCGCCGACAGCGTGAAGCGCGTGAAGCTCACCAAGGCCGAGGAGCCGGTGGACTGGTTCTCCGACAAGGCGCAGAGCCTCTACGAGCTCCGCGACCACCTCGAGTTCAAGACGACCTGGCACCCCATCGGCGCATGATGCCCGGTTACGATAACCAGAGGATCAAGGCCCGCCTGCTGGTCTGGTGGATAGTGTGGGGCTCCATCCTCACCGGCCTGGTGCTGATTTATTTTTTCCTCGTGGGCGGCAAGCCGCTGCCGGCGCCCTCCGCGAACAATTCCCTGACTGGCCTCATCGGGGTCGTGCCGTTGTTCGTGAGCATTGTCCTCCGCTGGCTGGTGCTGCCGCGCGCCACGGACCCCAACCGCGCGTTTGTGTCCTTCATCATCGGCGTGGTGCTGGCCGAGGCCTGCGGCATCCTTGGCATCTTCCTCGGCGGACCCTATCGCGACAGCCTCTTCGTGCTCGGCGTGCTGGGCATCACCCAATACGTGCCGTTCTACGCGAAGAAGCTGTTCGACCCGAAGGGCGAGGGCTTCATTCCGAACAATTAGTCCGCACGACGGCCTCGTAGGGCGCGCCGTCGGAGCGCGGCAAGGACGCGAAAATGGTGTCGGTCAAATCCACCGACACGAAGCCGGCGGTGTTGATGAGCCGTTCGAGCGAGGCGAACAACCCGCGAGCGGCGGGAGTCTTGGCCGAAACCGCGGGTGAAGCGGTCAGCGGGATGGTTGGGCAGCAGTCATTCATGGCGCCTCAACCATATCCCGGTTTCCCGTTCGCGCCATGGGCCGGGTGGCTAGTTTCGCGCTGTGCTGATGGCGAATGAGGCGGAGTGTGTCGGGTGACCAGTTCATTGGAGGGCCCAGCTCCAGCTGGGCCGCGAACGCGGCATCGCTTGAGCACACGCGGTCCAGCTGGAGCTGGGCCCTCCACGATAAAAACGGGACTAACTGCCGCCGAGCTTGCCGGTCTCGGCCAGCCGCTCGAGGAAGATCCAGCAGCGTTTCGCGCGGACTTCAGGGCTCTTCGCCTGCTCGATGTAGCGGACAATCTGCCGGCGCATCGCGACGCTGTGTTTCATCAAGCGCTCGCGCAACTCGGGGCGCGTACGGAACACGCGCGCCATCTCATCGGGCAACTCCGGTTCGCGCGAGGCGGTGTCGCGCCCAAGCGTGAACTCCACGCTGTCGCCCGCATCGACCCCCGCGGCCTTCAGCAGCTCGACCTTGAAGGCGAACTTGAGGTGGCCGCGCTTGCTGCTGGCGAACAGCGTGACGCGGTCGAGGTCGTCGTTGAACCGGAGCAGGGCGTTCCAGCCCTTGATCGCACCCTTGATGTCGGCGGGAGTCAGAGCGAGCGGGGCGACGGCCGCCTTCGGCACGTCGACCCAGCGGACGAGCGCGACCTGGTAGAGTTTGGCGCGGAGTTTGATCATGGGCCGCGTATTCTTGTAGGAGCCTGCTTGCAGGCGACCCGAACGCGGCGAATCGCCTGCAAGCAGGCTCCTACAAAAGATCGGGGAAAGCAGCTTTGTTATTCGGGCAACTTGACGCGTTCCTTGATCCACGCGTCGATCGCGGGGAGCTCGCGCTTTTTCACCAGGGCGCGAAGACGGATGAGGTCGGAACCCTTGGCGGCCTCGGCGAAGGCGTCGGCCGGCAGCTTCTGGCGCACGTAGTCCTCGAGCTCCGTGGCGCGGGTGGCGTCCGAGGAGGCGCGGGCGATGGCGGGGAGGAAGACATTGCGACCGAAGAAGGTGGTGCGCTTGAACAGTTCGTCGGTGTGGGCCTTGGTGAATTCCCAGGCGAGGTCGGCATGTTCGTTGTTCGCGACCGCCGCGACATTGCGCGAAGCCTCGGTGGCGGACATCTCGTCGCCGAGCGCGAGGGCCAGTGTCTTGGTGGCGAGCGCCGGATCGAGCGCGGCTTGCATGCCGCCGTAAGCGCGGCGCTTCTCCTCGGTGGTCTTGGCGGCGCGTGCCAGGGTGTGCAGTTGCTCGTAGGTCTCGGGCGTGGCGTAACGGCCGACGACATCGAACACGGAGCCGCGCACGTTGCCGGGCAGGCTGGCGGGATTGGCGAGGTAGGCCTGGAAGCGGCGCGTGCACTCCTCGACGGTGGCGCGGTCGCCGAAATTGCCGAGGACGTCGACCACCTTGGCGCGCAGCGTGGCATCGAGGGCCGGTTCGGCCGGCTTGGCGTCCCAACCCAACTGGGCGAGCTTGGGGGTCAGCAGCTGGCAGGCCCAAGCTTGGTAGGCGCGCCGGCCGGGCTGGTCGAACTGGAGGCGGTCGATCAGTATCAATTTTTCCAGGAGATGCTCCCACACCGGTTGGCTCGGGCTGGCGCGCAATTGCTCGGCCAAGCCGAGCCACGCGGTCGCGGGCTGCCGGCCGGCCTCGACCAGCGCCCAGGTGTCGCCGAGCACATTGAGCTGGTCGGTGACGGGCAGCGTGGTGATCTCGCGGCGCAGGGCGTCACCCAGCGCATCGTCGTAGAGCACGCGATAGAAACCCGTGTTGTGGAGATTGGCCTTGGGCGTGCCGGTGCCGGCGGGCCAGGGCACGGTAATGGGCTCCTTCTCCAGCAGCGTCACGGTGGCGGCGGAAAGATTCGCGGTGTTGGCAAGCGTGACGGGAATCTTCCACGTGAGCGGCGTGGCGGCGGGGTCGTTGACGGTGAAACGGGATTGCTCGAGCCGGAGGCCGCGCGTCGCGCCGCTGCCGACGGCGGAGACGAGCACGATCGGGAAACCGGGTTGCTCGGTCCAGCCGGCGGCCATGGAGACAACGGGCTTGCCCGAGGCCTCGCCCAGCGCGGCCCAGAGGTCGGCGGTGGTGCTGTTGGAATACTTGTGCTGGTCGACATACCGGTGGAGGCCGGCGCGGAAGGTGTCAGGCCCGAGGTAGGCCTCGAGCATGCGGAGGAAGCCCTGGCCCTTCTGGTAGGAGATGGCGTCGAAGGCGTCGTTGGCCTGGCTCTCGTTGGCGATGGGCCGCTGGATCGGGTGCGTGGTCTTGCGGGCGTCGAGCCCCATCGCGCCTTCCTTGGCCTCGGCGGCGCGGACCCAGAGTTGCCAGTCGGGATTGAGCGCATCGCTGGCCTTGGTGCCCATCCACGAGGCGAAGCCCTCGTTGAGCCAGAGGTTGTCCCACCACGCCATCGTGACGAGGTCGCCGAACCACTGGTGCGCCATCTCGTGGGCGATGACGGCGAAGATCCGCTCGCGGCGCTCCTGTGAGGAGTTCACCGGGTCAAAGAGCAGCGCAGTGTCGATGTAGGTGATGCAGCCCCAGTTTTCCATGGCGCCGAAGGTGGCGAAGGCGTTGGGCACGGCGATCTGGTCGAGCTTGGGCAGCGGGTAGCGGACGCCGAAATATTCGTTGTAATAGGCGAGGATGCGCTTGGTGGACTCGAGGGCGTAAGTGGCGGTGGCGCGCTTGCCCTCGGTGGTGATGATGCGGAGC
>JANYAM010000096.1 GCA_025361365.1 Opitutus sp. | reverse complement strand
AGGATCGTTGAGCGGCACGCCGTCGAGCAGCACGAGCGACCGGCTGGCGCCGCTGGGTCCGAGCCCGCGGAGCGAGACGCCCTGCGCGGTCGGGTTGGCGGTCAGGCTGTCGCTGCGCCGGAACAAGCTGAAGCCCGGCACACTGCGCAGCGCGCCGTCGAGCGTAACCGTGGGCGCGGTGCGCAGGTCCGCACCGTCGAGGATCACGAGGGAGAACGGCACCGCCGTCGCGGGCTGCGCGGCGCGGGTCGCGGTCACCGCGACCGGGTCGAGGACGATCGTCTGGGCGCCCAGGACGGGGGCCAGCAGGAAGAAAAGAAGCCGGGGACCGGCCGGCCTCACGGCTTGGGGCGCAGCGCCGCCACTTGTTCGGCCGTGACGGAGGAGGCGTTGGCGGCGAAGTTCCGGCGCAGGAAATTGATTACGGCGGCGACGTCGGCGTCACTCATCGCCATTCCATAAGGCGGCATGACGACTGGAAATTTCTCGCGCTCGGGCGACAGCACGGCAGCCGGACCTTGCAGGAGGGCATTGATCAGGCGCGCCGGGTCGCCGGCGACGACGGCGCTGCCCGCCAGCGAGGGTTGCATGCCCGCCACGCCGCGGCCGTCAGGCATGTGGCAGGCGGCGCAAATCTGGGCGAAGGTTTTGCCGCCGGGCGTCTCCAAACCCACCAGCGGCTTGGCGGCGGGGGCCGTGGCCGGCGCAGGAGGCCGAGTGGCGGCGGGCATGGTCTCGCCCGTGTAGATCACGCGCCAGATGCGGCCGCGCTCGGTCTCACTTATATAGAGCGAACCGTCGGGGCCGGTGGTGACGCCGCTGGGGCGGTAGCGGGCGTCGCGGGTGTTGACGAAATAATCCACGCCCGGGAACCCCGTGGCGAAATCCTGGTAATTCCCGGCGCCGTGCGCCGTGTCGCCGGTGGGGAGGCCGTCGGCGCCGAAGGGAATGAAGACCACCTTGTAGCCGGCCTGGGCGCGCGGCGCGCGGTTCCATGAACCGTGGAAGGCGAGGAACATGCCGCCGCGGTATTTTTCGGGGAACTGCGTGCCGTCATACAGACACATCTGCAGCGGCGCCCAGTGCGCGGGAAAAGCGAGGAGCGGCCGGTCGAACGCCGGGTTGTCGTCACGCCGGTGGTTGTCGCCGCCGTATTCCGGGGCGCGCATGCGGACCTGCTTGATCGGGTCCCAGTAGGTGAAGGGCCAGCCGAGGTTGACGCCCGGCTTCAGCAGGTGGAATTCCTCGGCGTCGCGCTCGGCGTTGTCGAGGGCGTCGTAGTGCTCGGGATCGACGATGTTCAGGTTGTCGCGCCCCATCATCGTCATGAAGAAATTCTTGGAGGCCGGCTGCCAGACGAGCGCGAGGCTGTGGCGGTGGCCGGTCGAGTAGCGCACCCCGTCAGCCTGGGTCTGGTTGGGCTTGTCGGGATCGAAGCTCCAGAAGCCGCCGTAGGTCTGCTGGAACTTGGCAACCTCCTCGTCCGAGTAACCCTTGGCGCCGAACTGGCGGTCGGGTTTGCTGTAGACGTTGTAGGGCGAGCCAACCTCGACGATCAGGTGGCCGCTGTCGTCGAAGGCGAAGGCCTTGGCGTCATGGTCCTTTTCCGCGGGCAGGTCGTGCACAATCACCTCGAGCGGGCTCGACGGGACGAGTTCGCCGGGGATGTATTTGTAGCGGTAAACGGCGGTGCGACTCGAGTGGTAAAGGTAGCCGTGATGAAACATGATGTGCGTGCCGCCGTCGCCGGGGCCGAATTCCTTGATGACATCCGCGCGGCCGTCGCCGTCCGTGTCGCGCAGCGCGAGGATCTTGCCGTGGTGCAGCTTGGCGTAGATGTCGCCGTTGGGTGCGACGGCGAGGAAGCGGAGGCGGTCGGTGTTTTTGCCGGACGTCTGGTCGATGACGAGGTTGTCGGCGACCACCACCGCGCGGAAACCCGGCGGCAGGCTGATGCCGCCGTCGTCCGCGTCGGGGGCCGGCAGTGCGGCGCGGGCCGCGGCGGTGAGGAGCAGAAAGGAGGCAAGGAGGGGGCGAAGCAGGATGGGCGTGGTCATCGCCGTCACTCTGGCGCATCCCGGCGCCGGCACAAGCGGCAGATAGTTCATATCGTCAAGCAGACGGCGGAGGAGGCGGAGGCCAGAATAGGCTGGCGTCGGGGGAGGTGATGGGGGATGCCTTGCAGCTCATATGGCCAACTGGGAATACAAAGTCATCAGCAGCGGCAAAGGCGGATTCGCCTCCCCGGCCCTGATGGAGAAATTTATCAACGACCTCGGGCAGGAGCAGTGGGAAATCATCAATTTCCACACCGCCGCCGACAACCAGCTGGCCTTCACCGGCCTCGCCCGCCGCCCCGTGCAGCGCGATTGGACGCTGGAGGACGCCGCCGCGACGGCCGCCCGCGCGGAGACCGACAAACTGCGCGCCGAGTTCGAGGCCAA
>JANYAM010000089.1 GCA_025361365.1 Opitutus sp. | reverse complement strand
GTTCGCGGGCGGGAAGTTCAACCTGACCGATGTCGCGGCCCGCGTCGGCCTCGGCCAGCTGATCCGGCTGGCGGAGTTCACCCAGAAGCGCCGCGACCTGGCCCGGGCCTACTTCGACGAGTTCACCGCGCGGCAAGCCGGTCCGGCCGGCCTCGGCCTGCCCGTCGCCGATTACACGCAGAGCAACTGGCACATGTTCCAGGTCCTCCTGCCCGAGGCGCGCCTCCGGCTCAAGCGGGCCGAGCTCATGGGGCTGATGCATGCCGCGGGCATCGGCACCGGCGTGCACTACCCGGCGATCCATCGTTTCGCCCTCTACCGCCGGCTCGGCTGGAAGGACGGCGACTTTCCCCACGCCGAATACGCCGGGCGCAACCTCCTGACGCTGCCGCTTTTCTCCGCCATGGCGCGGAGCGACGTGGCGCGCGTCACCACCACGCTCACGACCCTCCTCCAACAGCACGCCAACTGATGAGCACTGCCCTTTCCCGCCAGCTTTCCGTGGTGATCCCCGTCTACAACGAGGCGCTCAACCTGCCCGTGCTTTTCGCCCGCCTCTACCCGGTGCTCGACGCCCTCGGCCGCAGCTACGAGGTCATCTTCACCAACGACGGGAGCGCCGACAATTCCTTCGCCCTGCTCACGGCGCAGCACGCCGCCCGGCCGGACGTGACCCGGGTCATCAATTTCAACGCCAACTACGGCCAGCACATGGCGATCATGGCGGCCTTCGAGCGGGTGCGCGGCGACGTGATCATCACGCTCGATGCCGACCTCCAGAACCCGCCTGAGGAAATCCCGAATCTCCTCGAGCAGATAGCCGCCGGCCACGACTACGTCGGCGGTTACCGGCTGAACCGCCAGGACTCCTTGTTCCGCACCTATGCGTCGAAGCTCATCAACTTCGTGCGCGAGAAAACCACGAGCATCCAGATGACAGACCAGGGCTGCATGCTCCGCGCCTACTCCCGCGCGGTCATCGACGCCATCGTGCGCAGCGGGGCCATCAACACCTTCATCCCCGCCCTCGCCTACAGCTTCTCCAGCAACCCCGGCGAAGTCGGCGTGAAGCACGAGGAGCGGCACGCCGGCGTCTCGAACTATTCGTTCTATTCGCTCATCCGCCTGAACTTCGACCTGATCACCGGCTTCTCCCTCGCGCCGCTGCAGTATTTCACGATGTTCGCGGGCCTGTGCGCCGGCGGCAGCCTGCTGCTCGTGCTCATCCTGGCCTACCGCCGCATCTTCCTCGGCGCGGAGGCCGAGGGCGTGTTCACCCTGTTTGGCATCGTGTTCTTTCTGCTAAGCGTCTGCATGGTCGGCATCGGCCTCATCGGTGAATACATCGGCCGCACCTACCAGGTGGTCCGGGCCCGCCAGCGTTATTTCGTGAGCCAGATCCTCGAAACCAAGGAATGAACCGGCCTCGCATCATTTTCTTCGGCTACAGCGAGGTCGGCTACGAGTGCCTCTCGCTGCTGCTGGAGCGCGGCGCCAACGTCGTGGCGCTCATCACCCACGAGGACAACCCCGCGGAGAAAATCTGGTTCAAGACCCCCGCCGTCGCCGCGCGGGCGAAGGGCGTCCCGGTCCACACGCCGGCCAACGCCAACACGCCCGAGTGGATGGAGCGCATCGCGCTGCTCGCGCCGGAGCTGATCCTGTCCGTCTACTATCGGAACATGATCAGCCCGCAGGTCCTCGCTTTGCCCCGGCTCGGCGCATTCAACATGCACGGTTCCTTGCTCCCGAAATACCGCGGCCGCGCCCCGATCAATTGGGCCGTCCTTCACGGCGAGCCGCGCATCGGCATGACGCTCCACCGCATGGTCAAGAAAGCCGACGCCGGCGCCATCGTGGACCAGGAGGGGGTGGAGATCGGCCCGCGCGATACCGCCGAACAGGCCTTCCGCAAGGTCCTGCCGTGCGCCCGCGCCGTCCTCGCCCGCCAGATCAACGCCCTGCTCGCCGGCACCGCGAAGGAGACGCCGCAGGACGACGCGCAGGCCACCTATTTCGGCGGCCGCAAGCCGGACGACGGCCGCGTCGTCTGGACGCAGACCACGCGACAGATCTTCAACCTCATCCGCGCCGTCACCGATCCGTATCCGGGCGCCTTCACCGACGTGGGCGGCGCGCGGCTCATGCTCTGGTGGGCCGAGCCGGATTCCCCGGCGACGGCGGGCCGCCGCGGCCGGCCGGGGGAAATCCTTTCCATCGCCCCGCTCGTCGTCGCCACCGGCGACGGCGCCCTCGAATTCACCCGCACCGAATGGCGCGGGGCTCCGCAAACATTGCAACCCGGCCAAATTCTCTAACCCTACTCTCACCATGCCACTCAAGGTCCTCATCCTCGGCGCCAACGGTTTCATTGGCAGCTCCCTCACCCACGCGATCCTCAAGAAGAAAGACTGGGAGGTCTACGGCATGGACGTCGGCGACCACAAGCTGGGCGACTCGCTCGGCAACCCGCGCTTCAAGTTCGTCGAGGGCGACGTCATGATCTCCCACGAGTGGATCGAGTATCACGTCAAGAAGTGCGACGCCGTCATCCCGCTCGTCGCCATCGCCAACCCGGCGCAATACGTCAAGGATCCGCTCCGCGTCTTCGAACTCGATTTCGAGTCCAACCTCGCCGTCGTCCGCCAGTGCGCGAAATACAAGAAGCGCATCATCTTTCC
>JANYAM010000082.1 GCA_025361365.1 Opitutus sp. | reverse complement strand
TTTACTTTGGGCGGGCGCCGGCTTTGTTTCGCGCCTCAGTTAGCGCCCGGGTGGCGGAATTGGCAGACGCAGTAGACTCAAAATCTACCGACAGCGATGTCTTGTGGGTTCGACCCCCACCCCGGGCACCAACTCAAGGTTTGGACTGTTGGTTAGCGGAAGAAATGTCTGCTTCTTGAAAAAGGTAGAAGCACCCGGCAGGAAACGGAAGCAAGTGGCTCATCAAGTATTTATGAATCAGCCGCGCCGAGCAGATCGTTTTTTGATTCTGACTACTTCGCTCCAGGAGCACAGAATCGTAAGTCGCTGCAGCACCGCGACGCAGTCGCAGAAAGCAGACATTTATTCCGTGAACGACGGGTGTTAAGCATTTCCCTAATCAGCGACTGCAGAGGCCTGGCACAGGGCATGCAAACCGAGTTATAGTCTGACCCGCTGCGTGCGTGAGCCGCCCCAGATCATTTCGTGAGCGAGCGTGGTCCTCGCCTGCTATTTCTTTCTCAGCTCGCCTGTTCCTTCCAGATAGGAGCAGAACGAGATCCACGCATTGCCCAGGAGATGGCCCAGTTTCTTCCCGAAGAGGATAACCAGCCAGTCGGGGCGCAAATCATCGAGTTCCTCGCTGCATCCGTTGATAATGTTCGTGATTTGCCCGAGGTGCAGCGCGACTGCGCCGGCGTCATTCAGTCTCTCTGCGGCTTTTATCCGGCGCCAGAGCTCAAGCATGTCGCCTTCCACGGCCTTGCAAAGGTGCATCAAGCGCACAGCAACGGCGTTGTGGCCTTCGGCTTTAAGGAAGCTACCTTCGGTCAGGAAGAGCGACATGAACTTTAACTGGGCCTGCGACTCAATTGTAAGACTGATGGTTTCGTTCATCACGGCGCCGAGTTGGTAGAGCCTCACGCGGGCGTTTTCCCGTTGGGTGGTGAATGTGACGTATTTGGTCACGACCAAGCCTGTGTATGCGCCGGTTACCACGCTCACCAGGGCGTTCACGCTGAAATCGAAGAGCCAATGGAGCATCGAGAGAAACTGAACGCTTAAATCTATTTCTTTGAACTCCATGCCTTGTTGCAGTGCCTGACTATCGTAGTTTGGTCTCGATCTTCATTCGCCTCTTTTTTTCCCCACCCAAGGCCTTAACGGCTGCTAAGTATGTTTCCTCCGCTTCCTTGAGCAGCGCCATCCAGCGGGGATCGCCCCTGACTTTTTCCCTCAACTTGGAGTCAGTATTGATCCGCTTCACTAACAGACCTAGATATTTCAACGATTCTATCGCGGTATCCGCGCTAGCCAAAGCCCCCCTGCGAATAGCGGATAGATCGCCCGCATATTTGCCAGAAAACACCGAGGAAAATTTGCCCAGTTCGTTGGCGTCCTGCTGGGAAAGGCTCAAGCTTACGAACAGGTCGCGTTCACCCTCGCCGGTGGCTAACCAATCCTGCCCGATATTCAAAACTTCGCAAAGGCGGTAACCGGATGCCCAGGGCAACGGGACACGCCCTAGCTCATAACTTGCAAGCTGGTCAGAGCTGACTCCCGCCTTCAGCGCTACCCGACCAGCGGGGCCCGAGCCTGCGGGCTCGCTGTACCTGGCCGTGAGCAGCTACTACTACCAGTCCCACGGCCGACGGAACGAGCAGCCCGTGCGCTCCGCGCTGCGGCGTCATGCCGCAGTGCGACGGCGCTGGGGCTACCGGCGTTTGCTCGTGCTGTTGCGCCGGGAGGGTATGCAGCAGACGATACCCCCCTTCCCCTCCATCCAAGCCGGGGCAAGCCCCGGGGTATTTGACCCAAAGGGAATAAAAAGGTGCTCTATGGGGAGCACCTTGAATGGCTCGTCAGGATGACTCGCCCTACCTTTCGCGTCTTCGCGCCTTCGCGTGAAACTCTTCAGGGCAGGTCGGTCGACCCCATCAGGTAACGATCACACTCACGGGCCGCGCCACGGCCTTCGTTGATCGCCCAGACGACGAGTGATTGGCCGCGGCGGCAGTCACCCGCGGCAAAGATGCCTTTGAGAGAAGTAGTATACTTCTCGTGCTCGGCTTTAATGTTCGAGCGGGGGTCGGTCTCGAGGTTGAGTTCCTTGAGCAACGGCTGTTCCGGTCCGAGGAAACCCATGGCGAGGAGGACGAGTTGCGCGGGGCGGGTCTTTTCCGTGCCCGGGACTTCCTGCGGCACGAACTGGCCCTTGTCGTTCTTGCCCCACTTGATCTCGACCGTGACGAGTTCCTTCACGTTGCCGGCGGCGTCGCCGATGAACTTCTTCACCGTCGTCACATAAATGCGGGGATCGGCGCCGAACTTCGCGGCGGCCTCTTCCTGCCCGTAGTCCAGCTTGTAAGTCTTCGGCCACTCGGGCCAGGGATTGTCGGCCTGCCGCTCCAGCGGCGGCTTGGGGAGAATTTCAATCTGCAGCAGGCTCGAGCAGCCGTGGCGCATCGAGGTGCCCACGCAGTCCGTGCCGGTGTCGCCGCCGCCGATGACGACGACGTCCTTGCTGGTGGCGAGGATCGGGCTGGCGCCGTTGTTGCCGAGCACGGCCTTGGTGTTGGCCGTGAGGAACTCCATCGCGAAGTGCACGCCCTTCAGGTTGCGGCCCTCGATCGGCAGATCGCGCGGCAGGGTGGCGCCGGTGCAGATGACGGTGGCGTCGTATTCCTTCAGGAAGATCTGGGGCTCGACGTTGTCCTTGTCGCCCGTGCCGACGCTGGCGTTGCAGATGAACTTGATGCCTTCCGCCTCCATGAGCTTGATGCGGCGCAGGACGACTTCCTTCTTATCCAGCTTCATGTTCGGGATGCCATACATGAGCAGGCCGCCCGGACGGTCGGCGCGCTCGAAGACGGTGACGGTGTGGCCGGCGCGGTTGAGCTGCGCGGCGGCGGACAGGCCGGCGGGGCCGGAGCCGATGACGGCGACCGTCTTGCCGGTGCGGACCTTGGGCGCCTCGGGGACGACCCAGCCCTCATCCCAGCCGCGGTCGATGATGGAGTTCTCGATGTTCTTGATCGTGACCGGCGGGTTGTTGATGCCGAGGACGCACGAGCCTTCGCACGGCGCCGGGCAGACGCGGCCGGTGAACTCCGGGAAGTTGTTCGTCTTGTGCAGGCGGTCGAGCGCCTCGTGCCAGAGGCCGCGGTAGACGAGGTCGTTCCACTCCGGGATCAGGTTGTTGACCGGGCAGCCCGACGCCATGCCGCTGATGAGTTTGCCGGTATGGCAGAAGGGAATGCCGCAATCCATGCAGCGCGCGCCTTGGGTGCGCAGCTTCTTCTCGTCCATGTGCTCGTGGAACTCCTTGTAATCGCCCACGCGCGCCGTCGGCGAGCGGTCGACGGGCAGTTCGCGCAAGTATTCGATGAAGCCGGTAGGTTTACCCATGGTGCAGAAATTCTATTTTTAACGCAAAGGCGCGAAGGCGCAAAGGGAAGGAATTAGGAATTCGGTGGGGTTTGGCTTCTCTGCGTCTTGGCGTCTTGGCGTCTTTGCGTTAACATGAATTGGTTGGATCAGTTTCCACCAACCCGCGAGGTGTCGCGGGCGTTCTTTTCGAAGGCGGCCATGATGGCTTCGTCGCCGGTGAGGCCCGACGCCTCGGCGTGGGCGATTTCCGCCAGCATGCGCTTGTAGTCATTCGGCATCACCTTGACGAACTTCGGGACGAAGGCGTCCCAGTTCGCCAGGATGGCCTTGGCCTTCTCGCTCTTGGTGTAGTCGACGTGTTTTTGGATCATCGCCTTCACGGCGGCGGTTTCCTTGGCGTCGGTGAGCTTTTCGATCGCGACCATCTGCTGGTTGATGCGGCCGGTGAAGTCACCCGCCTCGTCGAGGACGTAGCCGATGCCGCCGGACATGCCGGCGCCGAAGTTGCGGCCGGCGCGACCGAGCACGACGACGTGGCCGCCGGTCATGTATTCGCAGCCGTTGTCGCCGATGCCCTCGACCACGACCGTGGCGCCGGAGTTGCGGACGCCGAAGCGCTCGCCGGCCATGCCGCGGATGTAAGCCTCGCCGGCGCTGGCGCCGTAGAAGGCCACGTTGCCGATGATCATGTTCTCCTCGGCCTTGAAGGTCGCCTTCGCGTCCGGGAAAATGATGAGCTTGCCGCCCGAGAGGCCCTTGCCGAAGTAATCGTTGGCGTCGCCCTCGATGGAGAGCGTCATGCCGCGCGTGACGAACGCGCCGAAGCTCTGGCCCGCGGAGCCCTTGAACTTGAACTTAATCGTGTCCTCGGGGAGGCCCTTGGCGCCGTGCTTCTTCGTGATCTCGCCGGAGGTGATGGTGCCGGTGACGCGGTTGACGTTGCGGATCGGGAGCTCGACGACGACCTTCTCGCCCTTCGCGATCGCGGGCTGCGCGAGCGCGAGAAGCGTGGTCATGTCGTAGGAGCGGTCGATGCCGTGGTCCTGCTTCTGCGAGCAGAAGCGGCCGACCTCGGGGCCGACGTCCGGCGAGTAGAGGATGTTCGAGAAGTCGAGGCCCTTGGCCTTCCAATGATCGACGGCCTTGCGGGCCTCGAGGCGGTCGGTGCGGCCGATCATCTCCTCAATGGAGCGGAAGCCCAGCGAAGCCATGAGCTCGCGCATGTCCTCGGCGATGAACTTCATGAAGTTCACGACATGCTCGGGCTTGCCGGCAAACTTGGCGCGCAGCTGCGGGTCCTGCGTGGCGACACCGGCCGGGCAGGTGTTGAGATGGCAGACGCGCATCATGATGCAGCCCGTGGCGACGAGCGGCGCGGTGGCGAAGCCGAACTCCTCGGCGCCGAGCAGGGCGGCGATGATGACATCGCGGCCGGTCTTGAGCTGGCCGTCGGTCTCGACCGCGATGCGCGAGCGAAGATTGTTGAGGACGAGGGTCTGGTGCGTCTCGGCGAGGCCGAGTTCCCACGGGAGGCCCGCGTGCTGGAGGGAAGTCTGCGGCGAGGCGCCGGTGCCGCCGTCATAACCGGAGATGAGGACGACGTCCGCGTGGGCCTTGGCGACGCCGGCGGCGATGGTGCCGACGCCGACCTCGGAGACGAGCTTCACGGAGATGCGCGCCTCCTTGTTGCCGTTCTTGAGGTCGTGGATGAGCTCCGCGAGATCCTCGATGGAATAGATGTCGTGGTGCGGCGGCGGGGAAATGAGGCCGACGCCCGCGGTGGTGCCGCGGGTCTTGGCGACCCACGGGTAAACCTTGGTGCCCGGCAGCTGGCCGCCCTCGCCCGGCTTGGCGCCCTGGGCCATCTTGATCTGGATTTCCTTCGCGCTCTGGAGGTATTCGCTCGTGACGCCGAAGCGGCCGGAGGCGACCTGCTTGATGGCGGAGTTCTTGGAATCGCCGAGCTCGTTGGTCCAGGTGAAGCGCGCGGGATCCTCGCCGCCCTCGCCGGTGTTGGACTTGCCGCCGATGCGGTTCATGGCGATGGCGAGCGTCTCGTGAGCCTCGCTCGAGATGGAGCCGTAGGACATGGCGCCCGTCTTGAAGCGCTTCATGATCTTCTCGATCGACTCGACTTCCTCGAGCGGGATCGCCGGGCCGGCCCGGAAGTCGAGGAGCGAGCGCAGCGTGCAGAGCTTGCCGCTCTGCTCGTTCACGAGCTTCGCGTAAGCTTGGTAAGCCGGCTTGGAATTCTGGCGGACGGCCTTTTGCAAGGCGTGCACCGACTCCGGCGTGAAGAGATGGGCTTCGCCGCTGGAGCGCCACTGGTAGAGGCCGCCGACGGGCAGCACGTGGCCGTTGACCTGGCGGTCCGGGTAAGCCGCCTTGTGGCGCAGCAGGACTTCCTGCGCGATGACATCAAGGCCGATGCCGCCGACGCGCGTCGGAGTCCAGGTGAAGTAGTGGTCGACGACATCCTGGCGCAGGCCGAGGGCCTCGAAAACCTGGGCGCCGCGGTAGGACTGGATGGCGGAGATGCCCATCTTCGACATGACCTTGATGACGCCCTTGGAGGCGGCCTTCACGAAGTTGGCGCAGGCCTTCTTGTGGTCGATGCCGGAGAGCATGCCCTCGCGGATCATGTCGTCGATCGTCTCGAACGCGACGTAGGGATTGATGGCGGAGGCGCCGTAGCCGATGAGCAGCGCCATGTGGTGCACCTCGCGGGCGTCGCCGGTCTCGATGATGAGCGACACGCGCGTGCGCAGGCCCTCGCGGATGAGGTAGTGGTGCAGGCCGGCGACGGCGAGCAGCGACGGGATCGGCGCGACTTCCTTCGTGACGCCGCGGTCGGAGAGGATGAGGACGTTGACCTCCTCCTCCTCGATCATGCGGCGGGCCATCATGGAGAGCTCCTCCATGGACTTGGCCAGGCCCTTCTCGCCGCGGGCGACGCGGAAGAGGATGGGCAGCACGCCCATCTTGAGGCCGGGAAGATTGGTGCGGCGGATTTTCGCGAACTCCTCGTTGGTGAGGACGGGCCATTTCAACTCGACGCGACGGCAGGCCGTGGGCTGCGGGTTGAGCAGGTTGCCCTCGGAGCCAAGGCGCGTCTCGTGCGAGATGACGATCTCCTCGCGGATCGAGTCGATCGGCGGGTTGGTGACCTGGGCGAAGAGTTGCTTGAAATAATCGTAGAGCAGGCGCGGCTTGTTGGAGAGCACCGCCAGCGCGGCGTCGTTGCCCATCGAGCCGATCGCCTCGACGCCGTCCTTGGCCATCGGGGCGATGATGACGCGCTCGTCCTCAAAGGTGTAGCCGAACGCGATCTGGCGCTGGAGGAGCGTGGCGTGGTCGGGCGTCTCGACGGCCGGCGCCTCGGGGAGGTCGCTGAGGTGGACGAGGTGCTGCTTGATCCACTCCTGGTAAGGCTGGGCGCCCGCGATGGTGCGCTTGATCTCCTCGTCCTCGATGATGCGGCCCTGGGCGGTGTCCACGAGGAACATGCGGCCCGGCTGGAGGCGGCCCTTCTGCACGATGTCCTCCGGCGGGAAATCGAGCACGCCGGCCTCGGAGGCCATGACAACGGTGCCCTGCTTCGTGACGTAGTAGCGCGACGGGCGGAGGCCGTTGCGGTCGAGGATGGCGCCGATCTGGGTGCCGTCAGTGAAGCCCATGGCGGCGGGGCCGTCCCACGGCTCCATCAGGCAGGAATGATATTGGTAGAACGCGCGGCGCTGCGGGTCCATGGACTCGTGGTTGGACCACGGCTCGGGGATCATCATCATCATCGCGTGCGACATCGGGCGGCCGGCGAGGACGAGGAGCTCGAGGGTGTTGTCGAACATGGACGAGTCGGAACCGTTGGGGTTCACGATCGGGAGGATCTTCTTGATATCGTCGCCGAAGGCCGGGCTCTCGAAGAGCGCCTGGCGGGCGTGCATCCAGTTGATATTGCCGCGGAGCGTGTTGATCTCGCCGTTGTGCGCGAGGTAGCGGTAAGGATGCGCGCGCTCCCAGCTCGGGAAGGTGTTCGTCGAGAAACGCGAATGGACCAGCGCGAGGGCCGACTCCATCGCCGGGTGCTTCAGGTCGGGGAAATAATTGTCGACCTGGTCGGTCGTGAGCATGCCCTTGTAGACGAGGGTGCGCGCCGAGAGGCTGGCGACATACCACGCCTCGGCGCCGGCGATGGTCGAGGTGCGGATGGCGGTGTAAGCGCGCTTGCGGATGACGTAGAGCTTGCGCTCGAAGGCCAGTTCGTCGGCGAGGTCGGCGGGGCGCGCGATGAAGCACTGGCGCATGAACGGCTCGGCGGACTTCGCGGTGTCGCCCAGCGAGGCGTTCTTGACCGGCACGGTGCGCCAGCCGAGGAAGGTGCAGCCCTCGGCTTGGACGACGGACTCGAACTTCTCCTCAACCTTGCGGCGGACGGTGGCGTTGCGCGGGAGGAAGATCAGGCCGACGCCATACTGGCCGGCCTCGGGGAGGGTGAAGCGGAGGGAGGCCTTGCAGCCGTCGGCGAAAAACTTGTGCGGGACCTGGAGGAGGATGCCGGCGCCGTCACCGGTGTTGATCTCGGCGCCGCTCGCGCCGCGGTGGTCGAGGTTGCGGAGAATCTGCAGGCCGTCCGCGACCATCCGGTGCGACTTGCGTCCTTTCATGTCCACGATGAAGCCAACGCCGCAGGCGTCGTGCTCGAACCACGGGTCATAAAGGCCTTGCTTGCCGGGGCGGCCGGCGGGCGCGGAGGAGGTCGGTTGGGACATGGAAAGGTGTGCGGGCGGAAGCAGAGCTTCAACTGTGCCACGCGGTCGGCGGAACCCCTTGGTCACGCCGTGCATGGAAGCACAATCAACGGGCCGCGGGGCCGCTCCTTGCAATCATGTTTTTTGCGCGGGACCGGCACAGTGACGCGGTGCATCCGCGCGTTGCGAGCGGAACTGTGCCCACCGCGGCCGCCGGGCGAATCCTGTCATAAGCCCGCGCGGTTGCACCGGCTGGCCGGAACCCGGGATTGTCATTCTGAGCGCAGCGAAGAATCCAGTGGCATGCGCACATCATCCTGGATCCTTCGCACCGCTCAGGATGACTGGAAATGAGCCTGATAATCCGCCAGCTGCGTGGCGTCCCGATGTTCCGGAAATTCCATCTTACTGTAAGAACGCGACCCCGTTGAAGTCGTTCAATCTTATATCAGTAATTAGGGCATACCCCTCGGTGGAATCCCTGTTCTGCCGCCCCACCCCCTACCCTGACGCCCCTCTGCAGCTGCTGCATACCCCGTGTTTTGCCGCGCCTGTTTTCGTCTGAACTAAAACCCAGATCCGAATGCTCATGAACCCAACACCCCAAGCTACCCAAACGCGCCGGCTCCTGCTGGCGCTGACCTGCCTCACGGCGATGGCGCCCGCGGCGTGGTCCCAAACCGCGAACCAGCCCGGCCAGGCCGATGCCGACGCCAAGAAAGTCCCCGTGACGACCAACGAGGGCAAGAAAGACGAGAAGCTGGTGCTCTCGCCGTTCGTGGTCACCACCGAGAAGGACTCCGGCTACTACGCGGAGAACACCCTCATGGGCAGCCGCATGAATTCCAAGATTTCCGACCTCGCCGCCTCGATCACGGTCGTGACGAAGCAGCAGCTCGATGACACCGGCGCGCTCGATATCAACGACGTGTTCCGCTACGAGGCCAACACGGAGGGCGCGAGCACCTACACCCCGGTCGCGCTCAACCGCAACAACCTCACCGACAACATCGGCGGTTACAGTGGTGACGACGGCTCCTCCTTCGGCATCGCGACGGCCAACCGCGTCCGCGGCCTGGGCCGCGTCGACACCGCACAGAACAACTACCCGACGATCGCCCGCCTGGCCTTCGATTCCTACAACACCAACTCGGTGGAAATCAGCCGCGGCCCGAACTCGATGCTCTTCGGCACGGGCGCCCCGGCCGGTATCATCAACCAGTCGTCCGCCTCGGCCGTCCTCGGCCAGCAGCACACGCAGGTGCAGCTGCGCGGCGGCAGCTTCGACGCCTGGCGCGTCAGCATGAACACGAACGTGCCGATCGGCGACAAACTCGCCGTCTACGTCGCCGCGCTGTATGATTCCCGCGGCTACCAGCGGAAGCCCTCGTCCGACATCTATCGCCGCCAATACGGCGCGATCACCTGGAAGCCCTTTTCGAAGACGACCATCACGGGCAGCCTGGAGCACTACGACAACGCCAACAACCGCCCGAACTTCCTGCCCCCGCAGGATCGCGTCACGCCCTGGCTCAACGCCGGCCGCCCGGTCTTCGATCCGACCACGCAGATCTTCACCTATCTGGACAACAACAAGGTCAGCCAGCCCTACCTGAACTCGACCCTCGACGCCCGCTTCGTCGCCGGCGTGACCCCTTCCGCTGACGCGAACCTCACCACGGTCCCCACCGCCACGCTGGCGAATCCATTCTACATCCCGGGCCTCGCCTTCCTCGCCGCCCGCCAGACGATCTTCTACGACAAGGGCCAGGAAGTCGGCTTCTGGGTGCCCAACGCCAGCAACGGCTCCGGCACCTTTGGCGTGACGGTCAATGGCGTCACCGGCAACCTGCCGGCGGCGGCCGGCCAGACCCAGGCCCAGCGCGTCCTCGTCGCCACCCGGTATGTGCAGACCGCCGCCGACGTCGTTCCGATTCCCCCCGTGAGCACGGGCGCGACCGGCTACGGCACCTGGATCCTGCCCCACCTGACCAACAAGGCGATCTACGATTGGACGAAATACAACATCTCGGGCAACAACTACGGCACGCAGCGCGCCAACACGATGAACCTCGAGTTCGACCAGATCCTGCTGCCAAACCTGGTGTTCCACGCCGGCTGGTTCCGGCAGGAGTTCGAGGAGTATACCCACTACGGCCTCGGCCAGGCCAACCAGGCCCCGCGCCTCTACGTGGACGTCAACAAGGTGAACCTCGATGGCTCGCCCAACCCGTATTACGGCTCGCCCTACGTGTTCGATTCGCAGGCTGACACTTTCTACCTGCCGGAGAGCAACGACAACAAGCGCGCCATGCTTTCCTACAACTTGGACTTCACCGACCACAATGGCTGGACCCGCTTCCTCGGCCGGCACCAGTTCCTGGCCCTCTGGTCCTCGCAGGATCAGTGGAAAAACAACCTGCGCTACCGCCTTTCCTACACGGGCGGTGACGGACGCTTCCTCCCCAACCTGAACACCACGCCGCCAAACAACTTCAGCCTCGCGGGCAATGCGGCCAACCTCCAGCGCATCTTTTACCTCGGCCAGAACCAGACCGGCACGGTCACCCGCGGCCTGACGGCCGTCGGCGAGCCCGGCTACGGCGGCCCGACGCACTCGGCCCTGAACTTCTACAATTGGAACACCGGTGGCTGGGCCAAGACGGACATGACCTACGCCATGAATCTCTTCATCGCCGGCGGCAATTACGGTGTCGCCACGCGCAAGACGGATAGCAAGAGCTTCGCCTGGCAGGGCCAAGTCTGGGACGATCGCCTCATCCCGACCATGGGCTGGCGCAAGGATGATGTTACCCTGACCGCCTTCGACAACCGTGACTCCAGCGGCGTCGCCCTGACGACCCCGACCACCTACACCGCCGGCGTGGCCAATGCCGCCATCGCCAATCACCAAGGCGCCCCGCTGAACGTCAGCGGCACCACCCGCACCCGCGGCATCGTCGCCCGCCCCTTCAAGGGCTGGGCGAGCATCGAGCGCCGCGCCAACGAGGGCAGCATTGTGGCCGACTTCATCCGGAACCTGGGCTTCCACTACAACGCGTCCGACAACTTCAATCCCCCGGCCGGCATCCAGGTTGACTTCTTCAACACGGTGCTGCCCAAGCCGTCCGGCAAGGGCAAGGACTACGGCTTCCAGATTGCGATGTTCAACAACAAGCTCGTCGCCCGCTTGAACTGGTATGAGGCCTCCAATGAGAATGCCATCTCCAACGGCGCCAACACCGTCGTCGGCCGCTTGCAGCGCATCGACACCGCTTCCGCCAAGCGCTGGGCTGAATACGTCGTCCGCATCCGCAGCGGCCAGAATCCGACCACGGAAAACGACTTCGACAATAACACCACCCACCCGCTGAGCCAGGCCCAGCAGGATGCCATCCGCGACCTGCAGTGGGGCACCTTCGCCCTCAAGGACTACAACTGGCCCAACTACGGCGCCGGCTCCATCAACTCGACCGAAAGCAACCAGTCGAAGGGCAAGGAACTCCAGCTGACCTACAACCCGATCAAGGCCTGGACCATCAAGTGGACGGTCGGTCAGCAGCAGTCGCAGTATTCCAAGGTCGGCCCCGAGGTTTCCGCGTGGATCGCCTATCGCAAACCCCTGTGGCAAGCCCTCGTGGCGAACGACCTCCCGACCGAAATCACCCGGTTTGATGGCAATAAACTGTTCCTGGGTAATTTCTGGAACGGTTACGGCTTCACCCAAGGCTTCCCCCAAGGCACCGCGTCGGCGTTCAATGACGCCCCGTCGAACTCCTTCGGCGCCACCGGCACCCCGTCCTCAACCTACACCGGCATCGTGGAGTCGGTGCTCTTCCCGGTCATCGCCCAGCAGAACACGCGGGCGGCCAACGAGCGCCAATACTCGACCACGATCCTGTCGAGCTACACGGTCTCGACCGGCCGGTTCAAGGGCTTCACCTTCGGCGGCCAATATAACTGGCAGGACAAAGCGGTCGCCGGTTACCAGAGCCTCCTCGATCCGACCACCTACTCCCATCCGACGGCGACCACGGCCAACATCGTGTTCCCCGACCTGACCAAGCCGATCTACACGCCGGCGATCGACTCGCTCGACCTGTTCGCCTCCTACACGCGGAAGATTTTCTCCGACAAGGTGCGCATGAAGATCCAGCTGAACGTGCGTGACGTGATGGAAAGCGGCGGCCTCCAGGCCGTCGTGTTCAACCAGGACGGCTCGCCCGCCCAATACCGCATCAAGGATCCGCGGTCCTACTTCGTGACCACCACGTTCGACTTCTAAGCGAACCGGTTTCGTTCTCCTCTCCGCGCCCCGGCCTCACGGCCGGGGCGCTTTTTTTGGCGGGTAGGGCGAATCCTCCGGATGAGCCGCGGCTCGTCGGGACGACTCGCCCTACCTGTTATTGCCACCGGCCGGCCGGGCGTTTTGCTCATCGTGCCCCTTGAACGCCACCCCGCCACCCACTGGTTTTCTGCGCCCGTCCGTCGCCGGCCTCGTGCTGGCCCTGGCCGTCGTCGCGGCCTACGTGACGAGCTTCCGCGGCGCCTGGGTCTTCGACGACCTCATGGCCATCTCGGAGAACCCCACCATTCGCTACCCCGCGCAACTGGACCGCGTGCTGCTCCTGCCCGGCGACGAGGCCGGCACCGTGGGCGGCCGCCCCGTGGTCAACCTCACCCTCGCGCTGAACTATACCGCGGGCGGCCTCGACCCGCGGGGCTATCACGCCGTCAACCTCGCCATCCATTTCGCCGCAGCGCTCGTTCTCCTCGGCCTGGTGCGGCGCACGTTGGAACTTAGGTGGAGGGCCCAGCTCCAGCTGGGCCGCGGCTCAGCTGGAGCTGAGCCCTCCAGTCAAGACGCCCTGCCGCTGGCTTTCGCGATTGCCGCGCTCTGGGCGTTGCACCCGCTGCAGACCGAGGCCGTCACCTACATTGTGCAGCGCGTCGAATCCCTGTGCGGCCTCTTCTACCTGCTCACGCTCTACTGCTTTGTGCGAGCGGTGGAAGCGGAGTCCTGTAGCGGCGGTCTGCGACCGCCGGGTTCGGAAACGGCGGTCATAGCCCGCCGCTACAGCAGGGCCTGGTTCGTAGGCTCCTTCGCCGCGTGCCTGCTCGGTATGGGCAGCAAGGAGGTCATGGTCTCCGCACCGCTGCTGGTCCTGCTCTACGACCGCACTTTTGTCGCGGGCTCGTGGCGCGAGGCCTGGCGGCAGCGCGGCCAATTCCACGCCGCTTTGTTCAGCACCTGGCTGCTGCTCGCATTCCTGGTGGCCGGCACCGCCGGCCGCGGCGGCACCGCGGGTTTCGCCACGGCCATCACCGGGTGGCAATACGCCTCCACGCAATGCTTCGCGATCATCCATTACCTGCGGCTGGCGTTGTGGCCGTATCCGCTGGTTTTCGACTACGGCACGCCGCTCTATCCGTTTTCCGCCGTGGTGCCGCAAGCTGCCCTGGTGCTCGGGCTCCTCGGCGTCACGATTTGGGCGCTGGTGCGCCGGCCGGCGCTGGGTTTTCTCGGCGCGTGGTTTTTCTTGATCCTGGCGCCCAGTTCGAGCGTGGTGCCCGTCGCCACGCAGACCATGGCCGAGCACCGGATGTATCTGCCGCTCGCCGCGGTGCTCGCGCTGCTGGTCGTCGGGGTGCATGTCCTGGCCGGCCGCCGCGCCGTGTTCGGCTGGCTCGCCCTGGCCGCCGGCGCGGGCGTCATGACGGCGCGGCGCAACGTCGATTACCACAGCGAGCTCGCCCTGTGGGGCGATACCGTTACTCACTGCCCGGAAAATTTCCGCGCCCACAACAATCTGGGCATCGCGCTGACCCTCACGGGCCGGTTGCCCGAGGCCGAGACCCAGTTTAGGGAAACCCTTCGCCTGCAGCCCGGCGACGTCAATGCCCACCTCAACCTGTGCCACGTCCTCGGGCAGCTGGGCCGGCTGGACGAAGCCGCGCGCCAGGGCGAAACCGCCGTGCAGCTTGATCCGAACGCGGCCGCCGCGCATATCAATTTCGCGGAGGTCCTCGAACAGCTCGGCCGGGTGGACGAGGCGGCGGCGCACTATGAACGGGGTCTGCAGCTCGAACCGCGCGCAACGAATGTGCCCGCGCGCCTGGCGGGCCTCCTCTATAAACTCGGCAACCAGGCGGCGGGGCGCAACGACTTCGCCTCGGCCATCATGTTTTACCGCCGGGTGCTGCAACTCGCCGACGACCACGTCCCCGCGCGCAACAACCTCGCGAACGCGCTCTTCATGGCCGGGCGGATGGACGAGGCCATCGCGAATTACGGCGAGATCCTGCGCCGCGACCCGGGCAACCAGCGCGTGCAGGAGAACCTCGCCCGTGCCCTGGAACTCCGCCGATGACCGGCCTCCGGCCCAATTTTCTCGCCCCGCAGGATATTTTGCGCCGGCTGCAGGAAATGACGCCGCGATGACGCGGTCAGGCCTGAAGCATTTCACTGCAAGTCGCGGCCGAAAGATGCCAGATTTTTAGCCACAAAAGAACACAAGGAGCACAAAGATCATCTTTCAGACCAGTTCTTTGTGCTCCATGTGTTCTTTCGTGGCTAAACTTTAGGTTTCCTATTTGCGCTGGTCCGGCGGCACCAGGTTTTGCGCGAGCTGCTGCAACTCGGCTGCCGGCCAGCCCACCCGCAGGCCGTCGCTGAGCGCCAGCAGGTCGGCCAGCTCGCCGGACGTCAGGTGGCGCAGGCTGCGTTCATCCAGCCGGCCCATGACTTGTCGCAGCTGCGCCTGGGCCAGCTCGAGCCGTTGGCCGACCGCCAGCACGACGACCAGGTGAATCTGTTCATCCAACGCCAGCGTCCCGGCGCGGGGCAACTCCGCCAGCACGCGCTCAAACACGGCGCCAAAGCCCGCCGCGTCGCGCGCCCGCGAGGCGATGCCGGCCAGCATCACGAGGTCCGGCAGTTCGTCGGCATATTGCACGAGCGCGGGCGCGAGTTTTTCCGCGTATTCCCGCCGGCCGAGCTCGAGATAATAATTCGCCGCCCGCGCCAGCGCGGCCGCGGGCGTCTGCTCCGGCACGACCTCCCAGATCCGCACCTCCTCGCCGGCGAGTGAGGGATGCGCGGGCAGCTTGAAGGGGACAAGGCGCAACCACGGGGGCGGCACGGGGGCATGCAGCAACTGCGCGGCGAACGTGTCTGCCGGCAGCGGCGCATCCGCCGGGAGGCCGCGCGCCAGCAGCGCATAGGTGGGCTCAAAGGAGCCCCAGGAAATGAACACGATGTGCGTGACGCCGAGCCGCGTGGCGATGGCACGCGCCGCCTCGGCCGTCGGTGCCGCATAAAATTCGGCCGCGTTCCGCAGGCCTGCGGCGTTTTCCCAATACAGCGTGGCCACGCCGGCGATCCCACCATGATAAATCAGCCGGCTGGTCGGGCTCGGGGAACCGGCCACCACCACCCGCTCGGCTCCACCCCGCAGGCGCAGCCAGTGGGCCACATCCCGCTCCGCGAGATTGCGAATGTCTTCCGCCGTGAAATCCGCCCCGGCCTGCGTCCGCTGCACCGCGAGGAACAGGCCCGGGGCGAACAGCATCACCCCGGCGGCGAGCCAGCCGAAAAACGACGCGTGCGTGCGCCCGGCCTCGTTCGTCCGGAAAAACATCGCCAGCACGGGCACCGTCAGCGCGTAGGCGAGGCTCAGCCAGCGCACCTGGCTCCAGCCCATGAACCAGCCGAGCAGCGCGGGCCCGAGCACCAGCACCAGTTGCGCCCTTTCCTCCGCGGGGGTGCCGGGACGCAACGCCCGCCAGGCCGCTGGCACGAGCAGCAGCAGCGGCAGGCAGATGCTGACCGACGTCCAAGTGATACCTTTCGCCAGGATCCGGCCCAAGGGCTGGAACTCCGAGATGTAGAGGTTGTGGATGCGCCACACGAACGGGTCGGCCACGACGAAAGTCGTCGCTTTCGTGAGCGCGATGACCAGCGGCAGCAGGGCGACCAAGCTGGCGCCCACCGCACCCGCCGCCCGGTCGCGGCCGGTCAGGGCGCTGCGGCCGTCACGGATGGCGAGCACCGCCACCCGGAGCGCCTCGCCCGCGCCAATCCACGCCGCAGCATAGAGCGGGTGATTGATCTCGAGGCGCATGTTGAGGTGGTGGGGAAAATATTCCAGCAACCAGGCCGCGAAACTCATCGCCCCACCGCTCCAGCCCCAGACCCGCAGCAAGCCGGGGTTCGCCAGCCAGGCCAGGCCCGCGGTCCGTCCGCGCGCGAGCTTCGCCGCGGCGAGCAGCCCGAGCCCGATACCGACGAGCACCGGCACCTGGGTCGCCGCGCTGATCCACAGGCCGGCGCCGCCGGCCACACCCGACGCGATAAACCACCCACGCCCTCGTGCCGGTTCACCGATCGTGCCCGTCGCCAAGAACAACACGGTCAGCAGCCCGCAAATGTTCGCGAGTCCGTGATGGTCCGCATAGCCCGCCGCAAAATCCATGTAGAAGGTAAAGACGGCGACCGACCCGAGGAGGAAAAGCGCCGTCGCCACCGCGGAAAACTGCCGCCGCAAAAACGGCGCGAGCCCCAGCAGCAGCAAGCCGAACATCACCGGCCCGGAGTAGACTGCGGCCCGTTCGACCGACACGCCGATCGGCCGGCCGGAGACCCAATGGTCAAGCCAGGCCAGCCCCGCCAGCCACCAGTGGAAAGGCGCGGCCCAATGCACTTCGCGCCCGGCCGGCGCGTTGTCGTAGTTCGCCCAGCGCACGCGCCAGTCACCGGCGGCAATCATCGCCTGCGTCTGGATGATCCAGTGCGCCGTGTCCGACGCTCCGGCCGGCAATAACAGCGAGCGCCGCCCATCTGCGTAGCCGGTGGGTCCTTGGGGCGCGGCCGCGGGTGCGTCCACCGCCACGCCGTAATTGGCCGACACCGCCAGCACGTGCCCGCCGCGCACCACGGCGTCCCAGATCCCGAACGCGGCGACCGCCGCCAGCACCGCGCCCACGATCCAGGTCTGAAACCCGGCGGATGACGTAGGGGAACGGCTGGGCATCCGCAGCATTTGCTAGTCGCCCTCCGCGCGGGTCAATCAAACTTCTCGACGGGCGCCCGTTCGCCGCGCCGCGTCATTTTTCCGTCGGTTTGGTCGGCCCGGAATCCGGCGAAAATGACCAGCCGGGCGCCAGCTGGTGTTCTTACTGTAAGACTCAGACCGAGTCGCCCGGGCCATCCTATAACCCTCATAAGTATGACCTTCGCATTCTTGGCGGTTTGGCTACCCCCCGTTGACCTCGCCGCTTTTGCACACACCCCTGATGTCTTTTCATTTCCGTTCTCCGGACGGATTTCTGACTGCATGACGCCTTCCTCCTCAACCCGCCCGCGGGTAGCCTTGATCGGCGTTTCCGGTTACGCGCAGATCTATCTCGCGCTGGCCAAGGCCGCGCAAGAACGGGGCGAAATCGAACTCGGCGCCGCGGTCATCATCAACCCGGCCGAGGAAGCGGCGGTCGAGGCTGACCTGCGCGCACGCGGCTGTGTCATTTACCGGGACTATGAGCGGATGCTGCGGGACGAGGCCGGCCGCGTGGATCTCTGCCTGATCCCCACCGGCATCCCGTGGCACGCGCGCATGACGCTCGCCGCGCTCAAGGCGGGGGCCCACGTGCTCGTGGAGAAGCCGCTGGCGGGCTCGCTCGCGGAGGTCGCCACCATCCGCGCCGCCGAGCAGGCCACCGGCAAGTTCGTCGCGGTCGGCTTCCAGGATATCTACAGCCCCGTCAATCGCTGGCTGAAGGAGCAGTTGTGCGCCGGCGCCATCGGCCCGCTCCATACCGTGCGTTTTCTCGGCCTGTGGCCGCGGCCCGCCGCCTATTTCACCCGTAACCCGTGGGCTGGCCGCCTGCACGCTGACGGCACGCAGGTGCTCGACTCGCCACTCAACAACGCCTTCGCGCACTTCGTCAACCTCAGCCTCTACTTCGCCGGCCCCACCGCGGGCGAGGCCGCCCAGGTCCGGGTCGAGTCCGCCGAGCTCCTGCGTGCGCACGCCATCGAGAGCTTCGACACCAGCGTGGTGCGCGCGCGCTCCGCCGACGGCATCGCCTTCTGGTTCGGCGCCACCCACACCTGCCGAGGGATCTGCGAGCCGGAAATCTACCTCGAGGGCCGCACGGGCCGCGTCGAGTGGAAGCACGAGCGGAGCTGCATCATCCACCACGCCGACGGCCGCCGCGAGGAACGCGCGCTGCCCGACAGCAGCGCCAATCGTCAGTCGATGTTTGACGCGGTGCTGGCGAAGCTGCGCGCGCCCGACACCTTTGTCTGCACCACCGCGCTCGCCGAGCGGCACACGGCATTTGTCGAGGCCGTGCACGCCTCGGCCCAGGTGCAGGCCGTGCCGCCCGAGCTGATTTCGTGGCAGAATCCCGTCAACGGCGCCGCCCCGGTGCCGGTCGTCAACGGTCTGGAAGCCGCCCTCGCCCACGCCCTCGCCGCCCAGAGCCTGCTCTGCGACACCGGCTTCGTGCTGCGGCCGAAACAGACCGCCTGAGCCGGTCCGCCGCCCCATGTCTTCGTGGCGCTTCCTGCTTTGCCTGGGTCTCACGAGCCTCACCGCGCGGGCGGACCTTCGTTTCACCTTAGGTCCCGGCGCGCCCGCGGCCGGTTTCACGAGCGTCAACCCCGCCACCCTCTACACACCGGCCCGCGGCTACGGCTTCGAGCCGGGCGGCGCGATCCAGCAGGTCGCGCGCGGCGGTTTCTGCACCAGTGACCGGCCGTTCTTCTTTTCCGTCGACCTGCCCGAGGGCGATTATCGCGTGAAACTGTCGCTCGGCGATCCCGCCGGCGCCGCGCATACGGTCGTCAAGGCCGAGTCGCGCCGGCTTGTGCTGCTGCCCGTGGACACGCCGCCGGGCGAGGTCGCCACCGCCACCTTCCTCGTGCACCTCCGCACGCCGCAGATCCCGGGAGGCACCACGGTGCGGCTCAAGCCGCGCGAGGTCGGCGCGCTGCATTGGGACCAGCGGCTCACGCTGGAATTCAACGGCGTGCGGCCCTGTCTCGTGGCGCTCGAGATCACGCCGGCGCCCGACGCCATCACGGTTTTCATCGCCGGCGACTCGACCGTGACCGACCAGCAGCTCGAACCCTACGCGGCGTGGGGACAGATGCTGCCGGCGTTTTTCGGGCCGACCGTCGCCATCGCCAACCATGCCGAGTCCGGCGAAAGCATCCGCTCCTTCGTCGGAGAGCGCCGCCTCGACAAGGTGCTGTCGATGATCAAGCCCGGCGACTACCTCTTCCTGCAGTTCGGCCATAACGACCAGAAGGCGGGCCCGGACCACCTGGACGCCGCCACCGGCTACAAGGACTACGTGCGCCGCTACGTCGCCGACGCCCGCGCCAAGGGCGCCCACCCGGTGCTGGTAACCTCGATGGAGCGCCGCAACTTCGACGCCGAGGGCAAACACATCGTCCCCTCGCTCGAGGGCTACCCGCAGGCGATCCGCGAGGTCGGTTTCGAACTCGGCGTGCCGGTCGTTGATCTCAACGCCCGCAGCATCCCTTTCTACGAGGCGCTCGGCCCGGAGGAGGCGAAGCGGGCCTTCGTGCATTTCCCTGCGGGCAGTTTTCCCGGCCAGACCGCCGCCCTGGCCGACGACACCCACTTCAGCGCCTATGGTGCCTTTGAACTCGCCAAATGCGTCGTCGAGGAAATCAAACTGCGCGTGCCGGACCTCGCCGCGCACCTGCGCCCCGGGCTCCCGCCCTACGATCCGGCCCACCCGGGACGTTTCGCCGATTGGCACCTGCCGACCGATCCGCCCAAGCCGGTGGTCAAACCCGAGGGCAGTTAACATGCGTTCCTGCTTGGCCCTCCTCGTGCTGACCGCGGTGGTTAGCGTCGCCCGGGCGGCCGAGCCCGCGGCGAAGCCGCTTTATCGCGATCCGAAGTTCGACGGCGCCGCCGATCCGGTCGTGGTCTGGAATCGCGCGGAAAAAAACTGGCTCATGTTTTATACCAACCGCCGCGCCAACGTGCCGGGCCTCTCGGGCGTCGCCTGGGTGCATGGCACGCCGATCGGCCTCGCCGTGTCGCGCGACGGCGGCGTGACGTGGAAGCCCGCCGGCGAGGCGAACATCACCGGCGTGCCGGCGGACATCGCCGGCGCCGAGCCGACCTACTGGGCGCCGGAGGTCGTCAGCGCGCCGGACGGCACCTATCACCTGTTCCTCACCGTGGTGCCGGGCGTGTTTGAAAACTGGCAACACCCCCGGCGAATCGTGCATCTCACCAGCGCCAACCTGCACGACTGGAAATACGAGTCCGCGCTGAATCTCGCTTCCGACCGGGTGATCGACCCGTGCGTCTTCCTCCTGCCGGGCGGCGGCTGGCGGATGTGGTATAACAACGAACGCGACCGCAAATCCATCTACTACGCCGACAGCCCCGACCTCACCACGTGGACCGACCGGGGCAAGTGCGACGGCGTCGGCGAGCGCCCCGGCGAGGGCCCGTTTGTTTTCTCCTGGCAGGGCTCCACCTGGATGCTCGTCGACCTGTGGAAGGGTCTCGGCGTCTATCGCTCCGACGATCTGCTCCATTGGACGGCGCAGGCCGACAATCTCCTCGGCGTGCCGGGCAAGGGTCCGGACGATGGCGTCAACGGCAGCCATCCCGGCGTGGTCGTGAGCGGCGGCCGGGCGTTCCTCTTTTATTTCACCCACCCCGGCCGGGCCGGCACGATCAAGCCCGAGGACCAGCCCGCGGCCGAATTGCGCCGCAGTTCCATCCAGGTCGTCGAGCTGCACTACGCCGATGGCAAGCTGTCGAGCGACCGCGACGCGCCAACGTATATCGAGCTGGTGCCGCCCCGGTAGGTCGGGCTTTACGCCCGACACTTTCCCGGCTCGTGTCGGGGATAAACCCTGACCTACACTGCCCTCATCCATGAAGCCAAAACTGCCGACCAAGCTGCTCTACGGTGGCGACTACAACCCGGAGCAATGGCCCGAGTCCGTCTGGCTCGAGGATGTCCGCCTGATGCGCGCGGCCGGCGTGAACATGATCAGCCTCGGCATCTTCAGCTGGGCCAAACTCCAGCCCACGGAAAAGCGCTGGGATTTCGGCTGGCTCGACCGCGGGATGGACCTGCTGGCGAAAAACAATATCTCCGTCTGCCTCGCCACGGCCACCGCCTCGCCACCGCCGTGGCTGTCGACGAAATATCCCGAGGTCCTGCCGGTGACCGCCGATGGCGTCACGCTGCAGATCGGCTCGCGCCAGCAGTATTCGCCGAGCAGCCGCGTCTACCAGAAGTTTGCCGCCGCGCTCGTCCGCAAAATCGCCGCGCGCTACCGCCGCCACCCCGCGCTGGCCGCGTGGCACATCAACAACGAATACGCGTGCCATCTGCAGGAATGCCACGGAGCGGACAGCACCCGCGCGTTCCGCGACTGGCTGCGCACGAAATACCGGGCGCTCGCCGCGCTGAACGCGGCGTGGGGCACGGCGTTCTGGAGCCAGGCCTACGGCGCGTGGGACGAGGTCCTCACGCCCCGCCGCGCGCCCTATCACTCCAACCCGACGCAGTGCCTCGACTTCAAGCGGTTCACCAGCGACGCCTTCCTCGCGCTGCACCGGATGGAGGCGGCGATCCTGCGCGCGGCGACGCCGGCGATTCCACTCACGACGAACTTCATGGGTTTCTTCAAGCCGCTCGACTACCGCGCGTGGGCGCCGGAGATCGATTTCGTGGCGTGGGACAGCTACCCCGACCCGGTGGACGAAAAGGCCGCGCGCCACGCCGGCGCCGTCGGCCATGACCTGATGCGCTCGCTGAAGCCCGACCGGCCCTTCGTGCTGATGGAGCAGGCCACGTCGGCGGTGAACTGGCGCCCCGTCAACCTGCCGAAGCGGCCCGGGATCATGCGGCTCCAGAGCCTGCAGGTGCTGGCGCGCGGCGGTGACGGCGTGATGTTCTTCCAGTGGCGCGCCTCGATCGCCGGCGCCGAGAAATTCCACAGCGGCCTCGTGCAACACGTGCCCGCCGCAGCGAGCCGGGTGTTCGCCGAGGTGAAGGCGTTGGGCGCCGAGCTGAAAAAGCTGGCGCCGGTGGCCGGCTCGCTCGTGCACAACCGCGTCGCCCTCGCCTTCGACTGGCACGCGTGGTGGGCGGTCGAGCTCGAGTCCAAGCCCGGCCGCATCGACTACGCCGCGTGGGCCCAGGCGCTGCACCGCTGGTTCTACGAGCATAACATCGGCGTCGATTTTGTGCATCCCGGCTCGAGCCTCGCGGCCTACGACCTTGTCGTAGCGCCGGCGCTCTACCTGCTGCCCGCGAAGAGCGCCGTCAACCTGACCGCCTTCGTCGCGCGCGGCGGCACGCTGCTGGCCACGTATTTTTCGGGGATCGTCGACGAACACGAACATGTTGTCCCCGGCGGCTACCCCGCCCTGCTGCGCGAGGTGCTTGGCCTCTGGGTCGAGGAATGGGCGCCGTATCCCGAGGGCCGGAAGAATGGCGTGCGCTTCGGCGGGCGCAAGGTGACCTGCGACCATTGGTGCGACCTGCTCCATCTCGAGGGCGCCCAGGCGCTCGCCAACTACACCGGCGATTTTTTCGCGGGCCGCCCCGCCGTCACGCGCCACTCCCATGGCCGCGGCGCCGCCTACTACCTCGGCACGCGGCTTGATGCTGCCGGCCTCGACCTGCTGCTCGGCCGCGTGGTCCGGGAAGCAAAAGTGGCTCCCGTCCTGCGCACGCCGGCCGGCGTCGAGGCGACCGTCCGCGAATCGACGAAGCATCGGTTTCTCTTCCTGCTCAATCATACCGACAAAGCCACCAAGGTTTCGTTAGGCGGTTATCGTGGCCGCGAGTTGCTCACAGGTAAGATAGCTTCGCGATCCCTGCTGCTGCCCCCATTGGGCGTGACAGTGATCCAGATCCCCTGAGTTTTAACCGCAAAGAACGCAGAGAACACAGGGCCCGAGCGGCCGATTTCAACCCTTTGTGTTCTCTGCGTTCTTTGCGGTTAAATGAGTCTGCCGAAACTTCCTGCTGGTCACCGCGTCTCGGAACCGTCTAGATTCTTACAGTAAGACCCCCACGATGAGTGCCCCCTCAATTCGTGAGATTGCCCGCAGCCTGGGCTTGTCTCACACGACCGTCTCGGAAGCCTTGCGCGACTCCCCCCGCGTCAACCCCGCGACGCGCAAGCGCGTCCAGAAAGCGGCCAAGGCCGTCGGCTACCGGCCAAATCCGCTCGCCGGCGCGCTGATGTCGGAGATGCGCCGGGCCCGCTCGGGCACGTTCCGCGGCGTGCTGGCCATCCTCGACCTCGACGGCCCGGAGAACCGGCCCGCCAGTTCCAACCGCTATCACCGCGAGCTCGCCCGCGGGGCCGCCGCCCGCGCCGCCGAGCTGGGCTTCAAGGCCGAGACCATCGTCACCGGCACCCAGGGCATCTCCGACACGCGGCTTGACGCCATTCTTCAGGCCCGCGGCATCCGCGGCCTGCTGCTCTTGCCGATCGCCGGCAAGGCCGACCTGACCGGTCTCGACTGGTCGCATTTTGCCGGCATCTACACCGACTACCTGATCGAGCGCCCCGGCCTGCACTCGGTCTGCCCCGACCATTACCGCTCGATGGTCTACGCCGTCCAGCGACTGCACGCGCTGGGTTATCATCGCCTCGGGCTGGTGCTGCACAGCAAGAACGACGCCCGGCTGTTATATCGCTGGGAGGCGGCCTTCCACACCTACCACGAGCACCACGCCCGGAAGGAGGCGCTGCCCCCGCTCATCGTGGAGGACTGGAACCGCGAGGAATTCATCCGCTGGTTCAAGGCCAAGAAGCCCGACGCCGTCCTTTGCCAGCGCGCCGAGGTGATGGAGTGGATGGTCGAGTGCGGCGCGCGCATTCCCGAGACCCATGGTTTCTGCTGCCTCAACGTGACCAGCAATACCATCCCCTGCGCCGGGCTCGACCTGCAACCCGGCCTGCTCGGGGCCCGCGGCGTCGAGCTGCTGATCGCCGCGCTGCACCGGAACGATTGCGACGTGCCCGAGCACCCCTCCACCACCACGATCCCCGCCCTCTGGGTGGACGGTCCCACCCTGCCCAAGACCCCCATTTAGGCGGTGGGTCGGGGCGATTCTGGGCGGCGTTTTGCCTCCCGGGGAGGAATTTACCCCGGCGGAATATTTTGGTTGCTATCCCCCCGGCCTTTGAGGTCTCTTGACCGCTCTTTTCCGGTCGGACCGGATGGGAAATCGGGACGTAGCTTAGCCTGGTAGAGCGCTTGCTTCGGGAGCAAGAGGTCGAGAGTTCGAATCTCTCCGTCCCGACCATTTTCAAGAGAAGCCCCCCGCTCCGGCGGGCGGCGCCTCGGCCCCCTCCGGCCTTTGCAAATGCGACTTCGGCATTATCCCTACACGCTCGAGCTGGCCCATGCCTTCAACATCGCGAACTATTCGCGCACGACCACCCCGGCGGTGCTGGTCGAACTGGAGCACGATGGCATCACCGGCTATGGCGAGGCCGCGATGCCGCCCTACCTTGGCGAGTCGCAGGAAAGCGCGGCCAAATTCCTGAACCTGTTCGACGCGGCAGCGGTCACCGATCCCTTCAAGCTCGAGGAAATTATCCCGCGGATTGACGCCCTCGCCCCGGGCAACACCGCCGCCAAGGCCGCTCTAGACATCGCCCTGCATGATTGGATCGGCAAAAAACTCGGCGCCCCGTGGCACCGGATCTGGGGCCTCGACCCGGCGAAGGCCCCCGTCACCTCCTTCACCATTGGTCTCGATACCGCCGAGGTCGTCCGCCAGAAGACCCGCGAGGCCGCGCCCTACAAGATCATCAAGGTGAAACTCGGCCGCGACACCGACCGCATGATGATCGAGGCCATCCGCTCCGTCACGGCCACGCCCATCACCGTCGACGCCAACCAGGGTTGGACCGACCGGAACGAGGCGCTGAAGAAGATCGAATGGCTCGCCACCCAGGGCGTGCTCTTCATCGAGCAGCCGATGCCCAAGGCGCAACTCGACGACACCGCCTGGCTGCGCGAGCGCAGCCCCCTGCCGCTCATCGCCGACGAGAGCTGCCAGCGGCTCGCCGACGTGGCGCGGCTGCGCGGCGTGTTCGACGGCATCAATATCAAGCTCATGAAGTGCACCGGCCTGCGCGAAGCGCACCAGATGATCATCCTCGCCCGCGCCCTCGGCCTGAAGGTGATGCTCGGCTGCATGACCGAGACCTCCTGCGCCATCTCCGCCGCCGCGCAGCTGTCGCCGCTCGTCGACTGGGCGGATCTTGATGGCGCCGTGCTGATCAAGAACGATTGTTTCGCCGGCGCGACCATTGTGGACGGCAGGATTACGCTGACCGACCAGCCCGGCATCGGCGCGGTGAAGCGCCCCTAGTTTCATCTGAGGGCAAAGACGGGTTGTGTCGGCGCCATTTTCACGGTGGGATGCCGCCATGAAACTGCCTCTTGTTTCCCCTCGCCTGGTGCTGGTCGCGGCGGGCCTGGTTTCGCTGGCCAGCATGCGAGCCGCCGAAGAACCGAGCCTTGAGCTGCCCAAATACACTGTGACGACCGAGCGGGAGCTTCCCCCGCCGGAAACGTGGCACTACGCGCGACTTGAAGGTGTCGAGATTCTCTCCAGCGCATCAAGCGCCGTGAGCCAAAGCGCGGCCAACAGGCTTCAGGATTTTATCTTCGCGTTGGACATTATTTGGCCAGACGTGCGCCGCGATTTTGGCGCGCCTTGCGTGGTTGTGCTATGCGGCCGGTTTGGCGAATTTGAGCGCTTTCAGCCTGGAACTCCGGTCGATTACGGTCTCACCGAGCGGTATTCCGTCAAACGCGGCCCGACCCAGGCAAGCATCGTGCTCGACCAAACGATCATCCAGGAGCCTATCGATGTGCTCAACCGCAATTACGTGACTGTCCTACTGTCGGGCCTAGCCCGGAAGCCCGCCCCTTGGTTGACTGAGGGGCTTACCCGGTTGATTGCCGCGGCTCATCTGACGGAAAACTCCATTTCGGTCGGCCAGGTGATTGATCCCAATGGAATCAGCGAAGTCGGTGGTGATTTCAATACAATGCTGCAATCCGGCGCCCTGCTTCCTTTGGAGGAATTTTTTTCGCGAATCTCCAGCACTGCGATCGGTGCCGATTCACGCGACTCCCGCTGGGCCGCGCAGTGTTTTGCCTTTGTGCATTGGGGACTCTACGGCGACTACGGCAAACATCAGAAGGAGTTCCTGACGTTTATCCGACGCCTGGACAGTGAACCCCTCACCGAGGCTTTGTTCCGGGAGTGCTTCAAGCAGGATTATCGGGACATGCTGCAGTCATTGCGAAATCATGTCGACTTTACGCGTTTCAAGATTGCCGGCGTGCGTGCGAGCAAGGGCGAAAAGATCCCTTGGCCGGCAGCCGCCGAACTGCGCGAGGCCACCCAGGCCGAGGTCGGGCGTATCCAAGCCACCGCCTTCACCCTCGCTGAAAGGCCGAGTGAAGCCCGCGACGTCCTGCTAAGGGCTTATCTCTACGGCGAACGCGACCCTGCCTTGCTCGCCGCCCTCGGCGAGGCAGAAGCCAACGGCGGCGATCTCACAAAGGCCCGCAAGCTCCTCGAGGCCGCGGCCGCGGCAAAAGTGGTCAGCCCCCGCGCCTATGTCGAACTCGCCCGCCTGCGGTTAAGCGCTGCTCGCGCCAAGCCCGAGGCCGCCACCGGCAAGCTCAGCGCCAAGCAGACCGCCGCCGTGCTGGAACCGCTCTTCACTGCCCGCAGCCAGCCACCGGCGCTGCCGGAAACCTACGAGCTGATCGCCGCCACTTGGGCTGCGTCCATCAGTTCACCCGCTCCCGCTCATCTGGCGGTGCTCGACGAGGGTGTCCGACTTTTCCCGCGCGACGCCGTGCTCGTCTACGCTGATGCCGAGCTGCAGGCCCGGGCCGGGCAGATTGCCACGGCCGACTCGCTCATCCGCCACGGCTTGCGCGTAACCGCGGACGCGGAGTTGCAGGCCCGGTTTGAACACCTTCGAGCCGGCTTGCCGCCCCTCCCGCCGTCCCCGGCGAAAGGCTAAGGCCAAACCACCGCTTGGGGATTGTCGCGAGCGATACCGCCCGCCAAGTTTGCCGCCTCGCCATGCCTGCCTCTCCCACCCTGCGCGAAAAGATCGGCCAGCTGCTCCTCGTCGGCTTCCGCGGCACCATCCCCGCCGAGTGCGAGATCATCGTCCGCGACATCCGCGAGCACCACATCGGCAGCGTCATCCTCTTTGACCAGGACATGGCCTCCGGCACCATCGACAGCAGCGGCCCGCGCACCCGCAACATTGTCTCCCCCGACCAAGTCCGCGCGCTGCTCGCCCATCTGCAGGCGCAGGCCGCGGTGCCCTTGCTCGTGTCGATCGACCAGGAAGGCGGCCGCGTCAACCGACTGAAGCCCGCCTATGGTTTTCCGACGAGCGTTTCCCACGAGGAGCTCGGCCGGCTCGACCAGCCGGCAGAGACCTACCGCGCGGCGGCGCTCACGGCCCAGACTCTCGCCAGCCTCGGCATCAACCTGAACCTCGCCCCAGTGGTGGATCTCGACGCCCACCCCGACAACCCGATCATCAAGGGCAAGGGGCGCAGCTTTTCCGCCGACCCCGAAGCGGTCGCGCGCCACGCCGCGGAGTTCGTCAAGGCGCACCGCGCCCACGGCGTGCTCTGCTGCGCCAAACATTTCCCCGGCCACGGCAGCGCGACCGGCGACACGCATCTCGGCCTCGTCGACGTCACGGCCACGTGGCACGAACGTGAACTGATTCCCTTTCGCCGGCTCATCGACGCCGGCCTGTGCGACGTGATCATGAGCGCGCATGTTATCAACCGTCGGCTCGATCCCGAACATCCCGCGACGTTGTCCCGCGCCGTGCAGACCGGCCTGCTGCGCGACCAGCTGGGATTCAAAGGCGTCCTCACCAGCGACGACATGGAGATGAAGGCCATCGCCAGCCACTACGGGTTGGAGCAGTCCGTGCTGCTCGCCCTCGAGGCGGGGATCGACGTCCTGTGCTTCGGCAACAATCTCTCCTATGATCCCGCCATTGCCGGCAAGGCGGCCGGCATCATTGCCCGTGCGGTCGAGTCCGGCCGCATCCCGGCGGGCCGCATCGACGCCTCCTACCAGCGCGTGCTCGCCCT
>JANYAM010000062.1 GCA_025361365.1 Opitutus sp. | reverse complement strand
GGCCGGCTGCCCGCCGCCGATTACGCGTCCAACCTCGGCAAGGGCTTCGACAGCCGCTGCTGCAATTTCCTGCGCGTCAACTACGACGAGCTCAAGGCCCGCGTGCCGGCGGGCGGCACCGACGAGGAGCTCCTCGCGTGGTGTCACCAAAAGGGCGGGCCGCGCACCGACGAGGAGTGCGAGGTCTGGAACGGCTTCATGATGAAACGCGGCTGGCGCGACGCCAGCGCCGAGATCCTCGCCAAGCGCATCAAGGAGAGCGCGCTCGAGGCCTCGCCGGTCATGACCATGTTCGACTACCTCGATTTCGACGAGGGGCGCGATCCCGTCAGCATCCGCGCCTGGGAAAAGTGATATGGCCGCCTGGCGCACCCGCTTCCGCTGGTTGGCCGCCGCGCTCGGCGGGCTGGTGCTGCTGGTCGCGGCTGCGGTGACCTGGGGCTGGTGGCAGTTGCGCGGCAGCTTGCCGCCACTCGACGGCGGACGGGCCGTCGCCGGCCTCGCGGCCCCGGTGAAGATCGAGCGCGACGCCGCCGGCGTGCCGACGCTCACCGGCGCGACCCGGCGCGATGTTGCCCGCGCGACGGGTTTTCTCCACGCCCAGGACCGGTTTTTCCAGATGGATCTGCTGCGCCGGCGCGGCGCGGGCGAACTTTCCGAGCTGTTCGGCGCGGTCGCCCTCGATCTCGACAAGAGCGCGCGGCTCCACGGTTTCCGCCGCACCGCCCGCCAAATCGTGGCCGCCGCCGAGCCCGCGGAGCGCGCCGTGCTGCAAGCCTACACCGCGGGCGTCAACGCCGGCCTCGCCTCGCTCGGGAAGGTTCCGTGGGAATACCTCGTGCTGCGCGCTTCGCCCCAGCCCTGGCACGAGGAGGACTCCGTGCTCTGCATCTACGCCATGTGGTTCGACCTGCAGGATTCCTCCGGCAGCTTTGAACTGAACCGCGATGCCCTCCGCGTGGCGCTGGGCTCGGCCTCAATGGATTTCCTCGCCCCTCGCGGCAATTCCTGGGACGCCGCGCTCGATGGCAGCACGTTTGCGCCGGCCCCGGCGCCGGCGCTGCAATTCGAGGCTCCGCCGCCGGCCGCGGCCGGGCTCGCCGCCCTCGAGCCGGCCGGCAAGCAGGTGGTCGGCTCCAACGCCTTCGCCCTCAGCGGTGCCCACACGGCGACGGGCGCCGCGCTCGTGGCGAATGACATGCACCTCAACCTCGGCGTGCCGCACGTCTGGTATCGCGCCGTGTTCCAGTGGACGGATGCGACCGGGCCGCGCCGCGTGGTGGGCGTCACCCTGCCGGGCCTGCCCTTCATGGTCGTCGGCAGCAACGGCCACGTGGCCTGGGGCTTCACCGACGCCTACGTCGACACGTCGGATGTCATCACGATCGCGACCGAGACCACGGCGAACAGTTTCTACCAGACCCCGGACGGCTGGAAGGAAATCGAGGACCGCAAGGAGGAGATCCAGGTGAAGGGCGAAAAGCCCGTGGCGTTCATCGCCCGCTGGACCCGGTGGGGCCCCGTCATCAGCGGACCCAAGGCCGGCCATGGCCTCGTCCTCCGCTGGACCGCCCACGATGCCGAGTCCACCAACCTGCATTTTCTGGACATGGAAACCGCGGCCACTACCGCCGCCGGCGTCGCCGTCGCCCACCGCGCGAGTTTTCCCAATGAAAACATCATCATCGGCGACGCCGCGGGCGACATTGCCTGGACCGTTCTCGGCCGCATGCCGCGGCGCGTCGGCTATGACGGGCGTCTGCCCGTCTCATGGGGCTACGGCGACCGCCGCTGGGATGGTTACCTGAAGCCGGAGGAGATCCCCGTCATCTCCAATCCGCCGGAAGGCGCCCTGTGGACCGCCAACAACCGCGCGGTCGGCGGCGCGGCCTACGCCCGGCTAGGCGACAGCGGCTACGATGACGGTGCCCGCGGCGGCCAGATCCGCGACGGCCTGCGCGCCTTGGTCGCAGCCGACAAAAAGGCCGTGCCCGCCGACCTGCTCGCCATCCAGCTCGACGACCGCGCGCTGTTCCTCGACCGCTGGCAGAAATTCCTGCTCGAGGTGGTGGACGAAAAGGCCGTCGCCGCCCACCCCGCCCGCGCGGCGCTGCGCGACGCCGTGCGCACCTGGTCCGGCCACGCCGACACCGACTCCGTCGCCTACCGCGTGGTGCGGTCGTTCCGCCTGCATGTCGCCGACCGGACCCTCGCACCCTTCGTCGAGCAGGCCCGCCAGGAATATCCCGCCTTCAACTGGCGCGGCCTGCGGTATGAAGACTCCCTCTGGCTGTTGGTGCACGAGCGCCCGGCCAAGTTGCTCAACCCCGTCCAGCCTTCGTGGGCGGCGCTGCTTCTCGCCGCGGCGGACGACGTCACGGCCGACGTCGCGAAGACCGGCGACTCGCTCGCGCACTTCACGTGGGGGGCGCGCAACACGCTGGCCATGCAGCATCCCTTCGGCCGCCTCCTGCCCGGGTTCATCGCGCGGCTGCTCGACATGCCGGCGGTGCAGCTGCCCGGGGACGCCGACATGCCGCGCGTGTTGAACCCGCGCTTCGGCCAGTCCGAACGGCTGGTGGTGTCGCCCGGCCACGAGGACGAAGCCATCTTCGAAATGCCCGGCGGCCAGAGCGGCCACCCGTTGTCCCCCTTCTACCGCGCCGGCCACGAGGCCTGGGCCACCGGCGCCGCCACCCCGCTGCTCCCCGGCCCCACCCAACACACCCTGACTCTCAAGCCGCTGTAATCTGTCTCAGTCCTCTGTTTTCATCATGTCCCTCCACGTCCTCTCCCACCCGCTCGGCGCCCACGTGCTCACCCACTTGCGCGACAAGACCACCAAGCCCGCCCTCTTCCGCACGCTGAGCTACCAGATCTCCCTGCTGCTCGCGCTCGAGGCCACCTGCGATCTTGCGACTGAGAAAAAATCTGTCGACACGCCGCTCGAGCCCTTCACCGGCCTCGTGCTCGCCAAACCCCTCGTCATCGTCCCCATCCTTCGCGCCGGCCTCGGCATGCTGCAGCCGTTCCACGATATTTTCCCCGACGTGTCCGTCGGCTACGTCGGCCTGGAGCGCGACCACGCGACCGCCGTGGCGCGCAGCTATTATTGCAAGCTCCCGCCGCTCGCCAACACGCGCACGATCATCGTCGACCCCATGCTCGCCACCGGCGGCTCGGCGGCGCAGGCCGTGGACGTCGTGAAGGCCACCGGTGGCCAGGAGATCGTCTTCGTGTGCATCGTCGCCTCGCCGGAGGGCGTCGCGAAATTGCAGTCGGCCCACCCCGAGGTGGCGATCTACACCGGCGCGCTCGACCGCGGCCTCAACGCCAAGAAGTACATCCTGCCGGGCCTCGGTGATTTCGGCGACCGGCTCTACGGGACCTGAGGCATGGAACTCGCCCAGCTTACCGAACGCGCCCTGCAGGTGCGCCGGCGTTTCAACGACACCGCCACGGCCCGCGGCAGCCGCCCGTGGACCCGCGAGGAACTCATGCAGGGTTTCGTCGGCGACGTCGGCGACCTCATGCAGCTCGTCATGGCCAAGGCTGGCGCCCGGCCCGGCGTGGACGTGGACAAGAAACTTGCGCACGAACTTTCCGACTGCCTCTGGAGCGTGCTCGTGCTGGCGCAGGAATATGGCGTGGACCTGGAGCAGGAATTCCCCGCCACGATGGACAGCATCGAGGCAAAGCTGGCCCGGCACTAGCGGAATTTTTAACCGCAGAGAACGCAAGGAGCGCAAAGACTGTTCAAGCAGGATGCCCTTCCTTGCGATCTATGTGTACTTTGCGGTTAAACTTCAAATTAGGCGAATTAATCCAACCACCCGCCCGTCGCCTGCACCGGCGTGGACTCGCCGCGCCGCGTGATCCACACCGCCAGCGCATGCCGGGTGACGTCCTTGTCGTCCGCCCGCGGCAACTTTAATTCCGCCGCGCCGTCGCTCAACGGCGCCGCGGCCAGCGCCAGCGCGACAAATTCGTGGTGCAAGGTGCGCCCCTCGTTTTCCCCGGCCTTGACACCCGACACAATCCCGCCGCCGAGCAACGCCACATGGACCTCATAGTCGCCCGCCCCGACAAACTTCACCTGGCACGCGCCGTCATCCGCATACTCGACCGTCAGCAGGCCGGCCTTCCCCGCGACGGCCGGCGGCCGCTCGCTTCGCCGCCACTCCGCGCCATCGAGCACGAAGCCGGGCGTGTAGACCGTGTTGCTGCCCCACGCGCTGGAGTAGGCATATTGGCGCGCCGTGAATTCCTTGCTGGCAAAACGGTCGCGCCAGCCGAGTTGATCCCAGTAGACGACATGGAAGGCCACCGGCACAAAATCGCGCCACAGGCCGGGTGCCTCGCGCAGGCCGCCAAGCCACGCCTCGGCCGGCGGGCAGCTGCTGCAGCCTTCCGAGGGGTAGAGCTCGAGCAGGTGCGTGCGGCCCTCGCCGCTGGTGAAATGAGCCGGCGCCGCCGCGAGCGGGGCGGCCAGCAGGGCGAACAGGAGCAACAAACGCATGGGCATGAGAGTGCCCCGCTCCGCCCGGCATTCCCATTATTTATTTCCCCACCCTCTCTCCCCGCGGAGGCGGGGAGCCGATGTCATCTAATAGATGACATTGGCCCGGGGCCTCGCCGTGACTTGGCCTGGTCGGAGCCAGACGCCGGCGCGGAAGGGGGCCTGCTTGCCCGCTCGGGCAATTTTTTCGTGTTCATCGGTGCGAATCGCCGCCAAGTTGCGCCCAATGATCATTGATCGCCCGGGCCTCATCATCGCCGACGGCTGGAAGGACTACCAGCTGCTCGACTGCGGCATGGGCATGAAACACGAGCAGTGGGGCCCCTACACCCTGGTGCGCCCCGACCCCCAGATCATCTGGCCGCGCACCGGCGGCAACGGCCGCTGGGAAAACTGGGACGGCTTCTACCACCGCAGCGAGACCGGCGGCGGCAAGTGGGAATATCGCAAACCCCTGCCCGACCACTGGTCCATCCGTTACGGCAACCTGACCTTCAAGATCCACCCGACCAGCTTCAAGCACACCGGGCTCTTCCCCGAGCAGGCCGTCAACTGGGACTGGTTCACCGCGCGCATCAAGGCCGCCAAGGCCGCGGGCCGCGAGGTCAGCGTGCTCAACCTCTTCGGCTACACCGGCGCCGCTTCCGTCGCCGCGGCCGCCGCCGGCGCGAGCGTCTGCCACGTCGATGCCGCAGAGGGCATGGTGAAGTGGTGCAAGGAAAACGCCACGCTCTCGGGCCTGGCCGACGCGCCCGTCCGCTACATCACCGACGACTGCCTCAAGTTCGTCCGCCGCGAGATCAAGCGCGGCCGCAAATATGATGCCATCATCATGGACCCGCCGACCTACGGCCGCGGCAGCACCGGCGAGATGTGGAAACTCGAGGACCACCTCTGGGAATTGCTCAAGGAGTGCAAGGAGGTGCTGAGCGACCAACCCGTGTTCGTCCTCATCAACGCCTACACCGCGCGCCTCTCGCCGACCGTCGTCGTCAACCTCCTCGCCGGCCTCATGTCCGGCGCCGGTGGCCGCATCAGCGGCGGCGAAGTCGGCCTCCCGATCCGCCGCGACAACAAGGTTCTCCCCTGCGGCATCTTCGGCCGCTGGGAAGCCACCTGATCATTTTCAGGATTCAGGTTTCAAGTTTCAGGTTTTGCCCCATGTCCCTCCCCGCCCACTACCTCGCCACGGCGACTGCCCTGCTCGAGAAAGCCTGCGCGCAAAACGCACCGGTCTTGAAGCAGCTGGGGCCGGTCATCGGCGAGTCACTCGCGAAGGGCGGCATGCTTCACCTCTTCGGCAGCGGCCACAGCGAGATCATCTCCCGCGAACTCGTCGGTCGCGCCGGCGGACTCATGTGCATCACCGCGCTCTCCGACCCGACGGGCGGCTTCATCGAGAACCTCGCCGGCTACGGCACCAAGCTCGCCGAGCGCTACGACCGCCAATACGGCCTGCTGCCGGGCGAGACGATCGTCGTCATTTCCAACTCCGGGAAAAACTCCTCCCCGATCGACGTCGCCCTCTTCGCCAAGGCCAAGGGCCTCAAGGTCGTCGCCCTCACCAGCCTCGCGATGGCGCAGACCGCGACCACCGTCCACCCGGGCGGCAAGAAGCTCCACGAGATCGCCGACTACGTCCTGGATAATTGCGGCGTCCCGGGCGACGCGATCACCCCCGTGGCCGATGGAGTCATGGCGGGCCCGACCTCCACCCTCATCAGCGTCACGTTGCTCAACCTGCTTTCGCTCGAGCTGATCGACTGGCTCAAGGCCGGCGGCCATCCGCTACCCATCCTGCGCAGCCAGAACCTGCCGGGCGCCATCGAATACAACCGCGAGCTCGCCAAAAAATACCGCGGCCGCCTCAGCCGCCAAGTCGCATGACGATTCATCTCACAGGGGGAAACAGAGGTAACTGAGTGGCTCTCTCTGTTCTCTCCGTTCTCTCCTTTAAAACAGCTTTATGAATTTCAAGATCGGCGTGGACGGTGGCGGCACCAAGACGGAACTGATCCTCGTGGATCCGGCCGGCACCGGCGTGGCCACCCACATCGCCCCAGGCTGCAACCCGAGCCAGGTCGGCCCGGACCAGGCGCGAGCGATTCTTAACGAGGCGCTCGCCGCCCTGCTGGCCCAAGCCGGCATCCACCGCCCGCCGTCCGTCATCACCGCGACGCATCTCTACATGGCCGGCGCCCCCGCTTTTTGGCGTGAGGTCGGCGCGGCACTCAACGGCTTCGGCACGATCGTGACCGGCCCCGACTCCGCGCCCGTGCTCGAGCTGGCGACCGGCGGCGCGCCGGGCCTCGTGCTGCACGCCGGCACCGGCTCGTTCGTCAGCGCCCGCGCGCCCGGCGGCTCCATTCATTATGCGGGCGGCCTGGGCTGG
>JANYAM010000052.1 GCA_025361365.1 Opitutus sp. | reverse complement strand
GACGCTGGCACAACTCGACGCAATCTTCGGCACCGAACACCGGCTGGCGCCCGCCGACATCCGCACCTGGGGCCAGCTCGGCCTGACCGGCGAATGGGCGGACAAGCCGATTCACCTCTACGGCCTGGACGCCATGTCGGGCACGGGACGTTTTTTCCGCCACGTGGTGCTCAACGACAGCCGCATGATGAACTGGGCGCAGCTGCAGGAATTCAGCGACACGGACATCCCGCGCACCGCCACGCATGACGCAGGGCGGCAGATCCTCGCCGCGCTGGCGGCGGATCCTTCTGGTCTCGCGGTGGCCAGTTTCGGATTCACGCAGGCCGGGGTCAGGCCAGTCGCACTGGACGGAATCCCGGCCACGCTAGAGAGTATAGCCAGCCGCCAGTATCCGCTGACCCGGGTCGTCACAGCCTGCTTCAACCGCAAGCCCGGTGCGCCCGCCGACCCGCTGGTAGCGGAGTTCCTGCGCTCCGTCCTCAGCCCCGAGGGTCAGCACGAAATCGCCGCGGCCAGCGCCTACTTGCCACTCACGCCAAAGCTCGCGTCGGCATCAGCGGTCAAACTCGACTAATCTCTCCCGGTGAAAGCACTCATCCAAATCCCCCTCCTCACCATCGCGTTGCTCGGTGCGCTCACCCTGCGCGCCGCCGACACTCCGAAATACACTCATGCTGCGGATAACCATATTTACGCCCAGAAGCTCGTGGCCGAAATCATGACCGCGAATCCCGGTTTGGTAACCGCCGGCCTGCACTGCGTGCCTGCGGGCGGCGACCGGCAGGCGATCATCGCATCGACGCTGGATGTCATCGGCAAACCCAGCGACCCGGAGGATGTCCTGCACGGCGCCACCACCATCGTGCCCAGCCGGAAGGCCCCGAAGCTCGGGATCATGTTGCCGCTGCTTGACCACGCCGGAAAGGAAATCGGCTCGCTGGCGCTCCAGTTCAAATATCAGGCCGGCGAGGACCAGGTGAAATATCTGGCTGAAGCCACGGTCATCCGCGACCATGTCGCCCGGGAGATTCCCGCCCTGGCGGACCTGTTCACCACCACTCTCTGAGTGCAGAGTCTCCTCCCTGTGCCTCAATTCCGGCCATGAAAAACCACACCCGCCTGCTCCTCAGTCTGTTCGCCCTGGCCTCCGCCTTCGGCTCGGCCCGCGCCCAACCGCTCGAAACCAACGATGCCATCCGCCTCCAGGAGTTGCGGAACAAGGTGATCGCGGCCAAGAAGGCCCGCGTCTATTACGCCGGTGAGCGCTTTGACCTGGACCAGCTGCCACATTATGTCGCGGAACGTCAGGTCACGGGCACGATTCGCATCTGGGGATTGAACTACCTCGGCGACTGCATGCTGGGGGAATACTGGGAGCAGGGGTTCAGGAAATACCACCCGGGAGTGAAGATTGAATACAATCTGCCGACCGCCCTGACCTCAACCAGCGGCCTCGTGGCCGGCACGTGTGACATCGGGGCGAACCGCCGCATGACCATGACCGAGTTGCTGCAGTTCGAACGGGTCTACAATTACGATCCGCTGGAAATTCCGCTGGCCACCGGTTCGCTCGACGTCAGCGGCTGGTCCGAGGTAATGGCGGTCTTCGTCAACGTCGACAACCCGATCGACCGGCTCACCCTGCGGCAGTTGGACGGCATCTTCGGGGCGGCGCGCGACGGCGGTTGGGTCGGCACCGTCTGGTATCCCGAGTTTGCGCGGGGGCCGGAGGGCAACATCCGCACCTGGGGCCAGCTGGGCGCCACAGGGGAATGGGCCGACAAACCCATCCATCCCTACAGCCCCACGATCCGCTACGATACGGCGACCAAGTTTTCCGACGCCGTCCTGCACGGCAGTGACAAGTGGAACGAGCAGACCCGCATGTTCGGCAATTATCCGGAAAACGGCGAGATGCTGGCCTGGTTCACCAACGTCGCCCGGGGCATTTCGAGTGATCGCTATGCCATCGGCTACGGGGGAGCCCAGATCAAGACTGATCGAATGAAGCTGGTGGCCATCCAGACGGAGGAGGGCGGCCCCTATCTGCTGCCGACGCGACCGACGATCCAGGCGCGGACCTTCCCGCTGTTCCAGGCGAACTACTGGTATGTTAACCGCAAACCCGGTCAGCCGCTGGATCCCAAGGTGAAGGAATTCCTGCGCTACGTGCTGAGCCAGGAGGGACAGTCGGAGGTGGTCCGCGATGGAAAATATCTCCCGGTGAACGCCGCCCTGGTGCGCGAAGCCCTCAAGAAGCTGGAGTAAACCGCGCCTGATTTTATGAAATCGATACTGTCTTCGCTTCGGTTCCAGGCCCTGGCGCTGGCGTTCGCGGGGGGCCGCTTGATGGCCGCTGAGTTCGATTTGAGCGGCTTTCCCGCCTACGCACCGTCGCAACCGGTCACAGGCGTGATTCGCAACTACGGCTTCGGTTTCGGCGGGCTCTTCAAGATTTGGGAAGCCGGCTTTCAAAAATACCACCCGGGCGTCACCTTCAACGACACGTTCCCGACGAGCGATGCGGCGTTTCCCGCGCTCGTGACGGGTGTGACCGACCTCGCGCCCGACGGCGGCGAGCCGGCCATCACCGAGGTGCTTTCGTTCTACGAGGTCTACGGTTACCACGCGCTGGACATCACGGTCGCGTCCGGCACCTACGACGTCGAGGGCCGGTCACCCGGTATCGTGATCTACGTGCACCCCGACAACCCGCTGGCAAAACTCACGCTGGCGCAACTGGACGGCATCTTCGGCGCGGAGCGCAACGGTGCGTTGCGCGGCTTCAAGTGGGATCTCAAGGCCGCGCGCGGCCCGGAGCAGGACATCCGCACGTGGGGCCAGCTCGGCCTGACCGGCGAGTGGGCGGACAAACCCATTCACACCTACGGCCACGCGCCATCGGGCACCACGCGCTTCTTCCAACTCCGCGTCCTGCACAACAGCGACAAGTGGAATCCCAACTACCGCGGCTACGTCGAGACTGGCAGCAAGATGATCGACGACGACGACAAGGCGGAGCAGCGCGGCGGCGTGCAGCACATGCTGTGCGACGAGCTGCTGCAGGACAAATACGGCATCGCGTGGACCATCGTGCCCCAGGCCAGCAAGGTGCCCGGCTTGAAGCCCGTCGCGCTGGCGGTGGCGGCGGGCGGCCCGTTCGTCGCGCCGAGCAAGGCAACTTTCCAGAACCGGACCTACCCGCTGGTGCGGAACCTTTATTTCTATCTCAACCGCAAGCCCGGCACGGCCGTGGACCCGAAACTGCGCGAATTCCTGCGCTATATCCTGAGCCGGGAAGGGCAGGAGGCGATTATCGCCAACGGCAACTACCTGCCACTGCCGGCGGATTTTGCGGCGACGCAACGCGCGCGGCTCGACTGAGATTTCCGGATCCACCCACCACCACCCCTTTCACTTTATGGAAACCCCAACCGCCCCCGAGAAGGAAATCGTGCGCCACACTTTGGGTGTGCGCCTCATTCACTGGCTGATGGCCCTTTGCTTCATCCTCGCGATGGCGACGGGCCTGACGCTCTATTGGTCCAGCATCCTGAAATGGGCGGTGCCGTATTTCGGTGGGGAACAGAGCACCATCGCGATCCATTTTGTCGCCGGCCTGGCGCTCGCCGCGTTTTCCATCCCGATCTTTTTCCTGTGGCGCCAAAAGATGCGCTGGACCCCGACAGACACCTATTTCGTCCGCCATGTCCGGGAGCACGGGATGAGTCCCAACCAAGTCCCGCCGCCCGACACGGGCTTCTTCAATGGCGGCCAGAAGCTTTATTTTTGGGCGTTCATCTTCAGCACCGCCTGGCTGCTGGTCACCGGACTCGTCTGGTGGTGGCGGCGGGAGCCTTGGATGCCCAAGCCGGTATATGTGTTCAGCCGCACCAGCCACCGGGTGGTGAGTGTGATCATGTCCGGCAGTCTGCTCATCCACATCTACAAGGCGACGCTGGGCGAACCCGGCACCTTCGTCTCCATGCTCAAGGGCACGGTCACGCAGAGCTGGGCCCGCCTGCGCCGCCCCGGCTGGTTCCGGGATCTGGACCTGAAATAAGTTTCCATGGCTGCACCCGGTCGCCGCTGGATTTTTCAACTTCACCTCTGGTCGGCCCTGACCGTGGGCCTGGTGCTGCTGATCGTGGCCCTGACGGGGGCGATGCTGGTGTTCCGGCCCGAACTCGATCCGGTTTTCAACCGGGACCTGTTCGCGGTCGCGCCCGGCGGGGCGCCGCGGCCGCTGGATGAACTGGTCGCGGCGGCGCAGCGGGCGCATCCCGGGGCCAAGGTCGACTATGTGCGGCTCGTCCGCGAGCCGGGCGCTACGGTGCAGGTGGCGTTTCTCGACAAACAGGTCGTGTTCCTCCACCCGGCCACGGCGGCCGTGCTCGGCCAGCGCGGCCGCTACGAGGGTTTTTTCGGCCGCTGTGAACAGTGGCACCGGTTCCTTTTGCTGGGCGAGGCGGGCAAGTTCCTCGCCCG
>JANYAM010000037.1 GCA_025361365.1 Opitutus sp. | reverse complement strand
TTCAGCGAGCGCGAGCGGCTGCAGAACCAGCGGCGGATCGTCGTGCCGGGCCCGCGCGGCCGCATCCTCGACCGTGACGGGAACGTGCTGGTCGACAATCGCGCGCGCTTCTCCGTCGTGCTCAACCTCGCCGAGCTGCGCGCGGAGTTCCGCAGCGAGTTCAAGGCCGTGAAGGCCAACTACGCCAAGCTGCCCGTGACCGAGCGTCCCGACGGTGACCAGATCACCCGCATCGCCCGGGCCAGCGTGGCCCAGCGTTACCTCGACAAGATCAACTTCGTCCTCAACCGACGCGAGTCCGTCCGCTCTGCAGACCTGAACAGCCACATCAACCAGTCCCTGTTGCTACCCTACGTGCTGCTGGACGACCTGGCCCCCGAGGAATACGCCCGCCTCATCGAGCGGCTGCCCGTTAAGTCGCCCCTACAGGTCTATGCGACCAGCAACCGCTATTACCCGTATCACAACGCGGCCGCCCACGCCCTCGGCTATACCAGCACGGACACCAACCCGGAGGTCGAGGATTTCCCCGGCGAGGACCTGCTGACGTTCAAGATGAAAGGTTCCACCGGCCAGTCCGGCCTGGAGAAGACCTTCGACACGGAGCTGCAAGGTGAGACCGGCGGTGCGATCTACCGGGTTGACCCCCAGGGCTACAAGGTGGACCTGCCGATCGAGCAGCGCCTGCCCGTGCAGGGCAAGAGCCTCGTCACCAGCCTCGACATCGAGCTGCAGCAGGCGGCCGAGGCCGCCATGGAAGGCCGCACGGGCGCGGCGGTCGCCATCGATATCCGCACCGGCGAGGTGCTCGTGCTCGCCTCCAAGCCTGACTTCGACCTCAACGACTTTGTCCCGCGCCTGTCCTCGGAAACTTTCAAGCAGATCCAGGAATCCGGCGGCTGGTTCAACCGCGCCATCCAGGGGCAGTACCCCCCGGGCTCGACCTTCAAGATCATTAGCGCCACGGCCGCCCTGCGTTCCGGGGCGATCGACCCCGGCACCTCCCGGGTCAAGTGCCCTGGTTATCTCATGATCGGCAACCGCCGGTTTGCCTGCGACGAGATCCATGGGGACAACGTCGACATCGTGCGGGCCATCACGCGTTCCTGTAATGTCTTTTTCTACACCTACGGCATCGAGATGGGACCGGAGTTGCTGGCCGCCGAGGCGCATCGCTTCGGTTTTGACCACAAGACGGGCATTGAGCTGCCCTTTGAATTCTCCAGCCCGCACGTCGCCAGCCCCGCGTGGAAGAAGGAAAACATGCACGCCCGGTGGTCGCAAGGCGACACAGCCAACACGGTGATTGGCCAGGGTGACACGCTGGTGAATCCGCTGCAGGTCGCCTGCATGGTCGCCTCCTTCGCCCGCGGCGAGACCGAGACCAAGCCCACGCTGCTGCACGATCCGCAACGCCCCGCCCAGCACACCGAGGCCATCGGCCTGTCCCCTTCCGACTACAACGTGATCCTGCAGGGCCTCGAGCAATGCTATCAGGTCGGCACTGCCCGGCTGGCCAAGGTGGAGGGCCTGCGCGGCGGGGCCAAGACCGGCACGGCGCAAAAGGGCCGCATCGACCTGGCCTGGATGGTGGCCTTTGCCCCGATTGAAAATCCGCAGATCGCCGTGGCCGTGATTCTGGAAGGCACGGAGCCGGACGTCAGCTACCACGGCGGCACCTACGCCGCGCCGGTGGTGAAGGCGATTTTGGAAACCTGGAAGGAAAAACGCGAGCGCCCCCCGGCCCAGGCGCCGGTCAATTTTAAGGTCGAGTGATTGCCGCCTGCTTTGAGGCGGTAAGGTAGGGCGCGGACTCCGCTCCGCGCTTGTATGGTGGCGACTGTTTCCACGCGCCACCGCTTATCCTTCGACCATGCCACGCCCGCATGGATTACGGGACGCCGCCTCTATTTCATCACTATATGCTGCGTCCCACGAGGCATCAATCAGCTGTGTCATCCGGACGCGGCCAAGGGTATCTTTGCGGCGGCAGACCATTATCATGCTCGAGGGCGATGGCACGTGGAACTCATGCTTTTAATGCCTGATCATTTGCATGCTTTACTCGGCTTTCCAGCAACTGAATCCATGAATCAAGTAATTCGCTCTTGGAAACATTTCCTGACGTCGCAGCACCGCATCAAATGGCAGAGAGATTATTTCGACCATCGCCTTAGAAACCACGAAGGCCATGAGCAAAAGACCGCCTATATCCGAAATAATCCTGTGCGAGCCGGCCTAGTCAAAGCACCCGCTGACTGGCCTTACATCTGGGAGCCCGAAAGGTAGGGCGGTGACTCCGTTCACCGCCGAGGCGCGGAACGGAGTCCGCGCCCTACCCCCAAAAATTACCGCTGGCGCACCGCGCGCCGCGCCTGTCGGGCCCGCTTGAACACGCCGTGCGGCTCGGGCCAAGTCTCGCGCCGCCCATAGCGCAACCGGCGCAAGTCTTCCCGCACGCCAGCAATGACCTGTTCTCCGTCCTCCGTCGTCTGCCCTCTGTGCAGCTCGCGCAGTCGCGCGAGCTGCCGCCCCGCCGCCAACCGGACCGGATCGAAAGACTGCGGGCGGCGCCAGAAGCGCCAGCGGAGCCAACCCCACTGGCCCAGCCGCCCCAGCCCCCACGCCAGCCCGGCGGCGCCAAGCGCGAGGCCGGCGGTGCGTCCGAAACGCGCCGCATCCCATGGGCGGAGCAGCCACAACTTGAGCCGCTTCGAAAATTCGTCGAACCGCGCCCGCAGCGCAGCGCCCGAGTCCGTCGTGAAGGTCTTCACCGAATCAAGCATCTGCACCTGGGCGCGCGAGTCGAAATTGACGATGCGCCGATACCAGAGCACGCGCATACTGTCGACGCGCGCCGACCAGCTGCTGTCCTGTTCCTGCCGGGCCGCCTGCGCCGCCGTCTGCGCCGCCGTGGCCACCGCGCCGGGGGTCGGGTCGGCGCGCACCCACCCGGTCTTACCGTCGTAGACCTCGGCCCAGGCGTGCGCGTCGGAGTTCCGCACCATGTAGTAGTTCTCGAAACCGTTCAGCACGCCGCCGTGGAAGCCGGCCACGACGCGCGCCGGGTGACCCGCCGCGCGCGCCAGCACCGTCAGGCTCGCCGCGAAATATTCGCAGAAGCCGGGCTCGTTGGAATCCAGCCAGCGCACGATGTCGTCGCCGGGCCCCTTCGGCATTTTCGCCGCCAGCGTGTAGGCATGCCGGGCCTGCAGCCAGGTGATGGCTCGCGCGGTGAATTCCTCCGCGGACAGCGCGGCGCCGCCACTGATCTCCGCCACGACCTTCTTGAGCACCGCCTCGTTGGCCGTGCCCGTTGGACCGAGCAGGGTCAGGCGTGGGTCGGCGCGGCCGGGGTCGGGCTTGGCCGGTGGATTCTCCACCGCCTGCCGGAGCCGCGTGACAAAAGCGCTGTCTTTCACGAACGGCGTCAACTCCACATCATCCAACTGGAACGCCGTCATGGTCATCGATTCAATGCGCAGCGCGGCGAGCCGGCTCCCGGCGCTGGTCTGCAGCGGCATGAATTCCCGCAGCCGCAACGCGCCATAGCTGCCCGGCAGCGGGAGGAACCGGCTGACGCCGGGCTCGATGTAGAAAGTCCAGACTCCGCCCACCGGATTATTGATCCGGCCGGCCGTGCGATCGCGCGCCCGTTGCGTCATGACCTGGCTGCGGATCAGCTCGCCCTTGAGCCCCGCTGAGATCCGGAAGCCGTCCGGCGTGTATTCGTCGAGCACGACTAGCCGCCAGTAAGGCGCGTCGCGCAGCCCGGTGGTGTCGGTCAGGTCCACCCGCATGGCTACGCTCTCGTCGCGGATGAGTTCGCTCACGTCGCCGAACTTGACCGCGTCCGTGAAGCCCGTGCGGGTCTTGCGCGTGATGTAGCGATCAAGGAAGAAGCCGGTCGCCAACTCGAAGCGCGGGATGATCATGAACAGCAGGCCGGACATCGCGACGACGGCGGCGAAGAGCACGGCAGCGAACGCCAGCAGCCGCCAGTCCGCGACAGCCCGCAGCCGGGCGAAGAACCGGCCCCAGCTCAGGCGCGTCCACGCCGTCTCGGCTTCGGGCGTGCGCGGGCCGCCCGTTTCCGAGGCGTCGATCAGGTTGATGACAAAGAGAAACCCCAGCCCGCAGGCGGTGAACAGCAGCAGCAGGAAGGCGAAACCGATGGACACCGTGAGCACGCCCGCCACGACCACCAGGAACATCGCGAGCACGATGAGTTGCAGGTCCTCACGCTTCCGTCGGTAGGACACGGTGCGGTAAAGCACGAGCACAATGGCCAGCCGGATGAGCACCGGCAGCGTGTCCGGGCTGGAATAAAAATCGACCGCCATCGCGAGGATGATGGCCGGCACGGCCAGCTTCCAAATCAGCGGCGGCACCCGCCCGGGCAACTGCGGCCAGACCAGCGCCGCCAGCATGGCGGCACCCGCCACGCCCACCAGGCTGAGGGCCTCGACATCGAGGAAGAAGACCGTCCACAGCGACACCAGCGCCATCGCGCCGCCCAGCAGCCATTTCAGGCGCCGCAGTTCGTCGAGGTTAAGCTGACGCGGTTTGACGGCCGTCGACATAGGCGATGACTCCCCGCGCTCCTTCGGGCGCAAAAGTGATGACATTCTTGATCGCTCCCTGCTCCCTGCTCCCCGCTCCCTGCTCTGCCACCGGCTGCAGCCGGGCCAGTTCATCCAGCACGGCCTCGAGGTCGCGGATGCGCCGGGTTTCGATCAACGGCCCGCCGTTCACACTGAGGCCGCGCAGGCGCCCGGTGGCATACAGGTCCTCGGCCAGGGTGCCGACGAAGCTGCAGAGCAGCTCAAACTGTTCGGGCCGCGTCCAGACCGCCGCGGGCGTGTCGAGCCGCAGGCTGTAGCCGTCGTGGCTCTCGGCCGCGAACTGCCGGATCATCAGCTGGCCGAGCCGCGCGCTCGCCTTCCAGTGGATGAGCCGGTGCGAGTCGCCCTGCTCGTATTTGCGAAGTGCGAGGAGGTCGTCGCCCGTGCCGGCCCGCGCCGTGCGCTGGCCCGACGCACCGGCGTGCGCGGCCACGGCGCCGGTCCACTGGTATTCCACCTGGGCCGGCCAGACGAGGACGGGGTGCTTCAGCGTCGCGCCGATGTTCTTGCGCAAAAAACCAAAGGGGAACAGCGAGCCCACCGCGCCGAGCTCGACGCTGGCCTCGCCGCGCAACGTAGGCTTCACGCCCCAGTCGACGCTGGCGGCGCCGCGTGGGTCGAGACGCTCGCGCAGGAAGATCCGGCCGCGGGTGATGTATTTTTCCGCCGCTGCCAGGATCTCGCGCATCTTCATTTCCCTCTCCGGCTTTTCCGGTGGGGGCACGTGGCGGGGCTGCGTGGCCAGCTCAAACCACAGGCTGTAGGTCGGCAGCCAGGCCTTGCGGTTCTCGACCTCGACGGTGACGAGCGTCTCGTGGCCGGCGCGCCACGGCCCCTGCGGCCGGAGGCGCCAGCAGATGCCCATGAAGTTGAACCATGACAGCAGGCCGCTGAGCAGGAGGCAGGCGAGCAGCAGCGAGAGCGTGATGAAGAGGATGTTGCTCGCCGTGTTGTAGGCGGCCGTGCCGATGCCGACGGCCAGCACCATCAGGAACAGGCCGGGCACGGTCAGCGAGATGCGGTGCCGCTTCGGCGGGAAAACCAATGCCCACAGCAGCGTGCGCCATTGGAACGCGCGACGACGCTCCTGCGCGCCGGGCCCGTGCCAGTCGGCCGCCGCGGCGGCCGCCACGTTCAACACGGAACGCTCAGCACGCAACTTCGGGGCCGGAGCCGTCAGCTGGATGTTCAAAGTTGGACGTTGGACGTTGAACGTTTCCCGTTCGAAGTCATTCCGGCACCGCGATGGCGCCGATGATCCGCTTCAGGGCCGCGAGCACGGTGCGGCGTTCCTCGAGCGCATCGGAGGTCTGCCGGGCCAGCGACAGGCGGTGAGCCAGCACCGGGCCGGCCGATTCCTGGACATCCTCGGGGATGACAAAGTCCCGGCCGTGCACCAGCGCGCGCGCCTGCGCGGCGATGCGCAGCGACAGGCCGCCGCGCACGCTGACGCCGGCCTTGAACTCCGCCTCCGTGCGCGTCGCCGTGATGATTTTCAAAATATAATCCAGCACGCTGTCCTCGACGAAAACCTTGCCCGCCAGCGCTTGCATCTTGAGCACGTCCGAGCGGGTGACGACCGGGTTGAGCGCGATGGCATCATAGCCGAGCTTGGGCGCGCGGAGAATTTCCAACTCGTCGCCCGGTTGCGGGTAACCCATCGCGAGCCGCATGAGGAAGCGGTCCATCTGGCTCTCGGGCAGCGGGAACGTGCCCTCGTAGTCCACCGGGTTTTGCGTGGCCACGACCATGAAGGGCGAGCCAACCGCGTGGGCTTCGCCGTCCACGGTCACCTTGCTGCGATCCATGACCTCGAGCAGCGCGGACTGGGTCTTCGGCGTGGCGCGGTTGATCTCGTCCGCCAGCACGATGTTCGCGAAGACCGGGCCGGATTTGAAAATGAACTCCTTCATCGTCTCGTCGTAGATGGACACGCCGGTGACATCGGTCGGCAGCAGGTCGCTGGTGAACTGGATGCGGGAGAACGCGCAATCCATCGATCGCGCCAGCGAGTAGGCCAGCGTGGTCTTGCCGACACCGGGCAAATCCTCGATCAGCAGATGGCCGCCGGCCAGCAGGCAGACCAGAGACTGCTCGATGACCTCATCCTTGCCCTTAATGGTCAGGCGCATGTTGGCCTTGAGGCGTTCCAGGGAACCGCGCGTGGCGGCGACTTCGGCGGCGGGAGCAAAATCACTCATGGGGGCAGGCTATGAATACGCCCAGCCGGCGCAAACGGATTCACGGTGAAAAACCAATGATATCCGGATTGCCCACGCGTGGCCGGCCGCCTTTATTATGGCCCATGCACAAAGGCCGGCTCGAGGCGTTCAGCGACGGGGTGATCGCCATCATCATCACCATCATGGTGCTGGAGATGAAGGTGCCGCACGGCATCGATTTTGCGGCCCTGCGACCACTGGTGCCGGTGTTTTTCAGCTATGTGCTGAGCTTTATCTACGTCGGCATCTACTGGAACAACCATCATCATCTTTTCCAGGCCGTGCAGCACGTGAAGGGCGGCGTCCTCTGGGCCAACCTCCACTTTCTCTTCTGGCTTTCGCTTTTCCCCTTTGTGACCAGCTGGGTGGGCGAGAATCATTTCGCCCCGCTCACCGTTGCGCTCTATGGCGGCGTGCTCCTCCTGACCGGCTGCGCTTACAGCATATTGGTGCGCTGCCTGCTCGCCTGCCACGCGCCTGACTCCGCCCTCGCCAAGGCCATCGGCTCGGATCTCAAGGGCTGGGTTTCCCTCGCCCTCTATGCCCTCGGCATACCGCTCGCCTGCTGGTGGCCGTGGGTTTCCATCGCGCTTTACTCCTGCGTAGCCATCCTGTGGCTCGTGCCCGACCGGCGTATCGAGAAAGTCCTCGTTGAGTAAGTGAAACCGCCCGGGGAAATCTCCTGTAAGCTCCGCGGCGCGTGGCTGGCGGCCTTGTCAGCCGTCGCCTTGGGCGAAGGCGGATGCGCGACGGTCGGGCCCAACCACGTCTATCTCACCACCGCCAACAGCCCGGCGGTGCAAGACTTGGGCCCGCCGCCCGCGGAACTGCCCGGCGCCGTCCGGCCGGGAGAACAGGCCCTGGGCCTCGCGTATGATTTCAACACCGACCACCTCTTTGTGCGCCTGGCGCGGGTCATCCGCGCCATCGAGCGGCCTTCCGGAAAAATCCTCCGCGAACTGCCGCTGCCCGCGGAGTTGCGGACGCCCGTGTCCGCCGACCTGGCCGTCCGCTCGAGCGACCGGCACCTGTTCGCGGTGTATCCCGACCAGCACTCGGTCGCGGAGCTGACCGTGGCGGGTGACTTCGTGCGGCGCATGGAGCTGCCCGGCCTTTCCGGCCGCATCGGAGGGCTGGCTTACGACCAACGGAACCGGCGCCTCCTCCTACTCACGGCCGCCTCGCCCGCCCGGGTGGGTGCAATCGGTCCCGAGGGCAATGTCACGTATTACGTGACATTCGCCCTCGCGGTGAACCCCGTGTCCCTCGGCTACGATTCCGATGCGCAACACTATTACGTGCCGCTGCCGGACGGCCGCACGCTGGGTGAGTTCGACCACGGCGGCAACCTGGTGGCCCGTCATCCCATCGACGGCGCCATCACCGCACTGGACGCCGGCCCGCGCTCCTTAGTGCGCGTGTTCTAATTCAGTCCGTCCAGGAGAGCGCCTGGATCTTGTTCGCCAGTGCCACGTCCTTGGCCGTGACCTTGCCGCCGGCGTCGTGCGTGTTCAACCGGATGGCGACGCGGTTGTAGACATTGGTCCAGTCGGGATGGTGATCCATGGCCTCGGCCTCGAAGCCCACGCGCACCATGAAGGACAGGGCCTCCTTGAAGCTGCCGAATTTGAATTCCTTCGCCAGCGCGTCGCGCTCGAACTTCCAGCCCGGCAGCGCCGGCAGCGCCGCGGAGATCTCCGCCGGGGTCAGGGGTTGGCTTGCCATGGGGGAAATCTGCAATCTCGCGGGCCGAAGGCAAGCCACGCCCTTCACCCCGCCCCTTGGCGCGCCGGAGCAATTGTTGCGAAGGCGGCTTGTCAAACCCGTGACCGGCGACCTAAATCCCGCTTCCCGTATGTCGTCTCCTGGTCCCGCGAAAATCCCGCAACACGTCGCCATCATCATGGACGGCAACGGCCGCTGGGCCAAGGCGCGCGGCCTGCCCCGCCTCGAGGGCCACCGCCGGGGCGTCGAGACCGTCCGCACCGTCGTCGACGCCGCCCGCGAGATCGGCATCCGCTATATCACGCTCTATGCCTTCTCGGTCGAGAACTGGAAGCGACCCACCGACGAGGTCTCGGGCCTCATGGGCCTGCTCGATTTCTTCCTGAAACGGGAACTCAACAACCTCATCAAGGAAAAGGTCCGCCTCCACACCATCGGTCGGACCGAGGCACTCCCGGCCAACGTCCAGCGCGAGCTCACCCGCGTCAAGGACGCCACGCAGCACTTCACCGACTGGAACCTCGTCCTCGCGCTCAACTACGGCGCGCAGACCGAGGCCGCCGACGCCGCCCGCGCCTATGCGGAGGCGGTGCAGGCCGGCCGCGAGAAACCGGAGAATGCCTCCTGGGAACGCTTCCGCCGCTACTTCTATACCGGCGACCTCCCCGACCCCGACCTCCTCATCCGCACGTCCGGCGAGCAGCGTGTCAGCAATTTCCTGCTGCTGCAGTGCGCTTACGCCGAGATGGTTTTCACGCCGGTGCTCTGGCCCGACTTCGGCCGGGCCGACCTGCAGGCCGCGGTGGACGAATACGGCCGGCGCGAACGCCGTTACGGCCTCACCACGGAGCAAATTAAGACTGGCGCCAAATAATTCCGCCGCGCCTACTCGCTCTGTGCTTTCCCGCATCCTCAGCACCATCGGCCTCTGGGTTTTTGTCGGCGCCTGCCTTTATTTCGGCGGCGCCCACGCCGCCGTGGCGCTGCTGGCGCTGCTGGCCGTGCTAACCTTGCACGAGTTCTATAGCCTGACCGCCAAGATGGGCGCACCGGCCTTCCGCGCGATGGGCCTGGGCTTCGCGGCCCTGATGATCGTGGGGCCTTACTACCTCGCCTACTTCGTCGACGAACCCGAGGTGGCCGACCTGGCCGCCAACCTGGCCATGGGCCTGCTGGTGCTGGCCCTGATCATTTGCTGCATCCTGGTCTTGGGCACTCGCAACGGCGCCAACCGCGTCGAGACCATCGCCGCCACGGTCGGCGGCCTCCTCTATATCCCCTTCCTGCTGCACTTCCTCGTCCGCCTGCTCATGCGCGAGGGCGATAGCAGCGAGAACCTCGGCCTCTGCCTCTGGGTGATCGCCGTCGCCAAGTTCTGCGACGTGGGCGCGCTGCTCACCGGCCTCGCCCTCGGCCGGCATAAGATGGCGCCCGAGATCAGCCCAAAAAAAACCTGGGAGGGCGCTGTCGGCGGCGTGCTGATCTCCGCGGGCGTCGGCGCCGGCATCGCCTTCTTCGCTTCCGCCTACCTGCCGGAAATCCTCACCCCACTGGTCGCCGCGGCCGTGGCCGTGCCTCTGGCCATCATCGCCATCATCTCCGACTTGATCGAGTCCGTCATCAAGCGTCGCGCCGACACCAAGGACACGGGCCACCTGATCCCGGGCATCGGCGGCGCCTTCGACCTGACCGACAGCCTGCTGCTCACTGCGCCGGTCGCGTATTTCATCTTCCTGTTCGTGAACTGAGCGACTGGTTCGACCAAGCCAGTGCATTTATGGCCACAAAAAGGCACAAAAAAACGACGGCCGGTGATAATCTCAAGGCCCCTATAGAGGCTCGGAATATTTGCGGCTGCCGGACAGGTCATTTTTGTGACTTTTTGCGGCAATAAATCCTGTTCCTTCCGATGTCCGTATCTCCCAAAAAACGCGTCGTCCTCCTCGGTGCCACCGGCTCGATCGGCGAGAGCACGCTCCGGGTCATCGCGGCCCAGCGTGACCGGCTCGAGCTCGTCGGCATCGCCGCCCACGGCAAGCACGCGCGACTCGCCGAGATCGCGCGACAATTCGGCGTGCGGCACGTCGGCCTCGCCGACCCGGCCGCCCTGGCCGTGGCGCGCAGCAGCGGCGCCTTTCCCGCCGGCACCGTGTTTCACGGCGGCACCGAGGGCCTGAGCGCGCTCGCGGCCCTGCCCGAGGCGGATGTCGTGCTCGTCGCCATCGTCGGCACCAGCGCGCTCGCGCCGACGCTTGCCGCCATTGCGGCGAAAAAGACCATCGCCCTCGCCTCGAAGGAAATTCTCGTGCTCGCCGGCAAGTTCGTGCTGGCCGCGGCCCGCGCCAGCGGCAGCCGGCTGCTGCCGGTGGACAGCGAGCACAACGCCGTCTTCCAATGCCTCGAGGGCCACCGCGGCGCTGACGTACGCCGACTCGTGCTCACCGCCTCGGGCGGCGCGTTCCGCGACTGGCCGCTGGAAAAGCTTTCGCAGGTCACCCCCGCCGACGCCCTGCAGCACCCGAACTGGGCCATGGGCCCGAAGGTCACCGTCGATTCCGCCACGCTGGCCAACAAGGGCCTCGAGCTCATCGAGGCGCAGTGGCTGTTCGGCCTGCGCGCGGACCAGTGCCAGGCCGTGCTGCACACCCAGAGCATTGTGCATGCGCTCGTCGAGTTCACCGACGGCTCGATGCTGGCCCAGCTCTGCCCGCCCTCGATGACCTTTCCCATCCAGCACGCCCTCCTCTACCCGGAGCGCGCCCTGGCCGGCACCGACACCGCGCTGCCGCTGGACAAGGCGCTCGCCCTCGATTTCCGGCCGGTGGACGAGACGCGCTACCCCTGCCTGCGGCTGGCCCGGGAAGCCATGACCGCCGGCGGCACCGCCCCCGCGGTTTTCAACGCAGCTAACGAGGTGGCAGTCGCGGCTTTCCTGCAAAACCGGGTCCCCTTCCTTGCGATTCCGCGGATTATTGACCACACTCTGGCTACGGTAAAGCTGATCGACCCCACCACGCTCGATCAGGTCCTGGCCGTCGACGCCGAGGCCCGGCGCGTTGCCCAATCTTTCCCCACCTGATGTCCTTCGATTTCCTCACGTCCTTGTTCAGCAACGTTTGGTCGATCTTCCTGATCATCGTCTTTTTCGGCAGCTCGATCTTCGTCCACGAGCTCGGCCATTTCCTCGTGGCCCGGCATCGCGGCCTGAAAGTCACCCGCTTCTCCATCGGCTTCGGGCCGGCCATCTGGAAGCGGACCGCCAAGGATGGCGTCGAATACCGCCTGTCGTGGATCCCGCTCGGCGGCTACGTCGCCCTGCCCCAGCTGGCCGACATGCCGGCCCTGGAGGGTGAGTCCGAGGCGGAGGTCGCGAATCTGCCACCTATTACTTACGCGACCAAGGTCCTGGTGCTGGTGGCCGGCGCCGTCTGCAATGTCATCTTCGCCTTCGTGCTGGCGACCGTCCTCTGGTCCGTCGGGCGGCCCGAGCCGGAGAACATCACCTCGACGCGAATCGGCTACGTCGTCGAGAAGATGACTCTACCCGACAAGACGATCGTCCCCAGCCCCGCGGCCAAGGCCGGCCTGCAGGAAGGGGACAACATCCTGGCGATCGATGGCAAGGCGGTGCACAGCTGGCTCGATGTGCTGAGCGGCATCGTGCTCGGCACCCGCACTGATGCCAGCGGCGAGCGGGTCGCGATTTTCACGATCGAACGCAATGGCGTCACCCGGGATTTCACCGTCAACCCGGTCCGCACCGGGGATGAAAATCTCCGCAAGGTCGGCATTGATATGGCGTATGCGGTGCTGATCAAGAACGTGCCGGCGAATACCGCCGGCGCCCGCCTCGGCCTGCAGCCCGGGGACCAGCTCCTCGCCCTCGACGGCAAACACGTGTGGAGCCTGGCTTCGCTCAGCGGGGCGCTCTCCCCCGTCAAGGGCACCGCGCAGGTACTGACCGTCCAGCGCGGGACGGCGGAGGTTAGCCTGCCGTTCGTTTCCGCGGGGGCCGAAAGCCCACAGCTGTTCCGCGGCGTGGAGTTCACCACCAACTGGCATCTGCTCCACCAGACGCCGCTGGCCCAGGTGAAGATGATCCTGACGAACACGCTGCAGACCTTCGGCGCGCTGCTGCATCCCCAGGGCGATGTCGGCCTGCAGAACCTCAGCGGCTTCATCGGCATCGGGCGCGGCTTCTGGGATGCGCTGAAATCCGACCACCCGGCGAACTTCGTCCTGTGGTTCACCGTGATGATCAACATCAGCCTGGCCTTCTTTAACCTGCTGCCCATCCCCGTGCTCGACGGCGGGCACATCATGCTCGCGACCATCGCCAAGCTGCGCGGCCGCCCGCTGCCGATGAATTTCATCCTGACGACCCAGAGCGTCTTCATGGTCCTGCTGCTGGTGATGATGCTCTACGTGACGGTGTTCGGCGACCTCCGGCGGATCGTGAGCGATTACCGCGCCGACGCCCAGAACAAGGAAGCCGCCGCCGCGCAGGATAGGAAGGCCGCCGAGCCGGCCAAACCTTGATCCGGAATTTCCGGGTGGGAGGGGCTTTATGCCCCGACTGGACTTTGATCAAGCGGTCGGGGCATAAAGCCCCTCCCACCCGGACCATTTTGAAGCTGGCGCCGGCGCCAAGCCTGCGTTGATTCTCAGCCGCATGTCCTACTGCGCGTCCCGCTACCACACTTTCCGCCGCCGCACCGTTGAGGTGATGGTCGGGGGGATCGGGGTCGGCGGCACCCACCCCGTGCGCATCCAGTCGATGACGACGAGCGACACGCAGGACGTGGCCGCGACCGTGAAGCAGTCCATCGCGCTGGCCGAGGTCGGCTGCGAGATCGTCCGCATCACCGCACCCAACGTCGCCGCGGCAAAATGCCTGCAGGACATCCGCGCGCAATTCTCCGCCGCGGGCTTCGGCCACATCCCGCTGGTCGCCGACATCCACTTCCTGCCGTCCGCCGCCATGGAGGCGGTCGAGCACGTCGAGAAGGTCCGCGTCAACCCGGGCAACTACGCCGACAAGAAAAAATTCGCCGTCAAGGAATACACGGACGCCGACTACGACCGCGAGCTGGAGCGGCTGCACGAGTCCTTCTCCCCGCTGGTGAAGCGCAGCAAGGAGCTCGGCCGCGCCATGCGCATCGGCACCAACCACGGGTCGCTGTCCGACCGCATCATGAACCGCTACGGCGACACGCCGCTGGGCATGGTTGAAAGCGCCCTCGAGTTTCTCCGCATCGCCCGCAGCCACGACTACCACGCCATCATCCTTTCGATGAAGGCCAGCAACCCCAAGGTCATGATCCAGGCCTACCGCCTCCTCGTCGAGCGGATGGCGCAGGAGGACATGCACTACCCGCTGCACCTCGGCGTCACCGAGGCCGGTGACGGCGAGGACGGCCGCATCAAGAGCGCCATCGGCATCGGCAGCCTGCTGCTCGACGGCCTCGGCGACACCATCCGGGTGTCGCTGACCGAGGATTCCGTCTACGAGATCCCCGTGGCCCGCGCCATCTCCGACAAAGCCATGAGTCTGTGGCAAGGACCCAACGCTCAACGTTCAACGCCTAACATTCAACGTCCAGTGTCCGAAGTTTTGAACGTTGGAAGTTCAAAGTTGGATGTTGAACGTTCCGCCTTGCTGCTCAGCGACACCATCGACCCCTATCATTTTACACGCCGTGAGCCGGCTATTTTGAAATTCAGTGATCGCTGTGTCGTCGGGCCCGGGCAACCGCCCCGGGTCATTGTCCGCACGACCCTGACCGGTCTGCCCGACGCGGCCAAGGCGCTCGCCGCCCCGAAACTCAAGGACACGCCCGCCGAGGGCCTGCTGGTCCACGTGGAGACCCCGAGTGACCTGGCCGAGCTGGCCGATATCGTGCGGCAGCAGCCGCTGCCCGTCGAGTTCCTCGCCGTGGAGGCCGGGCCGTGGCTGACGGCCGCGGACATTGCGCCGCTCTTGTTGGCGGAGGGCGGCCGGATCATGATTATGCGCCGCTTTGGCGCCGGCGATACCGCCGTGCTCGCGGAATTCGTCGCCGCCGTCCGGGCCAAGGGCCATTTCCTCGCCGTGGAGATCGACCCCGAGAATTTCGGTCCCTATGAGGGCGTCCTGCGCCAGCTGGGCGATGCCAATTTGGTTTTAACGCTCTCCGCGCTGCATCCGGCGGCCATCGCCGCCCACAGCATCGGCGCCTATCGCCGCCTGGCGGAGCATTTGAAAGCCGCGGGCTCAAAGGCGCCGGTCTGGATCCGCAACACCGCCGCGACGGCCGTCCGCGGCGACAACAGCTTCCTCTCCAAGCTGCTCGAGGCCAGTTTCCTGACCGGCAGCCTCCTGTGCGATGGCATCGGCGACCTGGTGAGCATCGAAACTGAGGCTGATCCCGCCCGCGCCGCGAAACTAACCTACAATGTCCTCCAAGGTGCCGGCGCGCGCATCTCCAAGACCGAATTCGTCGCCTGCCCGAGCTGCGGCCGCACGCTGTTTGACCTGCAGACGACCACCCAGCGCATCCGGGCCCAGACCGGCCACCTCAAGGGCGTTAAAATCGCCATCATGGGCTGCATCGTCAACGGCCCGGGCGAGATGGCCGACGCCGATTTTGGCTACGTCGGCGGCGCCCCGGGGAAGATCAACCTCTACGTCGGCAAGAACTGCGTCCAATACAACATCCCGCAGGGGGAGGCCGACGCCCGGCTGATCGCGCTGATCCGCGAGCACGGCAAGTGGGCGGATCCCGAGCCTCATCAGTTGGCGAACGCGTGATTATTGTAGGGTCGCCGCTCGCCGGCGGACCTTTCCCCGATTTAAACCGGCCCGGCGACCAGCACCGGCCCTACATTCGCGACAGCCCAGAGATATCCCTGCCTCGTTTCGCTGAAAATTTTTCCCCGTGCCGTTCACCCCTGAAATCCGCAGTCTCAACCCGCTTGGTTAAGTCTGCGGTCCGCCGCGGCGCCCGAAAAACGCCCGCTCCGAGGGAAAAACACGACCGAGGCCCGGGCGTTTTTTCGCAACACCAAAATGGGAAAAGTTATCCGCCTGGCGGGTGTGAACAAGATGTCGGAAAGTTGCCCTTGAAACGCATTTTTTGATTCACGTTACTCACAAAGTAATTTTTAAACGTCCTTCTCAGCGACGGTTCCTTGCCAACTCCATAGCGCACTTCGTGCACCGACTCGACCAGGGCTTCCTTAGACACTGGCCATTAGTCAGTTTGCCCCGGCCCACGCGCCGCGGGACGACTGACGGCCCGACCCTCCCCCTTTCCCTCCCGAGCAACAGGCACACGACAGGCAAAGCGGGGTTTCGCAAATGCAGTTGCTGAGGTGTTAATAAACCTGTCTTCTCCCCGCCTGTCATGCCCCACCCCGTCCTCCAGACCAGCCTCTGGGAAACCGTCAAATGCGACCTCAAGGGTCTGTTCCCCGAGGATGTGTTCTCGATGTGGTTCGAGCCCATCCGCTGCGTCGAGACGACGGAAGATTCGCTGGTCCTCGGCGTGCCGAATGATTTCGCCGCGATCTGGATCCACGACAACTACCTCGACCTGATCTCGCAGCGCCTGCGCCTGAGCGCCGGCCGCATGGTCCACGTCAGCCTGAAGAAAATGACGGACGGCACCACCCCGGCCAAGGCGACCACCGCCGAGCCCAAGGGCCGCGCCGCCGCCAAGCGCGCCCCGCTCCGCTACGACGAGCGCATGGCCGCCGCCAGCTCGCTCAACCCGCGCAACACCTTCGAGAACTTCGTCGTCGGCCAGAACAACCAGCTCGCCCACGCCGCGGCCCTCGCCGTCGCCCAGGCGCCCGCGCAGGCCTACAACCCCCTCTTCCTCCACGGCGCCACCGGCCTGGGCAAGACCCACCTGATGCACGCCATCGGGCACAGCATCCTCCAGCGCAACCCGGAGGCCAAGGTCGCCTACCTCTCCACTGAGAAGTTTACGAACGAATACATCCACGCCATCCAGGAGAACGCCCTGACCAAGTTCCGCCAGCGCTACCGCAGCGTGGACGTCCTGCTGGTCGACGACGTCCAGTTCCTCGCCGGCAAGGAGCGCATCCAGGAGGAGTTCTTCCACACCTTCAACGACCTCTTCGAGTCCCAGAAGCAGATCATCATCTCCAGCGACCGCCCGGTGACCGAGATCGCCACGCTCGAGGCCCGCCTCGTTTCCCGGTTTCAGTGGGGCCTGTCCGCCGACATCCAGTCGCCCGACTTCGAGACCCGTGTCGCCATCCTCAAGACCAAGGCCGCCACCCTGAAGATCGAGCTGCCGATGCCCGTGATCGAGTTCATGGCGCAGCACATCTCGAAGAACATCCGCCGCCTCGAGGGCGCCCTGATCAAGATTTCCAGCTACGCCGCCCTCACCGGCAAGGTCCTCGACCTCGCCACCGCCGAGCACCTCCTGAAGGACGTGCTGATGGAGGAGGCCCAGAACCGCCTCAACATCGAGGGCATCCAGAAACGCGTCGCCGACCACTACCAGATCCGCCACTCGGACATGACGAGCAAGCGCCGGCCCAACGCCATCGCCTTCCCCCGCCAGATCGCCATGTATCTCTGCCGCCAGCTCACCCGCCACTCCCTCCAGGAAATCGGCGAGGCCTTCGGCGGCCGCGACCACGGCACCGTCATCCACGCCGTCAAGACCGTCGAGAACATGATGGAGCAGGACGACTCCGTGAAGGGCAGCGTGGATTTTCTCAAGACGCAGCTGACGAAGTGACACGGTCCTGAAGGTGTGTTTCCCCGGCCCGGCCTTCGCCGGGCCTTTTCATTGGTAGGGCGCGGACTCCGCTCCGCGCCTCGGCGGTCAGCGGAGTGACCGCCCTACCGCTTGATTTGACTCTCTCCTCTCAACCATTAACTCTCACCTTCCGCCCATGTCCCTCACTCCCGAACAAAAGCAGACCGTCGCCAGCTGGGTTGCCGCCGGCGACAACCTCTCCGCCGTCCAGAAGAAGCTCGCCGAGCAGTTCAAGGTCTCCCTGACCTACCGCGATGTCCGGTTCCTGGTCGACGACCTGAACCTCGAGCTCAAGGACCCGGCACCCAAGGTCGACACCTCCGACGTGAGCAAGGGCGCCCCGCCCAAGGCTCCCGTTGGAGGGGGGGTGCCCTCACCCCGCTCTGAGAAAAAAGGTCTGATCGACAAATTGAAGGAAAAGGTAGGCATGGCACCCGGCGCCGTCGAAGAAGATGACCTGCCGCCCGAGGACCTGCCCGAAGCCGCCGAGGACTTCCCCGCCGGTGCCAGCACTGTCGTCGTGGACCTGGACCGCATCGTGCGCCCGGGCTTCATGGTGAGCGGCAGCGTGACTTTCAGCGATGGCGTCAGCGGCAAGTGGGCGCTCGACCAGCAGGGCCGCCTGATGCTCGAGACCCCGCAGAAGGGCTACCAGCCGGGCCCGGCAGACGTGCAAGCCTTCCAGCGCGAGCTGCAGCTGCAGCTCCAGAAGCAGGGATTCTGAGGTGGTTCGAATGTAGGGTCGCCGCTAGCCGGCGGACCGTGCCTTTTGGTAGAGGCGGTTGCCCCCGGCCGGTTCACGGATTCGCGTGCAGTTGCTCCAGCTCCTGCCGCGCGGCGCCGTTGCTGGGTTCCAGCCGGATGGCCTCGGTGTAGGCCTGCGCCGCCTCCGCTTTCCGGCCCAGCCCCGCCAGCACGTGGCCCAGGCTGTAATGCAGGAAGGCATCGTTCGGCCGGGCGGCGATGGCCGCGCGCAGATGCGGCAGAGCTTCCTCCCCGGCCCCCTGCATGATCAACAGCGCCGCCAGCCGGGCGTGGGCGGGCCCGTAGGGCGGCGTCAATCGCAGCGCTTCCCGGTAATACGGCACGGCGGCCTTCGGCTCGTTCGTGCGCTCCAGCACCAGGCCCACGTTGAACTGCTTCATCGCGGAGCCGGGATCGAGCCGGAGCGACTCAAGGTAACAGCGCTTCGCCTCGGGCAGCTTGTCGCGCGAGAAATACGCCGTGCCCAAGCCGGAGAGCGCCCGGGAATTGGCCGGCGAATGCTCCACCGTGTCGAGCCAGAGGGTCAGGTCGTCCTGATAAACCTCGTTGCGCTGCGCCGTCATCCACCCCGCCCCGGCCGCCAGCCAGATCAGCCCCAGCCAGGCCGCCCGCCCCAGCCACTGAAATCCGGCCCCGACCACCAACCCCAACACTGCGACCAGCGGCAGATACATGCGGTGCTCGGCGATGGTCTGCGTCGTCAGCGGCACGATGCTCGAGCTGGGCGCGAGGATCACAAAGAACCACGCCCCGAGAAATCCCAGCACCGGCCGGCGCCTCAGCGCGACGATGGTGCCGGCCAGCAGGGCGAGAATAAACAATCCGCGACCCCAGACCTCGCCCGGGCTCTTCACCAATACGGTGCCATAATCCACGACGAGCGGATGCGGCCAGAGCGAGAGTTTCAGGTAGATCGTCAGGGCCTGGCACTGGGTCAGCAGGTATTCCCACGCGCTCACGCCGAGGCCGAAGCCCACTGTGCCGCCGCGTTGCGGGTTGAGCAGCATCAGCCACCCGACCAGCAGCCACGTCGCCGCCAGTGCGAGGTAAAGCCCGCGGCGCCGCGCCCACGCCGCCCGGAACGTGCCGCTGACGAACGTGCGGTCATAGAGCAACGCCAGCAGCGGCAGGGTGGCGACGATCTCCTTGCTCGCCACGCCCAGCAGGCAGGCCGTCACGCTCGCCGCCGCCCACCGTAAACTGTAGCGGCGGTCTATGACCGCCGTTTCCGTCAACCCCGGCGCTCGCAGAGCGCCGCTACAGGAAGGCCCAGCGCCCTCTGTTGATCGGATGAACGCATACAGCGCCAGCAGGAAAAACAACCCGCCCATTATCTCGGTGCGCTGAATCACGCAAACGACCGTCTCGGTCTGCAACGGATGCACCAACCAGAGCAGCGCCATCGTCCACGCCGCCGGCTCCGCGTTCTCCCGCAACCGTGACGGCAGCACCGGCTGGCGCAGGGTCCGGCGCAACACGCCCCACAGCGCCAGGCCCGCCAGCGCGTGCAGCGCAAGGTTCATCAGGTGGTAGCCGTGCACGTCGAGATTTCCGAGCGCGTAGTTCAGTGCCAGCGAAAGATTCACGAGCGGCCGGCCGCCCACGCCCTCGCCGGTAAGCGGCGGCGACAACGGCCCGGACAGCGGCCAGAGGTGACGGATCGTCTCGTTCTGCGCAATGGACCGCGTGTCGTCGAAGACGAATGGAACGTCGAGGGAGTTCTGGTAGGCGGCCAGCGCCGCCAGCACGAGGCCGAGGCCGCCGAGCCAGGCCCATCGGCTATTTTTCCTCCAGCAGGCGGAGAAATTCCGCCTCGTCGATCACCGCCACGCCGAGCCCCTTGGCCTTCTCAAGCTTCGAACCGGCCTCGGCCCCGGCGAGCACGTAGCTGGTCTTCTTGCTTACGCTGCCGCTGGCCTTGCCGCCGGCGGCCTCGATCTTCGCCGTGGCGTCCTCGCGCGACATGGACGGCAACGTGCCGGTGAGCACAAAGGTCTTCCCCGCAAACCGGCTGCTCGTGGCGGTCTTCGCCGCCACCTGCGGCTCCACGCCGGCCTTCAGCAACGCCGCCACCGTGGCACGATTGCGCGGCTCTTTGAAGAAACCCGTGATCGCCTCGGCCATCGTGGCGCCGATGCCGGAGATGACGCTCTCCTTGTTGGCAATGAAATGCTCGGTCGTGGCCTCGGTCAGCTTCTCCAGGTCGCGGAAATGCGCCGCGAGGTCCTTCGCCGCCGCCACGCCGACGTGCGGGATGCCCAGGCCGTGAATCACCCGCCACAGTTCGCGTTGCTTGCTGGCCTCAATCGCCGCGAGCAGGTTGTCACTGGATTTCTCGACACTCTTGCCGAGCGTGAGCAAATCGTCGCGCTTGAGCCCGTAGATATCGGCTAGGCCCTTCACCCAACCCTTGGTCACGAGCTCGTCCACCATGGCGAAACCGAGCCCGTCGATGTCCATGCAGGCCTTTGAAACGAAATGACTCAACCGCCGGCGCACCTGCACCGGGCAGTCGTAGTTCGGGCAGCGCAGCGCCACCTCGCCCTCGAGCTGCACGACCTTCGTGCCGCACTCGGGACAATTCTCGGGAAACTTGTAGGGCTTGCAGTCAGGAGTGCGGCGCTTGGTGTTCACCTCGATGACGGCCGGGATGATTTCCCCGGCTTTCTCCACGAGCACGTAGTCTCCCACCCGGATGTCCTTCCGCTCGATCTCGTCGCGGTTGTGCAGCGTGGCCCGCTGGACCGTCGTGCCGGACAGCAGCACCGGTTCCAGCTCGGCCACGGGCGTGAGCACGCCCGTGCGGCCCACCTGGATGGTGATGGCATTGATCTTCGTCTCGGCGCGCTCGGGCTCGAACTTGTAGGCGATGGCCCAGCGCGGGGCCTTGCTCGTGCTGCCGGCGGCGCGGCGCAAAGCGAACGAGTCGAGCTTGGTGACGGCGCCGTCGGTGGCGTAGGCGAAATCGTGCCGCATCTTGTCCAGCTGGCCGACGCCCTGCCACGCCTCGTCAATGCCGTCGGCCGTCCAGAATTTCTCCACCGTCGGCAGGCCCCACTGCTTCACCAGCGCCAGAAACCCGCTCTGTGACTCGGCGATCTGCGGCTCACAATAACCGATGCCGTAGAGCACGATCTCGAGTTTACGGCGCGCGACCTCGCGCGTGTCGAGTTGCTTGATGGTGCCGGACGCGAGATTGCGCGGATTGGCGTAGACGGGTTCCCCCGCTTCCTCGCGCTCCTGGTTGATGCGCTGGAATTCCTCCGTGGTCAGGTAGATCTCGCCGCGGATCTCGATGATGTCCGGCACCGGCGTCTTCTTGCCGGCCTTCAGCTCGTGCGGGAGGGAGTGAATGGTCTTGGCGTTCGCGGTGATATCATCGCCCTCTTCGCCGTTGCCGCGGGTGACGGCCCGGGTGAGCTTGCCCTTCTCGTAGGTCACGCTGACCGCGAGGCCGTCGATCTTCGGTTCCACGACATAACTCAGCGCCTCGCGCTCGAGCTGTTTGACCAGGCGCTGGTGAAACGCGCGATATTCCTCCTCCGAATAGGTGTTGTCGAGGCTCTGCATCGCCTGCCGGTGCCGGTAGGTCGTGAAGCCCTCGAGCCGATCATCGCCCACCTTGGCGGTCTGCGAGTCTTTTTGCGCGAACTGCGGGAACTGCTTCTCGAGGTCGGACAGCTCGCGCTCGAGCTTGTCGTAGTCGCGGTCAGGGATCTCCGGCTTGGCCTGCCGGTAATAGAGCTCGGCATGATGGGCCACCTGCTGGCGCAGGTCGGCGATGCGTTTCTTGGCCTCGGCGGGGATCATATCGGGCCTGAGGTTGAGCGAATCTCCCCGCCGCGTCGCGGAGAAAATTCAGACATCCCCCCAGCCCGGCCGCCCGAAGCCCGCCTACGGTTTCCCCTAGGGCACCCGCAAGGATAGCGCCAAGATAGCGCAAGGATGACCGAACGATCCCGTCAGGAACCATGGAGAATATGCCACCCGCCGTGATCCATGCCCCGGCTTGCAGCCAGGAGCCAACGGGCCAAGCTGTCCTCGTTCCATGGCCGCGCCGTTCCATACCCCCACCCCGCCCATGTGGCTGGACGATTTCAAAGCGATCCTCGCGCTGGCCGCGATTACGGAGGACGAGGTCCGGGAGCTGATTTACGCGCGTTACGCCGACGAACCCTGGGCCGACGAATACCAATTCACGCTCTGGCACGCCTATCGCTACCTCGCTAAGCACCACGCCGATTGGGAAAACCTGGGACTGACCGTCATGGGGCAAAAGAGCGCCCTCCTGAAGGACAGCCTGCTAGTGGCCCTCTACAATCCTTTCCTATCCAGCCCGCTGGAACTGATCCCCGAACTGGATTTCGCCCCGGAAGAAATCGCCGCGCAAGCGCGGACGATTGAGGGAAAGAGCAAGCGAGGCTGACAAACGGCGAGGGCACATGTGATAAACCATGCGCATCCAGAGGATGCCGATTACGTTATGCGCACAGCGACCCAATACGAACCAGAAGGGGTCGTACGAACCAGAAGGGGTCGAGCCTCACCTTGCACCATCGCGCCCTCGCTTACGGATTAATTACGCCATCCATCTCGCACCCGGGTGATCGGTTCTCACACTTGAGGGATGGCGCGCAAGCTACGCCTGGAGTTTCCCGGCGCAATCTACCACGTGATCAACCGCGGCAACTATCGCGCGTGGATCTTCAAGTCGCCCAAAGCCAAACAGGCTTTTGAGCACTGCCTCAGCTCCAGTTGCGAGCGCTGCGGATGGCTGCTGCATGCTTTTGTCATCATGGGCAATCACTACCACCTGGCACTGGAGACGCCTCAAGGCAACCTGGTCGCCGGTATGCACTGGCTGCAATCGACCTTCGCTACCCGGTTCAATCGCCGCCGCGATGAGCGCGGCCACGTCTTTCAGGGCCGATATAAAGCGCTGCTCGTCGAGGAAGGCGAGCCCCTTGCGCTGGTCTGCGATTACATTCATCTCAACCCGTTCCGCGCAGGCCTCGTTTCCGTGGCCCGACTGGGCGATTATCGCCACTCCAGCTACTGGTATCTGTCGCGGCCGCGAATGCGCCCGAAGTTCCTGCTCGTGGACACCGCATTGTCAGCCCGGCAGCTCACCGACACTCCACCCGGCTGGCACAGTTA
>JANYAM010000265.1 GCA_025361365.1 Opitutus sp. | reverse complement strand
CCGCGCAAAGCCAAGGCCAACACGCGCGGCGCTGAGGCCGGCGAAGCCCTGTTGACCGATTTGTCCGGCCTCGCCCTCGAGACCAAAGCGGCCGTAGACCGCGCCGGCGGCGTGGTCGTCGGCCAATACGCCGAGCCCATCGGGAAGCACCCGCTGTTACTGGCCGTGCTGCCCATCGCCGCGATCGAGCCGACCCCCTTCCAGCGCGATGTGTCCGACATGCACCACAAGAAGCTGGCCGACGTCATCGACCGCACGGGTATGTTTCTCGACCCCATCATCGCCATCCCGGCGCCGAAGGGCGGCTTCTGGACGCCCAACGGCGGCCACCGTCTCGCCGCCATGCGCCGGCTGGGCGCGAAGTCCATCACGGCGCTCGTCGTGCCGGAGCGCGAAGTCGCCTGGCAGATCCTCGCCCTCAACACCGAGAAGGCCCACAACCTCAAGGACAAGTCCCTCGAGGTCATCCGCATTTTCCGCAACCTGCTCGAGGACAGCGCCAGCAAGGCGGAGAAGGGTTTTTCGTATTACTTCGAGGAAGCGTCGCTCATCACCATGGGCCTCTGTTACGAGCAGAAGCCGCGCTTCAGTGGCGGCGTCTACAACTCGTTCGTCCGGCGGCTGACTTCGTTCAGCGACGACTCGTTGACGAAATCGCTCAAGCTCCACGAGAAGCACGCCACGATGTTGCTGGAGCTCGACGAGAAGGTCGTCGAAGCCGTGGCCAAGCTGAAGGCGAAGGGTTTTGTCAGTCCCTACCTCAAGACCTTCGTCGTCGCCCGCTCGAACCCCCTGCGCTTCATGAAGGAGCCGCCGGAGCTCGAGGAGCTCATCAAGACGATCCGTGGCAAGGTCGAGCGCATGAACGTGGACCGCATCAAGCAGGAGGACATCACTTCATCGGGCGGAACGCCCGATGAGGAAACCTGAGGGCTGAGGATTTCGAGCAGCCGAAGAAGCGATGCCGGTTGCAGTTACGCCCGGCGTGGGCATGTTGGCTGCACTCTCACGCTTACCCATGGCCAAACTCGCTTGTTACTCCGTCAAGGCTTTCTCCACCCCAGCGGCCACCGCGCCGCTCGCCGCCACCACCATCGAGCGCCGCCAACCGACGGCCACCGACGTCCAGATCCAGATCCTTTACTGCGGCGTCTGCCACTCCGATCTCCACTTCGCCCGCGACGAGTGGCACTTCACCCAGTATCCCGCCGTGCCCGGCCATGAGATTGTGGGTCGCGTGACGGCCGTCGGCAGCGGCGTTAAAAAATTCAAGGCGGGCGACATGGTCGGCGTCGGCTGCCTCGTCGACTCCTGCCGCACCTGCCCCAGCTGTCAGGCGGGGTTTGAGCAGTTCTGCGACCTCGGCCTGGCCGGGGGCACCTACGGCGGCACGGAAAAGCACCTCGGGACCCCGACGCTCGGCGGCTATTCGCAGGGCATCGTCGTGACGGAGGACTTCGTGCTCCGTTTGCCGGCCAACCTCGACCTCGCGTCCGCGGCGCCGCTGCTGTGCGCCGGCATCACCACCTATTCCCCGCTGCGCCACTGGAAGGTCGGCCCCGGCCAAAAAGTCGGTATCGTCGGCCTGGGCGGCCTCGGCCACATGGGCGTCAAATTCGCCCGGGCCTTCGGCGCCCACGTCGTGCTTTTCACCACGTCACCCGGCAAGGCCGCCGATGCCCTGAAGCTCGGCGCCCACGAGGTCGTGATCTCCAAGGACGCGGCCCAGCTGGCGGCCCACGCGGGCAGCTTCGACTTCATCCTGGACACCGTGTCGGCGGACCACGACGTCAACGCCCTCATGAACCTGCTGAAGCGCGACGGCAACCTGACGCTGGTCGGCGCGCCCGAAAAGCCGCTGCCCGTGGCGGCATTCCCGCTGTTGATGCGCCGCCGCTCCCTCTCCGGCTCACTCATCGGCGGGCTGCCCGAGACGCAGGAGATGCTGGATTTCTGCGGTCAGCACAACATCACATGCGACATCGAGATGATCCGCATGGATGAGATCAACACCGCCTATGAGCGCATGCTCAAGAGTGACGTGAAATATCGCTTCGTGATCGACATGGCCTCGCTCAAGTGAGCGCGGCCGGGCGGGCACCCGCCCGGCGTCACGGCTTGGGGGCCTGCTTCGCCAGAAACTTCTGATACCGGCCCTCGTTCAGTTTCCACATGATCCAGCCGAAGGCGGCGCCGCCCAGCAGCCAGATCACCAGGGAAATCCCCAGCCGCAGGGGTTCCGGCATCAGCTCGGACTTGCGGTTCACGAAGAACGTCATGACGACAAACATCGGCACGCCGTAGGAGAGCACGCCCGTGATGAGGATGAAGCGCTTCTTCCCCTTCTGGCGGAGGACTTCCCAGTTCTTCAAGTCCTTGGGCAGCTCGGGCGGGGCGGGCGTTTCACTCATGCCGGCAAGCTAGCAGTGCCCCACCCTGCGCCAAGCTGGAATCTTTGCGGCTGAGGTCATGCCTCCCGCCTGCGCGAGCAAGCTCGCCGCCCACCGCGGAGCGGCCTTCCCCAGTTTCAGGTTTCAGGTTTCTTTGCCCGTGTTTGCGGGGTCACCTCGCAGAACTCGGGACAAACACTGGGCAGGCAGCAGCCAGCAACGGTGAGGTTTCCGCCTCTTTGCCTTGGCCCGCCTAAGGAAGAAGCTTGACGACTT
>JANYAM010000266.1 GCA_025361365.1 Opitutus sp. | reverse complement strand
TGAGCGAAAAAGTAAGCTCGATAGAGAATACGATTTTCGAATCCTTGGGAATGGCGGGGATATGTTAATCCGCGCCATTCATGATCGCTGGTAAGGCTCGCTAACAGCTATCTGGGTTGGCAGACCGCCTAGCCTTATGCTTGGGGGAGGTTGGTGCGAGTGCCGGGAGTCGAACCCGGATCATCAGCTTCGGAGGCGGATACACTATCCATTGTGCTACACTCGCAGATAACCGAGCGGACAGCTTTCCCGGGCGGCGCAGAACTTCAAGGCGTTTTTAACACAGAGGTCGCGGAGGATAGGAGGCTGTCTCTACAAGTCCTCCGTGTTCTCTGTGTTAAAAATTAGTGCTTCACGTGCACCGTGGCCGTCATGGGTTGGCCGATCTCCTTGAGCAGGTCCTTGAACCACGGTTGGGTGGTGTCAAAGGCCTTGCCACCCTTGATGCGGGGAAATTCGATGGCACGGAGCTCGTTGCCGCGTTCCTCGTCGTGGCCGATCAGGCCGCTGACGCCCGCCTGGGCGCACTCGACGGCCTTGAGCACGCAGGTGTCGATCAGCTTGAAGTCTTCGTCGTTCGCCGGGGCGGAGCGGGCGAAATAGCCGCTCTTCTGCACGAGGGTTTTCTCGGCGCCGATGAGCTTGGCGAATTGCTCGGCGAACCACTTGCCGGGATTAATGGTGTCGAGGCGGACGTGGCCAAAGGCGTCGCGGTCGATCGCGGCGCCACGGGCGGTCATCTCGGCGATGATGCTGTCGAGGCCGGCGCCCTCGCTGAGAAACAGGTTGATGTTGCCCTGCTGGTCCATGAGCGCGCGCAGGCGCTTGGCCTCGGCCTCGATGTCGAGCGCGAGCTCGGGGATATAGATGGCGTGGACGCCATAGCGCTCCTTGGCGAGGCCGATGCCCGGAACCCACGGCTTCGAAGTCAGGCTGGCCTGGTAGGCGCGGGCGGTCGCAGCGGTGAGCCACCCGCAGTTGCGGCCCATGACCTCGTGGACGATGAGCATACGCGCGCTGGCGCCGAGCTCGGTGACGACGTTGGAGAAGAAACGTGCGCCCTGTTCTGCGGCGGTGACAGCGCCGAGGCTCTGGCGGATCGGGATGATGTCGTTGTCGATCGTCTTGGGCAGGCCGATGACGTTGAGCTTGTAGCCGTTCTTCTGGAGATGCGCGGCGAGGTCGGCCGCCGTGGTATTGGTGTCGTCGCCGCCAACGGTGTGGAGGATGTCCACGCCGTCCTTCGTGAGTTGCTCGGCCGCTACGTTGAGCGGGAGCTGGCCTTCCTTGACGAGGCCGCGCTTCACGGCGTCCTTGACGTTGGTGAGCTTGACGCGGCTGTTGCCGATGACGCTGCCACCGTATTGCTTCAGCACGCCGGCTTGGGCGCGGATCTCAGGGGTGACCTTGATGCTATCGCCGAGGAGCAGTCCCTTGTAGCCGGAGCGGTAGCAGATGATCTCCCAGTCGGGGCACTGCTGCGTGTAGTGGAGGATGAGCTGGCCGACGGCGGCGCTGAGGCAGGGGGCGTGTCCGCCCGCGGTGAGGATGGCGACTTTCTTCTTCGGGGAGCTCATGGGTGAAAGAAGCGACAAGATGCCACGGGCGATCACACCGAGGCAACAGGGATTAGTGTCATTACGCGGTGGAGGGCCCAGCTCCTGCTGGGCCGGCGGGCGAACGCGATATCACATTCGCGGCCCAGCAGGAGCTGGGCCCTCCAAAAACCGAAGCGGGATCAGCTCACCCTTTCTTCCCCGCCTGCATCTGGCGGTGAACGAAGAAATAGTAGATGACCCCAAGGACGGCGAGGATGCCGGCGGCCCAGTAAGTGATGGCATGCAGCTCGCCGCTCATGAGCGCCTCGTCCTGGCCGGCCTTGATGCCGAGCCAGCAGAGGACGCCGCACCAGAGGCCGGAGCCCACGAGCGTCCAGAGGGAAAATTTCCAGTAGTTCATGCGCACGATGCCGGCGGGGATGCCGATCAGGTGGCGGACGACGGGCAGGAGGCGGGAGGCGAAAATCCCGAAGTTGCCGTAGGCGGCGGCCCAGCGCTCGGCCTTTTCCACCTTCTCCGGGGAAACGAAGAAATATTTGCCGAACTTCAGCACGAGCGGCCGGCCGGCCCAGCGCGTGGTCCAATACATCGCCGTGGCGCCGAGCCAGGAGCCGAGGGCGCCGGCGAGCACGATGCCGGTGAGGCTCAGGTTGCCCTTGGTGTAGGCGAGGTAGGCGGCGGGCGGAATGATCAGCTCGCTCGGCAGCGGCAGGAACGTGCTCTCGATGAACATGAGCAGCACGATCAGCGGGTAGCCGCCGGTCTCGAGCGAGTGCGTATACCAATCCAGCAGGGGCTTGAAGAAGTCGTGCATAAACAAAAAAGGCGGGCGTGTAGGACGCCCGCCAAAATCGAAATCAGCCGATTAAACGTCAGCCTTGGTCTTGCGAAGACCCTGGACGCGATCGCCGGCCTTCCACTGGCCGCGCTTCTTGAGCAGGGCCACGCGCTCGAAGCGCTTGAGGACATTGCGTTTGACGACGAGACCGCCGCCGGAGGCCTTGAGACTGGGATGTTGGGACATAAAATGGTTTGGTTAACGTGGTTTCTGGCTTGGGAAGGGTGCGGATGTAGAGTTCGCGATAGCCCATGACAAGTATTTTTCGCCCACGTTTTCGGCGCTGACCTCGATCCACTGCGGCGTGGCGAAGGGATGGTGGTTGTGCACCCAGCCGCTGAGTGCCGAGGCGTTGCCGGGCAGGTATTTAAACCACACCCGGAATTCCTCGGCCGACTCCAGCTTCCCCTCCCAGTGGTAGTAGGAAGTGACCGGTCCGTCGACCTGGGCGCACGCAGCGAGGTGCGCCTCGACCGCACCGCGGGCCAGCCGGTCGGCGTCGGCGCGTTTGGTGGTGGTTGTCCAAGCCACGAACATGGAGGCAGTTTCAGACGGGTGGGGAATGGCCGCAAAGCCAAAATGTGGGAGCGGCCTTATGCCGCGACTGGCGCAATCGGCGGGGCATAAAGCCCCTCCCACAATTAAGCCCTTGACGCTCTAGAGCGCGAACGTAGGGGTATCCTTTTCATTTTCCGCCACCCATGAGAGACGAATACATCCGCGACGCCCAGAAAGTCATCCAGGACCCGAACATCCTGATCAACGTGGTTTCCCGCCGCGTGAAGCAGCTCCGTCGCGGCAGCCGTCCGCTCGTCGAGTCGCTTGAGAAGCTGAGCCCCGAGGACATCGCCCTGCGCGAGGTCATCGAAGGCAAGATCAGCTACGAGCTGCACACGGCTTGAACGGGGCATGCGCGTTGAGGGCAACGCGCTCCACCCACTAGTTTCCGCGAAGCGAGGCTCCGGCCTCGCTTCTTTTGTTTGCTGATTAGCGCCACCCGGCGCATCACTGCCTTCCGCCCATGGCCGCCAAGCCGTCAGACTCCGCCCGCTACACCGAGCTTCGCAATTCGAAGGCTCTGCGGGACTATTTCATCCACGACAAGTTCGAGGCGGGCATCAAGCTGGCCGGCACCGAGGTGAAGTCCATCCGCGCCGGCAAGGCGCAGATCACCGACGCTTTCGCCCGGGTCGAGAAGGGCGGGGTGTGGCTCTACGGCGCCTACATCCAGGAATACTCGCACGGCGGCCTCTCCCAGCATGCCCCGCGGCGTGTCCGCGCGCTGCTGCTCAACGCGAACGAGATCCGCAAGCTGGCGCAGGCCGTCGAGACCGGCGGCAAGACCATCGTGGCGCTGCGCATGTATTTCAAGCAGGCCCTCGTGAAGGTTGAGATCGCCACCGCCTCCGGCAAAAAGCAGTTCGACAAGCGCGCCGACGTCAAAAAGCGTGAACTGAACCTCGAGGCCCGCAAGGCCCTCAAACACCGCACATGAGAAAGAAGCTCCCGAACAGCATCACGGTCCGCGTCCCCGGCAGCACCTCCAACTGCGGCTCGGGCTTTGACACGCTCGGGCTCGCCCTGTCCATCTACAACGACATCACGCTGACCCGCGGCGACTGGAGCGGCGCCCGGCCTCTGACCGATCGCGACACCGCCGGGCTCGGCATGGCGGACGAAGCGGCCGCGCTGTTCTTCGTGCGCGCCGGCATCGAGGAGTTCGGCTACGAACTCAGCATCACCGGTGAGGTGCCGATGTCGCGCGGCCTCGGCTCGAGTGTCACGCTGCGCGCCGGCGTCGTCGCCGCGCTTAACGAGCTGGCCGGCGCCAAGCTGACCAAGGACGACCTGTGCAGTCTCGTGACCCAGCTGGAGGGTCACCCGGACAACGCGACTCCCGCCGTCATCGGCGGCTTCTGCGTGGCGCGCTGCGACCCGCACACCGGCGAGCTGCTCGGCGTGCTGCGTAAGCCCATCGGCAAGGACCTCTGCTTCGTCGTCGTGTCGCCCGACCAGGAACTCGAGACCAAGAAGGCCCGCGGCATCCTGCCAAAGGAGCTGCCGTATTTCGACGCGATCAAGAGCGTGAACAGCGCCGTCTACGTGACGGCCGCCATCCTCTCCGGCGAATACGACCGGCTGCGCGACGCGGTCCGCGACTTTTTGCACGAGCCCTACCGGCTCCCGCTGATCCCGGGCGCCAAGAACGCCATCGAGGCCGGCATCGCGGCCGGCGCGCTCACCGGCTGGCTGAGCGGCAGCGGCTCGAGCGTGCTGTGCGTGGCCCGGCCGGCGAAGGCCGCGAGGGTTGGCCGCGCGATGGCGGCGGCCTTTGCGGCGCACAAGTTGCCCGCGACGATCCACCCGCTCTTCGCCGACAACAACGGGCTACGCGTTCTTAAACGGCGTGCCTGATCCGCCCTTGAAGGGCGACTTTGAGCTGATGACCTTGGGTGGGTTCGCGTCCGGCCAGTATTTCACGACCTCGGCGGCGAGCGTGGTCCACTTGAACGGTTTCCGAACGATGGTCTTGAGTGACGGCACGGCGGCAAGCTCGCGGTCGGTGAATGACATGTTGTAGGCCGTGATCATCACTACCGGGATCTGCGGATTGATCTTCTGCACCTCGGCGATGAACTGCAGGCCGTTGATGTCGGGCATCTGGTAGTCGGTGATGATGATGCCGACATTGAGCGCGGGCAGCGCGCGGAGGGCGTCGGCCGGCTTGGTGAAGCCGTGCACGGGCCGGTCGAGGTGTTCGCCGAGCAGTTGCTGGAGCAGGTCGATGTAGGAAAACTCGTCGTCGACTAGCACAACGATTTTTTCCCCCGGTTTGGGCGCGGAATGGGACATGGTGTAGGTGCGCCGCGGGCCCCTGCGGCGAGGGTTTTCTAGGGGAAAACGGCTTGCCGTAAAGCGGATTAAACCTTCCAACCATCGGTCCATGCTTCACGTGGTGCTGTTTCAGCCGCAAATTCCGCAAAATACCGGCAATATCGGGCGGATGTGCGCGGTGACGCGGTCGCGGTTGCATCTCGTTCATCCCCTGGGTTTCGAGGTTAACGATCGCAACCTCAAGCGCGCGGGCATGGATTACTGGCACTCGCTCGACGTGCACCACCACGCCGACTGGGCGGCCTTCAAGGCCAGTGCGTTGGCGCCGCGCCGGCTGTGGCTCTTCACCACGCACGCGACCCGGACTTTTTGGGACGTGGCCTATGCCGACGGCGACGGCCTCGTGTTCGGCAATGAGGAGGCCGGGGCCCCCGAGTGGCTGCACGGCGAACTCGGCGACCCACAGCGCATCAAGATCCCGCACGCCAACGGCGAACTGCGCTCGCTCAACCTCTCGACCGCGGCGGGTATCGCCACGTATGAGGCGCTGCGGCAGACCGGCTTGCCGGGAAGCTGACTGTCCGCACCGGATGGATTTGCCCCCGGCGGTCACCTCGGTAGACCCGAAGGCGTCTCTCCGGTCCATGGCCCCATCCCCCTTCCGCCTCCTCTTCGCGACCGCCGCCTTGCTGGCCGGTGGTCTGCTTTCGGCCCGGGAAAATTTTATCACGGCGAGCGCGATCGCCGGATCGGATTATCAACGGCCGAAGGATGCGACGGGCGCGCCCCGCCCGGAAAGTTACGTCTTTTCCGAGGGTAAATTCTTCGAGGGGACCACGGTGGACCGCGGGCTGGAGAAGGCCACTTTCACCGGCATCACCCACACCCTGGCCGCCAGCCTGTCCAAACAGAACTATTTCCCCGCGGCCGACATGGCCTCGGCGCAGCTGCTCATCATGGTGCATTGGGGCACGACGACCGTTTACGAGGATCCGCAGAAGGATATCAACCAGCAGAACCTCAACGACGCGATTTCGAGCTATAACGCCTCGGTCGATGCGACCGGCAAGGCGGACCCCTCACAACTCAACATGGCACTGGGCAACAAGGAGACCGCGCAGGAAAGCACGATGGGCGCCATCAACCGCAACGCCGTCCTGCTCGGCTACGCGCACCACCTCGAAAAGGCGCGGAAGGAGTCACAGCCCACCACGGAGGAGATCACGATGAGCAACGAGCTGAACGAGGAGCGCTATTTCGTCATCCTCATGGCCTACGACAACCAGCTCCGGCAAAAGGAGCACAAGTCCCGGGTGCTCTGGATCACGCGCCTGAGCGTGCGCTCGCCCGGCAACAACTTTACCGAGGCGCTGCCGGCGCTGGCGAAGGTGGGCTCGGAGGTGTTTGGCCAGCAGTTGGACGACTTGGTGCGCGTGAAGGCTTCGATGAACCCGGGCAAGGTCACGCTGGGCGAGACGCAGTTCACCGACACGGCGGAGCCAAAAAAAGCCCCGGCGAAGACGGACAAGTAGGGCGGGCTCAGCCGCCCGAGCCCGAGCCGGTGCCGCCGGCCTTCGCGGCCACGGTGATTTTCGCGATCACCTCGGACTTATTCAGGTAGTCCGGGTCGATCTCCAAGCCCATGCCCGGGGCGGTCGGCACCTTGATCTTGCCGCCCGTGATCTTGAAATCGGGCTTATACCACAACGGGGTCGCCTGCGATTTGCGCCACGGGTATTCCATGAGCGGCGCGGCGTTCTTCGTGCACGAGGCAAACTGCAGGATATTGACGGAGGTCGCACCCGTTTGGGTGTTGTGGGGCACGATGGTCTTGCCGAGTTTCTCCGCGATGCGGGCGACACGCTTGGCGCGGATGAGGCCGCCGTTGTAGTTCATGTCGGGCTGGACGATGTCCATGACGCCGTTGCGCAGCATCCAGTCGAACTGCCACAGGCTGTAATTCTGCTCCCCGAACGCGATCGGGATCCTGAGGGCCCGGCGCACGGCCTGGGTCTCGCCGAGTTCCTCGAACGGGCAGGGCTCCTCGTAGAACGCGTAGTTGAGCTCCTCGAGCAGCTTGCCGATCCGGATGCCGTTGGGGACGTCGTAGGAGCCGTTGGCGTCGGCCATCAACACGCACTCGGTACCGTATTTCTCGCGGGCGAGGGTGAGCAGCTTCTCGCTGCGCCCCGCGTAGGTATCGAGGTTGCGGCTCATGCGGCCGCCCATGTGGAACTTGACCGCGTTCGCGCCCGTCTCCGCGATGCCGCGCACGTAGACGTCAACCTCCTCCTCGGCGCTGAGCACGCGCTCGGAGCCGGAGAGGTAAATGGGGATCTCGGGCCGGATCACGCCGCCGAGGAGATCGCCGACGGACTTGCCCGCGATCTTGCCGAGCAGGTCGAGGATGCTCTGCTCGCAATACGCGATGCAGCACCACAGCGAGATGCTCGCGAGCTTGTAGTTCTGCCGGTAGGCATAGTCGACGAGCGACTCGATCTCCCGCGCGTCCTGCCCGATGAACTGCGGCGCCACGAGGTGCGTGAAGATCGGCATGAAATTCTCGACCTGCTTCGTGCCCGTGATGCCCTCGGCGCCATCCGTTGTGCGGGTGCGGACGAAGAAGTTGCTGCCGTTCTTCAGCATCTCGATGGAGGCGATTTTGACCGGGGCCTTGAACCGGGCGGGCAGGTTGAACATCGGCTGCTCAAACTCGCGCACGAGCGGCTGGATGTCATGCGGCGCCGCGAAACCGGCGGGGGCGGCGGAAAGGGCACGGGGCAGGGAGGCGGCGAGCGCGGCGCCTCCGGTGAGCTTGAGCCAGTCGCGGCGGGTGAGATTCATGGGGTAAGGGAGTGGATCGGCCTATTTTTGCGCGCCGAGCTGCCGGTTCAGCCATTTTTTGGGCAAGTCCACGTTGAAATAGAGGACAAGTTCCTGGCCGGATTGCGGATTCTTGATTGTGACGACATCAAACTCGCTGCCCTCGTGCTCGACGAGCGCCTGCGAGCCGGCGGGCAGGCGCAAGATGCGCATCACGGCATATTCCTCGGCCACCGAGATGACCTGGAAGGCATTGGCGAAATCGCGTCCAGTGCCGCTGACCAGGATCGAATCGACCAGGGACATCCATTGCTCGCGGGTTTTGTCGGCATTGGGGATGTCGCCGGATTCCCGGTAGGCAGAGACCAGCATGATCATAAGATCAATGTCATACTTCGCGACGGCCAGACCCGTCTGTGCCGCGGTGATGGCCTCGGAAAACTTTCCCTGATTCAACAGCTCGCCGACGGATTTCTGGACGTCGCGGTTCCTGGTATCATAAGGGTTGTAGTCGGCCGAGACGGCATAAGCCAAACGCTGCTCCGCGGCCTTTTTGGCCCGCGCTTGCCGCTCGGCCGGCCAGGCAGCGGGTTGCGCCAGCAATGAACCAGACAGAATAAAAGCCACTAAGGCGCCAGTCACGGTGAGCTTCAGCCAGTCGCGGCGGGTGGGTTTCATGGGGGTCAGAAATCCGGTAGCAGTTTCTTTTTCCAGGCTTCGCAGAGGCGCAGGAACTCCGGGCGCAGCGGCTCGGCGCAGCGGGCGGGGTCCTGGATGCGGGTCTCGCGTTTTTTTCCAAAGTAGCCGAAGAAAAACATGCCGACGTAGGGCAGGATGAGGATAGCGCGCTGGGCCAGGGTGGCCGGGCTGCGATCGATAAAGATCAGGATGAGTGCGGGCAGGGCGAACGCCATCATCCCGATGGTCAGATACATTTGGATCCGGGCGAAGGTCCGGAAGCGGGCGGGGTCGTCCTCGGTCTCAATCCACGGCAGGGTGCGGAGATGGCCGATTTGCTGCGCGTTGCCGACGACGTTGACGGCGTAGGCGCTGGCGAGGAGCGCGAGTTGGGTCAGTTGGAGCGGGGTAAATTCCATGGGTGAGGTTTTTGGAAATGTCCCGCGCGACCAGGTCAGTGCGTTACGTGCGGAATCGCGCTGATCAGGGTCTTGGTGTAGGGGTGCTGCGGCCGCTCCATGATGTCGAGGGCGGGGCCGAGTTCGACGATCTTTCCCTGATACATGACGGCGATGCGGTCGGAGACGTGCTTCACCACGGACAGGTCGTGGGCGATGAAAATCATCGTGAGGTCCATGGTCCGGACGAGGCCGGCCAGCAGGTTGAGGATCTGGGCCTGGATGGAGACGTCGAGCGCCGAGACAGGTTCGTCCGCGATGATGACCTTCGGCTCCAGCGCGAGCGCGCGGGCGATGGCGATGCGCTGCCGCTGGCCGCCCGAGAACTCGTGCGGGTATTTCTGCATGAAGCGCGGCGCCAGGCCGACCTGCTCCATCAACTGCGCCACGCGCCCCGGCACCTGGTCCGGCGGCACCACACCGTGCACGAGCAGGGGCTCGGCCAGCGTGGCATAGACCGTCAGGCGCGGGTTGAGCGAGGCGAACGGATCCTGGAAAACCATCTGCAGATCCCGCCGGGCCGCCTGGATCTCGGCGGCGGACGCGGCGGTGAGGTTGCGCCCGCCGAGCACGACCGTGCCCGCGGTGGTGGGCACCAATTGCATGATGGTCCGCGCGAGGGTGGACTTGCCGCTGCCGGATTCGCCGACGAGGCCGAGCACCTCGCCGCGGCGGACCTCGAAGCTGACACCGTCCACCGCCTTCACCGTGCCCGTTTGTTTGCGGAAAAGAAAACCGGACTCGACCGGGAAGTGGGTCTCCACGGCGCGGACGGAGATGACGGTCTCGCTGCCGATGACATGGGGCGGGGCGGAGGCCGCGAGGGATTTCTCCGCGGGCAGATCGAAACGCTTCAATAGCTCCGCCTCGGTGAAGGGCTTGGACAGGTCGGGCGGCAGGCCCGGGATGGTGAAGAGTTCGCGGCCCTTCTCCTGCAGGGCCGGGATGCAGCGCTGGAGGGCCTTGGTGTAGGGATGCTGCGGGGCGTGGAAGATCGTGCGCGTGTCCGCGGACTCGACGATGCGGCCGGCATACATGACCTGCACGCGATCGCACAGGCCGGACACGACCGCCAGGTCGTGCGTGACGAAGATCACCGCCATGCCCAGCTCGCGCTGGAGTTTCTTCAACAACTCCAGGATCTGGGCCTGCACGGTCACGTCGAGCGCCGTAGTGGGTTCGTCGGCGATGAGCAGGTCGGGCTTGGTGATCAGCGCCATGGCGATCATCACGCGCTGGCGCATGCCGCCAGAAAACTCATGCGGATAGCTATGGAGGCGCTGCGCGGCGTTCGGAATGCCGACCGCCTCGAGCATGGCCAGACCGCGGGCCAGGGCGTCCGCCTGGGAAATCCTTTCGTGGATGAGCAGCGGCTCGATGAGCTGTTCCGAGATGCGCAGGTAGGGATTCAGCGACGTCATCGGGTCCTGGAAGACCATCGCGATGCGCTTGCCGCGGATGGCGCGGAGCTCGGCCGGCGAACAGTGCAGCAGGTCGGTGCCGTCGAACATCGCCCGGCCGCTCTCGATCCGGCCCGGCGGCTGCGGGATGAGGCCGAGGAGCGTGGCACAGGTGACCGACTTGCCGGAACCCGACTCGCCGACGATCCCGAGCGTCTCGCCCTTTTCGAGGGAGAAGCTGACCCCGTCGACCGCCCGATACACGCCGCGGCGCGTATGAAAGTAAGTGCGAAGGTCCGTGACTTCGAGCAAGGGCATGGCGACAGGCCTGAGGCTGCGAACACCTTCTGGTGCGGCAACGCCAAACTGGGCTGGGCCGGCTCAGAAACCGGTCTCGCGCCAGCCAGAGGTCACCAGTTCATGCCAAGCGAGGAGGACGGTATCGGGCTTGATGGACAAAAGCCCGGCGTCGGGCGCCGGATCTTCCGGGAGCAGGATCTTCACCGGCGCGGAAGTCGGCAGTGGGGCATAGAGGTCGGCGGCGCAATGGGGTTGGCGGGTAAACATGACCACTTCAGGGCAGCCCATGGCGGCGGCGGTATGGGCCGGACCGGTGTCCACCGTGATCATGCTGTGCGCCCGCTCCTGCAGCGCGAGGAGGCGTGGAATCGTCAGGTCATCGGTGGCAACGATCACTGCCTCGCCGGGCGAACTCATTTTCCGCAAGATATCCTCGGCCAGGGCGCGCTCGCTGGGTGCACCGCAGATCAGCACGCGGGATGATGGCAGGAGCTGGCGCACGCCCGTGATGACTTCAGCCCAGTGCTCTTCCGGCCAGTATTTGGCGTTGCTGCGCCGTTGCCGGTCGCCGCGCTTCATGGTCTTCTTGTTGCCCGGCTGGACCAGCACCAGCGGCGGACCGAGCAGGCGTTTCTTCTCCAGCCACACGGCACAATCGAAGCGGTCGGCTGCGCTGAGGGTGGGGCGGGCATCGGGCGCCGCCGCGAAGCTGTCAGCGAACGCCGCTTCGGTCGCCAGGGCGGCCGGAGTCTGGAGTGCGAGACGCAGGGCGTGGGCGGCGATGTGTTCACCGGGCAGCCGCGGCAGATCCCGCAAGCTGCAGATCCATTCCGGCCCCACGCCGCCCCGGTGCAGCAGGTCGAGCGGTTTTTCATCCGGCTCGACCACATAGACCGGGCCGGCGGGCCGGCGGCGCAGCGCGTCGACCAGCTGCCACTGGCTGCGGTTGAAAAAATAAGGAGCTCGCCGGCTCGTGAGGAGGTGCAGCGGTCCGCAAGCGGGCACGCGGTCCATCAGCGGGGCGGTCCAAGGTCCGGACGAAACCAGCTCGCACGACCGGCCGTAGCGCTGCTGCAGGGCCTTCAACATGGGAATCAGCAAAACCATATCCCCCAAGGCACCGAACCGCATGACGAGTGGAGTGACGGGACGCACTGGTTCCCATCAGACGCGCTTTCCGGCGTTTTGTTACGCACCTTTCTGCGACAAAATCGCTCCCGCCGGCTCAGCGGCCCGAAAATTCCCCAAACAACGCCTCGTAACGTCCGATCATCCGGTTGAGCGAAAACCGCGCGGGGGCGTCGGCCTGGCCGCGGGCCGCCACGGCTTCGATCGCCGGGCCGCCGGCGAGCACGCCGGTCAGGATCGTGGCCAGCGCCGCCGCATCCCCGGAAGGGAAGAGCCAGCCATTGACGCCGGGCTGGATGATGTCGGTCACGCCCGGGGCCTCGCTGCCGACGGCGGCACAGCCGGCCGCCATGTAATCAATCAGCACCAGGGGCAGGCCTTCGTAATGCGTCGAAAGCACCGCGGCCCGGCAGCGATGGTAGAGGGGCGCGGCATCCGCGACTTGGCCGAGAAAATCGACCCGACCGGCCAGGCCGAGGCGGCGCACGAGTTTCGCGCTGGCGAGACGGTGGGACTCCTTGTTCCAGCCGCCGAGCAGCAGCCGGCCGGTCCAGCCCTGTTCGACCAGCCGCCCGGCCGCCCGGATCAGGGTCGGCTGGTCCTTCTGGCGGGCAAAGCGGGCGACCATGATGATGTCCTGGCTGCGCGCCGCGAACGGCGGGGCGCCGGCGGAATAGTGCGCGGCCTCGACGCCGTTGTGGATGATTTCCAGGCGCGGACCGGCGAGCCCGAGCGCGCGCACGTGGTCGGCGACGCCTTGGGAGACGCAAATGGTGGCCGTGGTTTGGGCGGCGAGCCGTTGCGCGGACCAGCGCCGCCAGAACAGGTAGCGTTCGCAGTTTTGCTCCACATGCAGCACGACCGGCACGCCGGCCGCGAACGCGGCCTGCCGGCCCCAGATGTGCTCGCTGTTGCCGTGCGCCGCAAAGATCTGCGGTTTGAATTCCGCGATGAGTTCAGCGAGCTGGCGGCGGGTCGTCCACTTGGGGCCTTCATCCACCCACGCGGTGCGCAGGCCGGTCGCCTTGATCTGCGTCTGCATAGGGCCGGGCAGCGGGACCTTTTTGCGGCGCAGCACCAGCAGCGGCTCGTAGTTGCCCGTGCGCAAGTGGCCGCACGCAAGCTCCAGGGCGACCTTGGTCGCGCCGGAGCCGCCGCCGGTGACAAAATGAATCACGCGGGGCTTGGGGCTCATGACGGGGCGATGGCGGCCAGGTAAGGTTCGATCGCCGTCTGCACCTCGGCGACGGACAGGCGCAGCAACGGCCGCGGGCCGGAAACTTCGTCGGGCCGCAGGATCGTGTGCTTCGTGTCCCACGGATGCCAGCGCCACGGTTCGAGCGGGCCGAAGAGTGCGATCACCGGCACATGGAACGAGGCGGCGAGGTGCAGCAGGCCCGTGTCGATGCCGATCGCGAGGTCCATGCGTTTGAATAGGGAATTCGAGTCCTTGATCGAGAGCTGCTTGCTCCAGTCGATCCAATCGCGGGCGAGCGGAGCCGGCAGCGCGGCGCGGATTTCCTCGTAGTAAGCCGCATAGCCGGGGGAATCGCACAGGTGGATCTCGCAGCCGCGCTCGTTGACCAGCCAGGCGATGAGCCGGGCGAAACGTTCGGGCGCCCAGTCCTTGGACGGCACGATGGACTTGGCGCAGACGAAAACCCGCGGGCGTTGGCCGGGCGGCAGGCCGGCGGCGACGCGCGCATCGGCGGCCGGGTCGGTCCAGTTCTCGTTGTGCGTGTCGGTGACGGGAATGCCGTCGGCGCGGAGGACATCGAGGAAGCACTCGACCTCGTGCTTGTCCGCGTAGGGCGTGCTGCGCTGGAGCAGCCACGCGCGGCCGTCGGTCGAGAAGCCGACGCGGTGCGGGATGCCCGCAAGCAGCGGGAGGATGGCGCTGGAAAATGAGCGGCGCAGGATGTAGCAGCGGTCGTAGCGACGGGCGCGGAGGAAACTCGCGGCACCGAACAGGGTGGTGGGGAATTTCGCGGCGCGCTTCTTCTCGCCCTGCAGGCGCGGGGCATAGAAGAGCAGTTCGTCCTTGTAGGGGCAGAGCGCGAGCGTGTCGCCCGAGACCGGTTCGCCGAGCACGTCGATCTTCGCGTTCGGGAAGGCGCGGCGGAGATTGCGCAGGGTGGGGATGGCCAGGACGGTGTCGCCGATGAAACGGTAGCGGATCACCAGGATGCGCAGGGGGCGCGGGTCGGGCCAGGCCATGGTTCAGTAGACCTCGGGGTAACCCTCGCCGCGAGCCTTGAAGCGCTTGTGCACCCAGAAGTATTGCTCGGGGGCGAGGCGCACATGGTGCTCGATAAGCCGGTTGATCCGCACGGCGTCGGCCGCGGCATCCTTGGTCGGGAAGTTTTCCAGCGCCGGCAGGATCGTCAACGTGTAGGAATGGTCGGCCTCGCGTTTGGCGAAGAACGGCACGACGGCGCAACCGGTCATCTCGGTAATCTTGCTGGTGGCGGTGTTGGTGATGGCGGGCACGCCGAAGAAGGGGAGGATCTCGGAGGACTTGCTCCGCTTGCCCTGGTCGGGGGCATACCAGATGGCGGCGTTGCCGCGCAGGCCGCGGACGAGGCCGCGCAGGTCATCGAAATGCACCGCGGGCGACATGTGGCGGGCGCGCTGGCCGCGCATGAGGTGGGCGACGACGGGGTTGTTGGGATCGCGGTAGAGTCCGCCCATGGTGTGCGACATGGACATGAACCGTCCGCCGATCTCGAGGGTGGTGAAGTGGGCCGTGAGCAGGAGCGCGCCGTGGCCCTGGGCCAGCGCGGCCGTCAGGTGCTCGAGACCGACGACGCGGTGCGGCGGCAGGTCGGAGGATTTCGCCCACCAGCCGGCGCAGACCTCAAAGAGGCCGAGCGCAAGCGAATCGTAGTGGGCGCGGGCGAGGGCATTGATTTCCCCGAGCGATTTTTCCGGGAAGCAGAGTTTCAGGTTGGTGAAGACTACGCGGCGGCGGATGCCGACGAGATGGAAGACGAGCCAGCCGAGGCCGCGGGCAAGGACCCGCTTCTCGGGCCAGGGGAGTTTGTCGGCGAGCCACAGGAAGCCGAGGCCAGCCCACATGGGCCAGTGCTGCGGCAGCCAGAGGCGCGGGTGCTCGCTCGCCCCGCTCATACGCTGCCGGACTTGGGCGCGTTGCGGTAGAGCTGCGGGTTCAGCGCCGGGTCGTTATACATCTTGAACTGGAAGTAGGCGGAGAAGGTGCGGCGTTTCGCAATGACGTCAGCGAACAGGTCGGCAAGGCAGCCGGTGAGGTCGGCGCGCTGCTGGCGGATGCGCGCGAGCTTCTCGGCGCACTTGGCCTTGTGCTCGGCGCTGGCCTCGGGGCGCACTGTCTCCTCGTGCATGTGGTATTCCTTCAGCGCGAGGATGGAGAGGCGGTCGATCATCATGCCGGGCGTCTCGGAGTTGCGCGGGCAGCCGGATTGCGGCGGCTGGAGCGCGGCGACGACGGCCTTGTCCATCTCCTCGGCAAAGTTGTTCCGCTCCTGGTTGAAGCGGTCGATGTTGCGCTTGGCCTGGTAGACGCGCTCGAAGCCGAGGTCGTCGCGGCGGGCGAAATCCTCCTCGTGCCAGAGGGAAAAATTGCGGAGATGATTTTCCTCGAGCAGCCGGAAGAAACCGTCGCCGGTGGCGGTGGGCGTGGCTTGGTGCCAGCGGGCGGTGAGTTCGGTCTGGCGGGCGGCGATTGCCGGGGCGTCGAATTTCATGCGTGCGCAAATTGAGTTGGACAAAACAGGCCCGGACACAAGCCTGCGAATCCGCGCGATGCAAAGCCTCCTCGTCATCAAGCCGTCGTCCCTCGGCGACATCGTGCACGCGCTGCAGGTGGTGCAGGTGTTGGCGAAGGAGCGGCCGGAGTGCCGGATCAGCTGGGTGGTGCGGGAACGGTTCGCCGGGCTGGTGCAGGCGGCGCCGTTTGTGCACGAGGCCATCATCTTCCGCCGGCGCGACGGCTGGCGGGCTTTTCTGCGGCTGCTCCGGCAGCTGCGCGGGCGGCAGTTCGACGCGGTCTGGGACATGCAGGGGCTACTGCGCTCCGGCCTGATGACCGCGGCGGCGCGGGCCCCGGTGAAATGGGGCCGGCCCGATGCCCGCGAGGGCGCGGGGTTTTTCTACACCCGCCGCGTGAACCGGCCGGAGGGCGCGGGCCCGCACCACGCGCTGGAGATATTACAGCCCTTCCTCCGGGCCGATGGCATCGCGCCGCGGCTGGATTTCCCGCTGAACCTGCGGGCGGGCGTGGCTTATCCCTGGCAGGAGTTCTTCACCGGCGACCCGCGCCGCAGCTTTGTCATTTTCACGGACAGCCGCGGGGCGGAGAAGGAGTGGCCGCGGTTCAACGAGCTGACCGCGCTGATTTTCCGTTCCATTCCGGATAGCAAGATCGCCTGGTGCGCGGGCAAGCCCGCGAAGCCCGAGGTCGCCGTGCCGGCCGACCGTTTCCTGAACCTCACGGGGTGTCCGATGGACCAGATGATCGCCTTGGTGCGGCAGCCGGCGACCTTCATCGGCAACGACAGCGGGCCGATGCACTTGTCGGCGGCGTCCGGCAACCCGGTGCTGGCCATCTTCGGCCCGACCTCGCCGCGGCGCTTTGGGCCGTTCCCGCTGGATAATCCCAAGCACCGGGCCGTCGAGGCGCCCGGCGGCCGGCTGGTGGACCTGGACCCGGCGGCGGTGCTGGCGGCGCTGGAGGAGTTGCGGGCCCGGCCGATTTGACCGGGGCTGCGAAAGCCGGGTAAATCCGGCAAAAAGCGCGGCGGCCGCGGGTTCGCG
>JANYAM010000249.1 GCA_025361365.1 Opitutus sp. | reverse complement strand
GGGGGACCCAAAACAGCCGGTGCGCTCACGCGTGCCGGCCGGGGCGCACGGCACCGGGCAACCGGGGCCAAGGCCACTTTCCAGGCCAAGCCCGTCAGCTAACCTCGTAGGCATCGGGAAGGCGATCCGCTGGAGCGCGCACAGGCGCACCACCTTGGTTGCCCGTATCCACATAGCCCCCGCGTGCTGCCAGGCGGAGGCGTCACAAGGCAACCAACATGTCCGGCAATAACTTCTTCCGGTCGGTGAAGCATGTCTTCATCGGCCGTTCCCGCGATCTGACCGAGCACGGTCTGTTCCATAAGCTCTCCCTCGTCGCCATCCTCGCCTGGGTCGGCCTCGGCGCGGACGGACTGTCCTCGTCGTGCTACGGCCCGGAGGAAACCTACAAGGTGCTGCTCGCGCACCCGCCGCTGGCGCTCTTTGTCGCGGCGATGTCAGCCATCACGATCGCGCTCATCTGCGCGAGCTATTCGCAGATCATCGCGCTCTTTCCTTCCGGCGGTGGTGGCTACGTGGTGGCGAGCCGCCTGTTGTCGCCGGCCGCCGGCGTCGTGTCGGGTTCGGCCCTGCTGATCGACTACGTGCTGACCATCGGCATCTCCGTGGCGAGCGCGATGGATGCGCTGTTCAGTTTCCTGCCGCCGGAATGGCTGGCCTGGAAGGTCGCCGCCGGCTCGGCCGGCATTGTGTTGCTCACGGTGCTCAATCTGCGGGGCGTGCGCGAGTCGGTGGTCATCTGGGTGCCGGTGTTCTTCCTCTTCCTCATCACGCACGTGTTCATCATCGGCTACGCCTTTGCGACGCGTGGTGCCGGGTTCGGCGCGCTGATGACGGACACGGCCGGTTCGGTGCACGCGGTCTCCTCGGAGATTGGTTGGGTCGGCTTGCTCGCGCTGCTGCTGCGGGCCTACAGCGTGGGCGCCGGCACCTACACGGGCATTGAAGCGGTGAGCAACGGCCTGCCCATCCTGCGTGAGCCACGTGTGCGCACGGGGCGCCGCACGATGGTGCTCATGGCGTTGTCGCTGGGTGGCATGGTGGCGGGCCTGCTCGTTGCCTACCTGCTCGTGCGGGTGGTGCCGGTGGACGGCAAGACGCTCAATGCCGTTCTTTTCGAACAGCTCACGGCCGGCTGGCCGGCGTGGCTGGGCAGCACCTTCGTCAAGGTCTCGCTCAGCAGCGCGGCGGCCTTGCTCTTCATTGCGGCGCAGGCCGGCTTCCTCGACGGCCCGCGCGTGCTGGCCAGCATGGCGCTCGACCGGTGGATGCCGGCGCGCTTCGCGGCGCTGAGCGACCGGTTCGTGACGCTTAACGGCGTGCTGCTCATGGGTGGCGCGGCGCTGTTGGTGTTGTTGCTGACGCGCGGTGACGTCGGATTGCTGGTCGTGCTTTACAGCATCAACGTCTTCGTGACCTTCAGTCTGTCGCAACTCGGCATGGTGCGGCACTGGTGGCTGGTGCGGCGCGAGGAGAAAGCCTGGCGTCAGCGCGTGGCCGTCAATGCCGTCGGCCTCGGGCTGACGAGCTTCATCCTGGTCACCCTTGTCATCCTGAAATTCCACGATGGCGGCTGGGTGACCGTGCTGCTGACGGCCGCGCTCGTCGCCGTGGCGTTCGGAGTGCACCGGCACTACGAGGACGTCCGGCGCAAGCTGGTGCGGCTGGACGACATCCTAGAGGCGACGAAAATCGTCCCGGCGCATTCACGCGAACTGGCTCCGCCGGCCGGTTCCGGCGCGCGCACCGCCGTCGTGTTCGTCAACGGCTACAATGGTCTTGGCCTGCACACGCTGCTCGGCGCGGTGCGGATGTTTGGCGGCGGGTTCCGCCGCTTTGTGTTCGTGCACATCGGCGTGGTGGACGCGGGCAACTTCAAGGGGGCCGGCGAAATCGAACATCTGCGCACCCACGCTGCCGCGGAATGTGCGCGTTATGTCGGTTTCGTGCAGCAACGCGGCGGCGAGGCCGCGGCGGTCACGACCATCGGCCACGAGATCATCGCCGAGCTCGAGAAACTCCTGCCGGATCTGACGGCACAATATCCGGACGCGGTGTTTTTCGGCGGCCAGCTGGTGTTCGAGCGTGAAACCTTCTTCACGCGCCTGCTGCACAACTACACGGCGTTCGCCCTGCAGCGCCGGTTGTTTCTGCGCGGCCTGCCCTGCGCCGTCGTGCCGATTCGCATCACCCGGCCGGTGCCGGCTTGAGGCTGGGCATCCGGCCATTTGACAGCCCGGTCAAACCGGCTATCTCTGCAGTCCGCCCATGCCCTACACCGAAGACCGCACCGTTTGGTTCGCCGGGCAGGGTCTGTGGTCGCATGTGCCGGAGTCCGACTGGAAGGACTGGGTCTGGCAGCTCAAGAACCGGATCACGACGATCGAACAGCTCGAGCGCTATATGACGCTCACGCCGTCGGAGAAGGCGGGCTGTTTGTTTGCCAAGGACAAGCTCGCCCTGGCCATCACGCCGTATTTTTTCAACCTGATCGACCGCAACGACCCGGATTGCCCGATCCGCAAGCAGGTCATCCCGCGCAGCGACGAGATGGTCATCTCCTCCGGTGAGATGCTCGACTCGCTTGGCGAGGACGAGCACTCGCCGGTCCCCGGCCTCGTTCACCGCTACCCGGACCGCGTGCTGTTCCTCGTCACCGACCGTTGCGCCGCCTACTGCCGCTACTGCACCCGCAGCCGGCTGGTGAGCAACGCCCAGGACTACAACTTCCATCCCGAATACGAGCAGGCCCTCCGCTATATTGAGGCGCATTCGGAGATTCGCGACGTGCTGCTCTCTGGCGGCGACCCACTGCTGCTCTCCGACAAGAAGCTCGACCACCTGCTCGGCCGCCTGCGCGCCATCAAGCACGTGGAGTTCATCCGCATCGGCTCGCGCATCCCGGTGTTCCTGCCGCAGCGCATCACGCCGGAACTCGCCGACATTTTCAAGAAGCACGGCCCGATCTGGATGAGCGTGCACCTCAATCATCCGAAAGAAGCCACGCAGGAATTGAAGGACGCGTGCGAGCGGTTGTCATTTGCCGGCGTGCCACTCGGTAACCAAAGCGTGCTGCTTAAGGGCGTGAACGACGACCCCGACGTCATGAAGGCGTTGGTGCACCGGCTGCTCCGGATGCGGGTGCGGCCTTATTACATCTACCAGATGGACCTCATCACTGGCGGTGCCCACTTCAAGGTGGATGTGCGCAAGGGCATCGAGATCATTCGCGCGCTGCGCGGCCACACGACGGGTTATGCCGTGCCGCAATACGTCATCGACGCGCCCGGCGGCGGCGGCAAGGTGCCGGTCAATCCAGACTACGTGGAGTCGATCACCGACGACGAGGTCGTCTTCCGCAATTTCGAGGGCAAGCAGTTCCGCTATCCGCTGAAGGCGGCCCCGATCCCGGAAAAATCCGCCGGCATCGTCATGCCGGCGGAGATTCACCTCTGAGGCGTCATCGCATCGCGAACGTGGCCCCGATGGTGGCCGTGATGGTTTTGTCGAGTGAGGTGGTGTCGTTGTTGCCCTCCCAGCTCGTCGACGACGAGTAGAGCGGGTTGATCTGGACGACGCCCATCTTCGCGTTGCGCAGTTCCTTGATCGTGCGGCCGCCCTGCGTGGCGATCTGCTCGGCGCGGCTGCGCGCGTCCTTCGTGGCCTCGGCCATCATCTCGACCTTGGCGTCACCGGCCTTCGTGTAGATGAACTCGAAGCCGTCGGACACGAACGCCACGCCCTGCTGCAACAGTTCGCCGGAATCACTCGCGAGCCGCGGCACGCGTTCAACCTCGGCAGAGTGCACCTCGATCGACTGGCTGAGCCGGTAGCCGACCCGTACGCTGGTCACGGTGTCGTCATCCTGGTTGCGTTGCTTCGCGGTGAGCTCGCGGATCTGCACGGCGGAAGCGGTGAAGCCATCGATGCCGCGCGCGGCGAGAAACGCCGCGACCTTGGCGGAGTCAGCGCGCAGTTTCTGCTGCGCCTCGAGCAGCGCGGGGGCGTCGGCGGAAAAACTTGCGCGCCACACGACGAGGTCGGAGCGGATATTTTTTCGCGCGGAACCGGTGACGTTGATGACTTGGGACTCGGCGATGCGAGTCCACGCGCTGGCGAAGACGAGGGCGGCCAAGACCAGGCCCGCGGAAAGTGCGAGGCCGGCGAGAACGCCGAAGAGATGCGGACGGGAGGCGGAGGGTGTGTTCATGATTTCGTGAGTTTATGACAAGGCAGAGCGCATTACTGCGCCCGGAAATCGGAACCCTACCGCCGCGTAAACAACTGGAGCCCAGCGCGAAGCACCAGCTATTTCCCGAAGAACTTATTCACAAAAATTACTGCAAGAAAGATTCAACGTTTTCAAACGAGTCGCGTCTATCCTAACGACATCAGTGCGTCGTTTTCATAGACGAACATTGTTTGTAGTTCTTACGGTTTGCTTGGTGTTAGGTCATGCAGGGCGTCCCGCAAGGGGCGCCCTTCATGTTTATGGAGTTGGAAAATCGCCGGGCGTGGTCGGAATTCCAGCATGCATCGCTTCCGCCTTTGGTTGATTCTCTCCTTGCTGGTCGCCGTCCGTCTGCCGGCCGCCGACACGCCGGTGGCCGTGACCCCGGTCGTGGGCCGGCACGGGATGGTGGTCGCCGGCCATCCGCAGGCGGCCCAGGCCGGAGTCGCCACCTTGCAGGCCGGCGGCAACGCGATTGATGCCGCCATCGCCGTCTCGCTTTCGCTCGGCGTCGCCGAACCTTATGCCTCGGGTCTCGGCGGCAAACTCATGCTGCTCTATTATGAGGCAGCCACCGGCAAGACCTACGCCCTGGACGCCCTGGATGTCGCCGGCTCGCTCAACGTTGCCGCATACCTGCCGCGCCCGGAGGAGGATCACAGCTACGGTTACGGCTCGGTTTGTGTGCCGGGGCTGGCTGCCGGGTTGTGGACCGCCCACCAGAAGTGGGGCAAACTCAAGTGGGCCGACGATGTCGCGCCCTCGATCAAACTCGCCCGCGACGGCTTCGAGGTCCTGCCCAAGACCCGCGATTTCTTCGCCGAGCAGGAGAAAAAACTTAAGCGCGGCGACGCCGAGATTGCGCGTCTCTACCTGCCGGGTGGCGTGCTGCCGGTCGTGGGCTCACACCTCGCCAACGCCGATCTTGCCCACACGCTCGAGCTCCTCGCGGCGCACGGCCGCGACGGCTTCTACCGCGGCCCGGTGGCCGAGGTGCTGGTTGCGGCTTCGCAAAGGGGCGGGGGCGTTATCACCCTCGACGACCTGGCGCACTATGAGGTCCGGCTGTCCGAGCCGCTCCAGCTCGATTTCCGCGGCTACCACCTGCTGGCCAGCCCGCCGCCGACCAACGGCGCGCCGCTGTTCCTCGCCATCATGAAGGTGCTGGAGGACGAGACGTTCACCGGTCCGCTCCGCTCGCCCGCCAATCTCGACAAGATCGGCCGCGCCTGGCGCGAGGTGCAGCCGCTGGTGCAGCGCGGCATCGCCGACGTGCCCGAGGCGCCGTTCAATTTCGAGAAGATGGTCGCGCCCGATTCCATCCACGCGATTCGTGCCCGGATCCGGGCGGCCGACGCGCCGGTAAAAAAAGTGGCGTGGCTCGATGACAGCGGCTGGTCGGAGGATGTCGCCGCCGGGACGACGCACTTCCTTGTCGCGGACGCCGCGGGCAACATCGTGTGCGCCACCCAATCACAAAGCCTGCACTTCGGCGCCGGCGTGGTGCCGCCCGGCACCGGCGTGGTGCTGAACGACTCGATGAGTAACTTCGCCTTCAACGAACCGAAGAGCATCAACTACGTCGCCCCCGGCAAGCGCCCGCGCAGCACTATCTCGCCGACCATCGTGTTCCGCGGCGGCCAGCCGGTGTTCGCCATCGGCATCCCCGGCGCCGCCCGCATCCCGACGGCGATGCTGCAGGCGCTACTCGACCGGCTCGCGCTCGACCGCCCGTTGGCGGAAGCCATCGGCGACACGCGCATCCACTGGGACAGCAACTGGCGGAAGGACGACGAGGTTTCGATCAACGCCGAGCAATCGTATCCCGCAGTCGACGTGCAGGCGCTCTCGGCGCTCGGCTGGAAAGTCGAACTGCCCGAGGCGGCCGGCACGGGCCGCTACTTTGGCGGCATCAACGCGATCGAGCGGAACGCCGACGGTTCCTACACCGGTTACGCTGACCCGCGCCGCACCAACGCCGCCCTCGGCTACTGAGCTCCCGCGGGTCATAGGGAAAAGTTTTTCTTGCCCGCCGGCGCGGCCGGCCTATCGCTGGCGGTGCTCGTAGGGGTGTCCTCCGCGGAGGGCTGAGATTGCGGTTCGCACGACCGCTAAACCCTTTGAACCTGAAACGGATCATACCGGCGAAGGAAACAAGCAAGGATGGCGCCTGGCGTGTCTTCCTCTTTTTCCGACCCGGGAGTCTGCTTTGGGTCGGGCATTTATCCAAATGCAACTCCCGACACGAATCCTCGCTTTCATCGCAATCGCAGCGACCGCCTTGGTTGCTCGCGCCCAGCCTGTCCGCCAAAGCCTTGGCGACGGCGGAACCGCGCCCGAAGCCGCGCCGCTCAAGCTCGACCCTATCCGCGTCACCGCGGATCTCTGGGAATCGCCGCTGACGCGCATTCCGGCCAGCGTCACGGTCTACGACGAGGCGGCCCTCCGCGCGGGCGCCGTCCGGCATTTCGGCGACCTCGTCGATCAGATCCCGAATCTCACTTGGACTGGCGGCACATCGCGCCCGCGCTACCTGCAGATCCGGGGCATCGGCGAGAACTCCCAGTTCGAGGGCGAGACACCGGACTCCGCGGTGCGTTTCCTCGTCGATGATCTCGATTTCACCGGTCTCGGCACGATCGGCAGTGCGTTTGATGTGCAACAGGTCGAAGTGCTGCGTGGCCCGCAGGCCGGCGCATTCGGCGCCAACGCGGCGGGCGGCGTCGTCCGCCTCGTGACCAACGCGCCCACGCCGTTCTGGACCGGCCGGGCCGAGGCGACCGTCGGCGGGGACTCGCTCCGCACCGGCAGCTTCGCGATCGGCGGGCCGCTCGTGGCGGCGAAGCCCGACGAACTGATGATGCGCCTGGCGGTGGAGCAGAGCGACAGCGACGGCTTCCGGAACAACCTGACGCTGCACCGCGCGACCAACGCGCGTGACGAGTTCACCGGCCGGCTGCGGCTCACGTGGAACCCGAACGCGCTTTGGCGCTGGGACGCCGCGGTGCTGGCCGCCAACTTTGACAACGGCTACGACGAGTTCGCGCTCGATAACAACGGTCGCAACACCTACAGCGACCAGCCCGGTTTCGACACGCAGCGTTCGCTCGCCGCCAGCTTGCGCGGCACCTATCGCGGTTGGGCCGGCGTGCATTTCACGACCGTGACCAGCGGCGCCCGCACACGCTCCCGTTACGCCTACGATGACGACTGGACCGCGGGTTCCTATGCGGGCTTCAGCGACCTGCACCGCTTGCGCTGGGTGGCGAACGAGGAATTGCGCCTCGATTCCGACCAGGGCGCCGGCGTCATCAGCCGCTGGACGCTCGGCGCCTTTTATTCCGGCATCGATGAAACCACGCGCTACGGCTACAAGGATCTCTTTAGCGCCGATGACCTGAAGACCGCCTATCACTCCAAGAACACGGCGCTCTTCGGCCAGGTCAGTCATGATTTTTCCCGGGACACGCGCCTGGTGGCCGGCCTGCGGGTTGAGCACATCTCGCTCAATGGCATGGGCAGCGACGCGGGCGTGGTTGTGACGCCGTCGTTCAACGACACGCTCGTCGGCGGCAAGCTCACGCTCGAGCACGATCTCAGCGACCAGGAGATCGCCTTCGCTTCCATCACCCGCGGTTACAAGGCCGGCGGCGTCAACATCGACGCCCGCATCAACCTCGGCACCGATCCGCTGACCTACGCCACCGAGACGCTCTGGAACTATGAGGCCGGCCTGCGGGGCCACTGGCTGGGCCAGCGGCTCACAGGCGAGTTCACGGCCTTCTACTTGCAGCGGCAGGACGCGCAGGTGCGCGATGCCGCCGGTTTTGGCGGCACCTATCGGTTCTTCACGGACAATGGGAAAAACGCGCACGTCTCCGGTCTCGAGGCGGCCGGCACCTTTGCGCTGACCCAGGACTGGTCGGTGCGAGGCTCGCTCGCGCTGATGCGTTCCGAGCTGGATCCCTTCAAGCTGCGCAACGGCAACACCGGCGGCGGGCGCGACCTCGCGAACGCGCCGCACTACGGCTACACGATTGGCACGCGCTACGGCGGCAATCACGGCCTCTTCGCGAGCGCCGAGCTCGTCGGTCGCGCGCAGCAGTTCGACTCGAACAACCAGAACGAGGCGCGCCGCGCGTTCCGCCTTGCCAATGCCAGCGTCGGCTACGCGTGGCACGAATGGACGTTCACGCTGTGGGCGAAGAACGTGTTCGATGCGACCTACGACAAGCGCGTGTATTTCTTCGGCAACGAAGACCCCGACTACATCGAGACCCGCTACGAGGATCGCGCCGACCCGCGCCAGATTGGCGTGACCGCGGCGTATCGCTTCTGAGTGCGATGGCTGGCGTTTCGCGGTAGGGGCCGTTGCCCTTGTATAGACTCGGGTCAAGGGTAACAAGTGTCCCGGGTAGAGGGTAACACTTTGGAGGTGGCTGGTTGAAGCGGATGATAGCTGCCTTTTGCGCGGGTGGTCGACTCAGTGCAGTCGATCAGACCGAGGGTGAA
>JANYAM010000215.1 GCA_025361365.1 Opitutus sp. | reverse complement strand
CGCCTCGACAAAGTCCTCGCCAACGAGGAAATCCGCACCCTCATCACCGCCTTCGGCACCGGCATCGGTGAGGGTGACGAATCCGTCGGTGGCTTCAACGCCGCCAAGGTCCGCTACCACAAGATCATCATCATGACGGATGCCGATGTGGACGGCTCCCACATCCGCACCCTCCTCCTCACGTTTCTCTATCGCCAGATGAAGGGCCTGATCGAGCGCGGCTACGTCTATATCGCCCAGCCGCCGCTCTACAAAATCAAGCGCAAGAAGCGCGAGCAATACGTCGACAACGACGAGCAGCTCAACCGCATCCTCCTCGAGCTCGGTTCCGAGGAAATCATTCTCGCCCGCACCAGCGATGCCCATGTCTTCGCCGCCGCCGCCATCGACCAGATCATCGAGATGCTCGGCGCCCTCGAGAAGCTCGGCCACGGCATCACGCGCCACGGCGCCACGCTCGCCGAATACCTCGACCAGTCGGCCAAGGATTCACACGAGCTGCCGCGCTACATCGCCCGCATCCGCGAGGGCAACAAGGAGTCGCACCAGTTCCTGACCGACGACAAGGCCCGCGCCGCCTTCCTCGCCAAGCAGGGCATGGACGCCGAGCTCAACACCGCCGCTCCCGGCGCGACCACGCCGCCGCTGGCCGTGAACCGCCGCGTCACCATCCACGAGATCTTCGAGTCCACCGAAATGACGAAGCTCCTCAAGGCCCTCGCCAAGGCCGGCCTCGACACCGCGCAGTTCGCGCCGACGGCGCAGGCCCGCTACACCATCACCGAGAACGCCGGCACCAAGACCGAGGCCAAGACCGAGCTCTTCTCCCCGCTCGACATCCTCACCCAGATCCGCGCCAACGGCCGCAAGGGCCTTTCCATCCAGCGCTACAAGGGCCTCGGCGAAATGAACCCGAAGCAGCTTTACGAGACCACGATGGATCCCGACCACCGCCGCCTGCTCAAGGTCAGCATCACCGACGCCGCCAAGGCCGACGCCCTCTTCACCCTACTCATGGGCGACGAGGTCCCGCCCCGCCGCCAGTTCATCGAGGATAATGCGCTCAACGTGCAGTATCTGGATGTTTGATTTTTCTAACGCAAAGACGCCAAGCCGCAAAGTTCTGCGCTGTTAATCCCTCCACTCTTGGCGCCTTTGCGCCTTCGCGTTTAGTTCCCCTCCCTTTCGATCCACGACATGTATACGGCTAACGAAAAACTCTCCTCGGCCAATATCACCGACATCATGCAGACGGCTTACATCGAGTATTCGATGTCGGTCATCATCTCGCGGGCCCTGCCCGACGCCCGCGACGGCCTGAAGCCCGTCCAGCGCCGCATCCTCTATGCGATGCTGCGCGAGGGCCTGGTGCACAACCGCGCGTTCGACAAGTGCGCCGGCGTCGTCGGTGAAGTGCTCAAGAATTACCACCCGCACGGCGACTCCTCCGTCTACGACACGCTCGTCCGCCTCGCCCAGAACTGGGTCATGCGCTACCAGCTCATCGACCCGCAGGGCAACTTCGGCTCCGTCGACGGCGATCCGCCGGCCGCCTATCGTTACACCGAGGCCCGTCTCCGCGACATCGCCGAGGAACTTCTCAAGGACATCGAGGAGGATACCGTCGACTTCGTTCCCAACTATAAGGAGTCGACCACCGAGCCGACCGTCCTCCCGTCCGCGCTGCCGAACCTGCTGATGAACGGCTCGACGGGCATCGCCGTCGGCATGACGACGAACATCCCGCCGCATAATCTCTCCGAGATCATCGACGCCGCCTGCGCCATCATCGACCGCCCCGGCATCACCGTCGAGGAACTGGTAACCTACATCCCCGGCCCGGATTTCCCGACGGGCGGCTACATCAATGGCCGCGCCGGCATCAAGTCCTACCTTACCACCGGCCGCGGCATCGTCCGCATGCGCGGCAAGGCCCACACCGAGGAGCTCAAGGGCGGCGGCGAGCAGATCGTCATCACCGAGATCCCCTACAACGTGAACCGCGCCACGCTCGTGCTGCGCATTGCCGAGCTCGTCCGCGAGAAGGAGATCGACGGCATCCGCGACCTGCGCGACGAGTCCGACGAGAACACACGCATCGTCATCGAGCTCAAGCGCGGCGAGCAGTCCCAGATCGTCATCAACCAGCTCTACCAGAAGACCGCCCTCGAGTCCTCCTTCGGTGTCATCTTGCTGGCCCTCGACAAGAAGCGGCCGAAGCAGATGAACATCAAGGAACTCCTCGAGTGCTACATTGATCACCGCCGCGACGTGGTCACGCGCCGCACCCAGTTCCGCCTCAACCAGGCCAAGGCCCGCGCCCACATCCTCGAGGGCTACATCATCGCCCTCGATAACCTGGATGACTTCGTGAAGATCATCCGCGCCTCGACCAACCGCGACGAGGCCAAGGTGCGCCTCATGGCGAAGTATCCGCTCTCCGAGATCCAGACCAACGCCATCCTCGAGCTCCGCCTCTACCAGCTGACCGGCCTCGAGCGCGGCAAGATCGAGGCGGAATACCTCGAGCTCATGAAGCTCATCGAGGAGCTCACGGGTATCCTCAACTCCGAGGCCAAGCTCCTCGCGCTGATCAAGTCCGAGCTGCTCGTGCTCCGCGACAAATACGCCTCGCCCCGCCGCACCGAGATCATCGACGCCGAGGGCGACCTCCGCATGGAGGACGTCATCCCCAACGAGGGCTGCGTCATCACCGTCTCCCACCTCGGCTTCATCAAGCGCACCCCCGTCGCCGCCTACCGCGCCCAGAAGCGCGGCGGCAAGGGCGTCATCGGCGCCGAGACCTACGAGGAGGATTTCGTCGAGACCCTCTTCACCGCCTCGACGCACGACTACGTCCTCTTCTTCACCAGCACGGGCCAGTGCCTGGCGAAGAAGATCTATGACATCCCCGAGGGCACCCGCACCGCCAAGGGCAAGTCCGTCTCGTCCTTCCTCCGCCTCAACACCGGCGAGAAGATCGCCGCCATGGTCTGCGTGAAGGACTTCTCCGAGGCCAACCACATCGTCATGGCCACCAAGGCCGGCATCACCAAGAAGACCAACCTCGGCGATTACGCCAACGCCACCCGCGAGAGCGGCCTGCGCGGCATCAAGCTCGAGGAGGGCGACACCCTCATCGGCTGCGTCCTGACCAACGGCGAGAACGAGGTCATCCTCGTCTCCGCCAAGGGCCAGGCCGTCCGCTTCGTCGAGGCCGACCTCCGCGACCAGGGCCGTGACACCGTCGGCGTCACCGGCATGCGCTTCAAGTATGACGGCGACTACGTCAAGGCCATCGAGGTCTGCGACGCCCAGGCCCGCCTGCTCGTCGCCCGCGAGGACGGCATCGGCAAGCGCACGCCGTTCGACGATTACCGCCTCATCTCCCGCGGCGGCACCGGCGTCATCGCCATCGACCTCCCCGAGGACGGCTCCGTCAACGTCGCCGGCGCGCTCAGCGTCCGCGACACCGACGAGGTGATGCTGCTCACGGCCAAGGGCCAGAGCATCCGCACCCCCGTCGCCCAGATCCGCGAGACCGGCCGCGGCGCCAAGGGTGTCCGGCTCGTCAACCTCGAGGAAGGCGACAAGCTGCTCGCCATCGCCAAGGTCGTCGAGTCCGACGAAGAGGAAGCCGCCAACAGCGCCTCGCCGGTCGAGCCACCGCCGGCGACGTAAGGTGGAGCGCGTTGCCCCCAACGCGCTTCAAAGCGGCTTGAGGGCAAGCCGCTCCACCCGCCAAGGCGCGCCCTGATCGGCGCGCCTTTGTTTTGCCCACCCCACGTGCCTACTCCGGCCTTGCAACCACCGGAGGGCTGATTCTCTTTTGTTCATCCTATCGCTGCATGGCCGTCCGTCTCTCCAGTCTCCTTTCCCCCGAGCGCATCAACCTTGCGGTCACCGGCACCAAGCGGACCGTTGCGATCAACGAGGTCGCCAAGCTGCTGGAAAACGACTCCGACGTCGCAAATTTTGCGGGCTTCTACAACGAGCTCCTCGCCCGCGAGCGGCTCGACACGACCTGCCTCGGCAACGAGATCGCCCTGCCCCACGCGCGCACGGAGCACGTGAAGAAGATCGTCATTGCCGTCGGCCGCAGCGACGCCGGCATCCTCTTTGAGAACAGCAACCAGAACGTCCGCCTGATGTTCGTGCTCGGCACGCCCAAGTCGAACCCCGGGGACTACCTGATGCTCGTCGGCTCGCTCTGCCGCCTGATCAAGGACGCGCCGAACCGCGAGGCGCTCTTCGCCGCGAAGACACCCGCGGACTTCATCACCACGGTGAAGGAGATCGAGGACAAGGTGCTCGGGCCGGCGAAGTAGTCTCGCGCGCAGCGCGACGATTCGTGGAGGGCCCAGCTCCTGCTGGGCCGCGGCTCAGCCGGAGCTGAGGCCTCCACACCCCACCCGTCCCGAGGCCGGGTTCCACCTTGCCACCAAAGCCCTCCCCCGCAGCATCGCCCCGAACCCATGATCCATTCCTTCATCTTCAGCGAAGGCAAGCTGGCCGGGCGCGACCTCGAGCTGGAGGCCCTGCGCCTCGTGCACGGCGACAAGGGCCTGATCGTGTGGGTCGACCTCGACAACCCGACCGACGCCGAGATCAAGGACGTCCTCGAAGGCCTCTTTCACTTCCACCCGCTGGCGATCGAGGACTGCGTTACCCCGAGTCCGCTGCCCAAGATCGAGGACTACGACGAATACCTTTTCATGGTCACGCACGCCGTGGACTACACGCGGCAGGACAAGTTCGCGACGACCGAGCTCGACCTCTTCCTCGGCAACGAATTCATCGTCACTTTTCACCGACAGTCGCTGCGCTCCGTCAACGCCCTGATCGAGCGCCTGGCCAAGAACGTCGGCCCCGGCCCGCGCGGCCCCGACCGCATCGCCCATTCGCTGCTCGACCTCCTGGTGGACAACTACACCCCGATGATGGCCGAGCTGCACACCGAGCTGGAGGAGATCGAGGAGATCGTGCTGAGCAAGGCCGCGCAGGAGAAGCTGGTCACCGAGCTGCTCCACGTCCGCGGCGATTTCACCAAACTCCGCCAGATCGTGCGCCCGCAGCGCGACGTGATCGAGCGGCTGGCCCGCGGCGACAGCAAGTTCATCCGCCCCAAACTGCTCCCTTACTTCCGTGACCTGCGCGACAATCTCAGCCGCCTGGAGGAGACGGTGATCGGCTACCACGAGCGCCTGATGATGGCATTCGACATCTACCTCAACAAGGCGGCCTTCGAGGCCAACGAGGGCATCAAGTTCCTCACCGCGCTCACCGCCATCACGCTGCCCGCCGTGCTCGTCGGCGGCTGGTATGGCATGAACTTCGACCACATGCCCGAGCTGCACACGCAGAACGGCTATTACTACGTGACGATCTTCACGATCGTGACCACCGCGCTGATGGCGGTCTACCTGAAGAAGAAGAAGTGGTTTTGAATTCCCCCGTCAGCGGAATTCAACCCTACGAAGCCTTGGCGAAGTAGGGTGAGCTACCCTAATTCAACTCCCCGCTTGCCAGAAAGTCCGCCCCGGCAATCTTGAGCGGATGCGCCTTTCGACCCGTCTCGCCCCCGTCGCCGCGCTCTGCGCCGCCGTCCTGTTCAATTCCTCGCACGCCGCCGAGGACACGGCGGCCGATGCAAAGATGCTCCGTGCCATCTATACGGCCGCGCTCACTAACGGTCCGGCCTACGAGCACCTGCGCGAACTGACCACAAAATTTCCCGGCCGCCTCGCTGGCTCCAAGAATCTCGCGGGCGCCGTGCAGTGGGGCGAAGCGGTCCTCAAGGCCACCGGCGCCGACCGCACCGAGCTGCAGCCAGCCATGGTGCCGCATTGGGAGCGCGGCGCTAAAGAGAGCATCGCCATCGCCGGCGGAGCAAAACTCACCGCCGTCGCCCTCGGCGGCTCCGTGCCTACACCGGCCGGCGGCCTGACCGCCCCGCTCGTTGAGCTGCAGTCGCTCGACGCTCTCAAGACCACCGATGTGAAGGGCAAGATCGTCTTCTTCAACCGGCCGATGAATCCCGAATATATCAACCCCGGCCTTTCCTACGGCGACGCCGGCGACCAGCGCAACCAAGGCCCGGGTGAAGCCGCGAAATACGGTGCCGTCGGCGCGCTGGTGCGCTCGCTGACCCACGCCCATGATGACGTGCCGCACACTGGCAACACCACCTACCCGCCCGACGGCCCGAAGATTCCTGCCGCCGCGCTCAGCACCATCGCAGCCGATAAACTCAGTGCCGCACTCAAGGCCGATGCCACCTTGCAGGTCAGTATGCAGATCAACTCACGCTGGTTCGAGGACGCTCCCTCCGCCAATGTCATTGGCGAACTCCGCGGCTCGGAGCATCCCGAGCAGATCATCGTCGTCGGCGGCCACCTCGATTCGTGGGACATCGCTCCCGGCGCGCACGACGACGGCGCCGGCATCGTCCAGTCCATCGAGGTCATGCGCCTGCTGAAGGCCGTCGGCTACAAGCCGCGCCACACCTTCCGCGTCGTGCTCTTCACCAACGAGGAGAACGGCACCCGCGGCGCCACCGCTTACTCCACCGCGGCGCAGGAGAAGAAGGAGCAGCACCTCTTCGCCCTCGAGACCGACAACGGCGGCTTCCAGCCCCGCGGCTTCAATCTCGGCAACCCGGCCGGCAACGCCGCGAAGCGCGCCGCACGCTGGAGCGCGCTGTTCGAGCCTTACGGCATCGCCAGCTTCTCGGACGGCGTCGGCGGCACGGACGTGCACCCGCTCCTGGCGCAGGGCGCCACCGTCGCCGGCCTCACACCGGACTCGCAGCGCTACTTCGACATCCACCACACGACCGAGGACTCGATCGACAAGGTGAACCCGCGCGAGCTCGAGCTCGGTGCCGCCGCGATGGCGTCGCTGATCTACCTGGTCGACCAATACGGGCTGTAAGGTAGGGCGGTGACTCCGTCCCCGCCGAGGCGCGGAACGGAGTCCGCGCCCTACCAAAGATCGCCCTGCTGCAGCGCGCCGCGCTTGTCCGCATCGAGCGTGCTCATCTGCAGCAGCCACGGGATGGTCGCCGCGGCGAACTCCGGCCGCCGGAGCAGCGTCTGCAACAGCAGTGCGCCGCCGAGCGCATCGTAGAGCGCCGCGTGATATTGCCGCCGGCCGGCCGGGCAATGCTGCGCTGCCAACGCGTCGAGCCCGGCCTGCAGGCCGCACGCCGTGACCAACTGCTCCAGCTTGCCGTTGCCGAGTTGCGGGAAGAACTGCGGATAGAGCCGCCCGCTGTCGATCCACGGGCCCCACTCGGCCGTGGTTTTGCCGGGCCGGGCGAAATCCGGGGCGCTGCGCGGATAAGCCCACGCACCCTTCAGCAGGAAATTCTCCGCGTGCGCGAAGTGCGCCGCCAGCGGCCCGCTTTCGCGGAGGCTGGCAAAATACTCCCACTCGTCCTTGAACGGCGCGAACGTCTGCAGCTCCGCTTCGGTCAACCCATGCACCGCCGTATCCTCCGGCGCCACGCGGCCCAGCGCCCGGCAAAGCCGCGTCCGGGTTTCGGCGATCGACCCGCCGCGCAGCGTCACCACGCCGAATTCGATGATGCCGCTGGCGGCATTGCCCTCGAAGTCGATGAAATGGATCGGTGTTTCAGCCCAATGCATTCAAGGTCACCACGAAAAACACTAAATACACGAAAATCAAAGGGCCTCTTCCGGCATTTCGTGTGTTTTGTGTGTTTCGTGGTTTTGTCGGTTTATCTCTTCTTCCACTCGGCCGTGACGACCGA
>JANYAM010000185.1 GCA_025361365.1 Opitutus sp. | reverse complement strand
GACCACCGGCCTGTTGATCGAGCAGCGCGGGCTGGTTCCGGCCCACGGGACCGCACCGCAGATCTACGTCGTCATCGGCGGCGAGGCGGAACGCACGGCAGCCTTCGCCGACATCCAGGCGCTGCGCACCGCCGGCTTCCGCGTCGAGTATCCCTTCAAGGACCTGGCCTTCGGCAAGCAGTTCAAGGCGGCCTCGGAGTCCGGCGCGAAGATCGCCCTCATCTACGGCGGCGACGAGCTCGCTAAGGGCGTCGTGAAGTTCCGCGACCTGGCCGACCGCGCCGAGCGCGAGGTGCCGCGGGCCCAGGTGGTGGCGCTCGTCCGCGATCTCCTCACGGGGCGTTGAGCCATGGCTCATTATTCCGGCCGCAACCCAGACAAATCCACGATGCCTGAGGTCCTCGCAGTCTTCGGCCGCGTTTTGATTCTGCTGGGCATCGCCTACGCCTTGCTGGCTGGAGGCGCCCACTTTCTGGCGCTCTCGATGATCTTCCCACGGCCGCCCGTGAAATACGAGCTGGGTCCGGACTATCTCCAACTGACCGCGCCCGACGGCGTGAAGATCGCAGCGCGCCACTGGGCCAACCCGAAGGCCAAATACACGCTGCTTTACCTGCACGGCAACTATGAGGACCTCGGCAGCGTCGGCGAATACCTGCCGCAGTTCGTCACCGCGGGCTATGCGGTCTTCGCGATCGACTACCGGCGCTACGGCCGCAGCGAGGGCACGCCGACCGAGGCCACCCTGTATGCCGACTCCCGGCTGGCCTATGATTACCTGCGCACGAAGCTCGGGGTGCCGGCCGACCGGATCGTCATCTTCGGCTATTCGCTCGGCGCCGGTCCCGGAGTCGAGCTGGCGCGGCAAGTGCCGGCGGCCGGGCTCGTCATCCAGGGCGCGTTTGTCAGCGCCTACCGGGTGCTGACGAAGATCCCGCTCTTTCCGGGCGACAAGTTCATGAACCTCGCGAAGGTGCCCGAGCTGAAGCTGCCGGTGTTTGTCATCCACGGCACGGCGGACAACACGGTGCCGTTCTGGCACGGCGAGAAACTCTACGCGGCGATCACGGCGCGAAAACAGAAACTGTTTGTCGAGGGCGGCCCACACGCCGGCCTGGGCGACTTCACCGGCCCGCGTTACTGGGACGAGTTCCGGAAGTTCACCGACTCTTTGTAGGGCCGGGCCGTGGTCCGCCGGCGAGCGGCGACCCTACATAAGCTATCGTGACTCGTTCACCAACGGCTGCGTCCAGGCGCATTCGACTTCGCCGCCGCCGCTCGCGTTCGGTTTTTCCTTCGACGAAACGATCTTGGCGCGCACGTAGATTTCATCGCCGGCCAGCGTGTAGGCGGCCTTGGCGCCTTTCACCTCGGCCAGGATCGCGCCGACGTCCTTGCTGTAGCGCCGGTGCGGGAGCGTCTTGCCGGCATCGCCCGCGGGGGCGGGGATGAGCTGGCTGGAAGAATCATAGCCGCGGCGCGTGCCGATGAACTGCGTGGTATAGGTCACACCAGGCTCGGCCTGGATTTCGACGGCTAGGGTTTTCCCGTCGCGAGAGATATCGGCGAGGGTCACGCCGGAGCTGGCGTAAAAATCCCCGGCTTCCATCGCCCGCATGATCGATTCCGGAGTGAGATGCGACGCCCGGACCATGATCCAGCCGCGGAATGGATTGTCCCGGCCGAGCATCGTCTCCTGGTAGTGATGGGAGTCATCCGACCCGATGCCATACAGCACCTCGAGGTGCAGCTCGGCGAGGCGCCGGGTGAGAACCGCGTCCCAGATCGCCTCGGTGCCAAGGTGGGTGGCATCACCGCCGTTGCGCACACTGGAATGGCCGTTGTAGACTTCGAAGAATTTTTCCCCGCGCACCTGCATCATTTCCTCGGCGGTGACGCCCCAGATGTAATTGGGGTGGTTGAGATGGATGAGCATCGGTTGCCCGGTCTGCGCCTGTTGCGCGAGCACGGCGTCCACCGAGCGTTGCATGATCTCGAGCGCACTGTCGGCTTCGATGGGGGCGACGCGGGTGACGGGGTTAGTATGGTTCAGGTGCACGGGGCCGCCGCGCTCGGGTTCGGTGGCGGTTTTCGCCCGGTGCCAGGCGGCCGAGATCTCCGCACTCGGGATCAGGAGGAACCGGCCTGGTTCCTCAAACAGGGTGCGATACTCGGCGAGGGGCTTGAGCCGGACCTCTTTTTTCCCGGCCGTCTCGCGCAACTCAACCCAGTCGGCGCCGAAGCGGCTCAGGTAATGGTCGAGCACCGCGCCACCGCCCCGCAGGGTCACCCGGCCCGCCACGACGGTCGGCGCTTTCAATTCCAGCCAGCGCGTGCCCTCGGCGAGGACATTGTGGTCCGAGATGGCGAGGAAGTTGTAACCGGCCTCCTTGTAACGATCGACGATCATCTCCGGGTAGTCGTCGCCATCGCTCCAGAGCGAATGCGTGTGGAGGTTGCCCTTGAACCAGTGCAAGGTGTCAGGGGCGGCGGCCGACAGGGTCGAGACCGCGAAGAGGGCAAGAAGAGAGAGACGGAGTAACATGGGCTCCTGGGTGAGTCTGGAGGGCTCAGCTCCAGCTGAGCCGCGGCCCAGCTGGAGCTGGGCCCTCCAGTTCATGCCAGATCGGCCGGACCGAAGGCGCCGGGCAGCAGTGCGTCGATCGAGACATCGACTTCCTGGCGGCCGTCGCAGGTGGAGATCACGCGGGCCTGGGGCCCGAACTCGTAGATGACCTGCCGGCACGCGCCGCACGGTGCCGTGGCCGTCTTGGTGGGGGTGTAGACTACGACACAGGCGAGCTTCAGTTTCTTCTCGCCGGCGGCGACGGCGCTGAAGATCGCGGTGCGCTCGGCGCAGTTGGTCAGGCCGTAGGAGGCGTTTTCGACATTGCAGCCGGAGTAGATCCGGCCCGTCGACGTGAGGATCGCGGCGCCGACGGTAAACTTGGAGTAGGGGGCGTAGGCGCGGCCGGCGGCGGTCTTCGCGGCGGCCTTGAGCTTTTTGAGTTGGACGGGGGTGGGCATGGTTTTTTTGTCATCCTGAGCGCAGCGAAGAATCCAGTCGTTCGAGAATGTTATCAGCTGCGCCAAACTGGATCCTTCGCTCCGCTCAGGATGACAGGCTATAAAATCAGAGACCAAATTCCTGCTTCACCTCGGCGAACTTCTCAATCGCAAACGCCAGGTCCTCGCGGCTGTGGGCGGCGGATACCTGGGTGCGGATGCGGGCCATGCCCTGCGGCACGACGGGATAGAAGAAACCGATGACGTAGACGCCCTTCTCGAGCATGCGAGCGGCGACCTTCTGCGACAGCGCAGCGTCGCCAAGCATGACGGGCACGATCGGGTGCGTGCCGGGACGGATCGTCAGGCCGGCCTTGGTCAGGCCGTCGCGGAAGAACTTCGTGTTGGCCTCCAGCTTGTCGCGCAGTTCGGTCGAGCGGCTGAGCATCTCGAGGCACTTGATGGACGCGGCGGCGACACTCGGGGCGATCGTGTTGGAAAAGAGGTAGGGGCGGGAGCGCTGGCGAAGCAGGTCGATGATCTCTTTCTTGCCGCTCGTGTAGCCACCCGTTGCGCCGCCGAGCGCCTTGCCGAGCGTGCCGGTGAAGACGTCGACGCGACCCATGACGCCGCAGTGCTCATGCGTGCCGCGGCCGGTCTTGCCCATGAAGCCGACGGAGTGGCTGTCGTCGACCATGACGAGGGTGTCGTATTTGTCGGCGAGGTCGCAGATGCCCTTCAGGTTGGCGATGAAACCGTCCATCGAGAACACGCCGTCGGTGGCGATAAGCTTGAAGCGGGCCTTGGCGGCGTCGGCTTCCTTGAGCTTCACCTCGAGGTCCTCGAGGTTGTTGTTCTTATAGCGATAGCGCTGGGCCTTGCATAGGCGGACGCCGTCGATGATCGAGGCGTGGTTCAGTTCGTCGGAGATGACCGCATCTTCCGCGCCGAGCAGCGTCTCGAAGAGGCCGCCGTTGGCGTCGAAGCAGGACGAATAGAGGATGGTGTCATCGGTGCCGAGGAATCTGGCCAGCGAAGCTTCCAGGTCCTTGTGAATCTGCTGCGTGCCGCAGATGAAGCGCACGGACGCCAGGCCGTAGCCCCAGCGGTCGAGGGACTCGCGCGCGGCGGCGATGAGCTCGGGGTTGTCGGCGAGGCCGAGGTAGTTGTTGGCGCAAAGGTTCAACACCTTCTGGCCGGACGCCACGGCGATGTGGGCCGTCTGGTGCGTGGTGATGATGCGCTCGCGCTTGTAGAGCCCGGCGGCCTCGATCTCGGCGAGGGTTTTCTTCAGATGGGCAGCGTAGGCAGAATTCATGAAGTAGTTTTAAACGCAGAGGAAGCAGAGATCACAGAGAATAGATTAATTTACTCAACTCTGTGTCCTCTGTGAGTTTTGTGTTAAAAATTAGCTTTCCCAATTCAGGATAATCTTGCCGCTTTTGCCGGCGCCCATGAGGTCGAAGCCCTCCTGGAAATTATCCACCGGCATGCGGTGGGTGATGACGGGCGTGATGTCCATGCCGCCCTGGACCAGCGCGGTCATCTTATACCAAGTCTCGAACATCTCGCGGCCGTAAATGCCCTTCAGGTGGAGCATCTTGAAGACGATCTTGTTCCAGTCGACCTCCGCCTTGGCCGAGTGCGTGCCGAGCAGGGCGATGCGGCCGCCCATGATCATGTTGTCGATCATCTGGTTCAGGGCGATCGCGCTGCCGGACATCTCGAGGCCCACGTCGAAGCCCTCGGTCATGCCGAGTTCCTTGTGCCAGACGTCGGTCAGGTTTTCCTTCGCGGTGTTGACGGTGCGCGTCGGACCGAACTTCTTCGCCAGCTCGAGCCGGCCGTCATTGATGTCGGTGATGACGATCTTGCGCGCGCCGGCATGCTTGGCGACGGCGATGGCCATGCAGCCGATGGGACCGGCGCCGGTGATGAGCACGTCCTCGCCGACCATGTCGAAGGAAAGGGTGGTGTGCACGGCGTTGCCGAGCGGATCGAAGCAGGAAACGACGTCGAGGTCCATGCCGGTCGGCACCTTCCAGACGTTGCTCGCCGGGATGGAAACGTAGTCGGCGAACGCGCCGTCACGGTTCACGCCGACGCCGAAGGTGTTGGGGCAGAGGTGGCGGCGGCCGGCGAGACAGTTGCGGCAATGGCCGCAGACGATGTGGCCTTCGCCGGTGACGATCTGGCCCTTGGTGAAGCCGGTGACGCCGTGGCCCACGTCCTCGACCGTGCCGACATACTCGTGGCCGATGACCAGGGGCGGCTTGATGACGCGCTGGGCCCAGGAGTCCCACTTGTTGATGTGCACGTCGGTGCCGCAGATGGAGGTTTTCTTGATCTTGATCAGCACATCGTTGACGCCCGGGCGGGGCACCGGGACCTGGGTCATGATAAGCCCGGGACCGGCAGTGGGCTTGACGATGGCGCGCATGGTGGTGGGCATGAGGGGAAGAACTGAAAGTGAAGGTGAAAGTGGACGGTGGCTCAATCAAAGCCGGCTACCTTGGAGACACAACTCCGTAGGCATACGCCTTTCAGCTTATTTCCAATACCAAGCCCGGCACGTTCACTTTCCACTTCAGCCTACATGAGCCACATCGTGGCCAGCCAGAGGAAAAGGCCCATGCTGGCGACGTCGGTCGCCGTCGTCAGGAAGATGCTCGAGGCTGTCGCGGGATCGGCGCCGAATTTCTTCAAGGTCACCGGCACCAGCACGCCTGACAGGCCGCTGAGACAGCAGCTGCCGGTCATGGCGATCAGGACGATGAGGCTCAGCTTGAGCGGCGACTCCACGGTATGCTTGGCAGCCGCGTAGATATACATGCCCGCCCCTGCCGAGAGCCCCACCAGAGCGCCGTTGGCCAGCCCGAGCAGGCCCTCCTTGATGACATGCTGGCGGGAGCCGCCCGGCAGCAGCTCGCCGAGCGTCATGCCGCGCAGCGCCACCGCGAGGGCCTGGCAGCCAGTGTTGCCGGACTGGCCGGCGAGCACCGGCAGGAAAACCGCGAGCACGACGATGTGCTCGATGGTCTTGTCAAAGTAACCCACCACGCCCGCCGCGACGAAGGCCGTGAGGAGGTTGAACTGCAGCCAGGGGTGGCGGAAGAAGAGGCTGCGCTTGATCGGCGTGGAGATGCGTTCTTCCTTCTCGACGCCTACCATGGTGCCGGGCTGCGCGCTGATCTCGATCGCCTCTTGCTCGAAGATCCGGGAGCCCCGGACAATGCCGACGAGCACCTGGCGGTCATCGCACACCGGGTAGGAGGGGAAATGCTTGTTCACGGTCTGCCGCATGGCATCGCGCACCGGCGAGGCGGCCCGCAACGCAAAGGGCGCGCGCAGCATGAAGTCCTCGAGCTTCTCCGTCTTCTGGTGGAGGAGCAGGTCGCGCATCGTCACCACGCCGAGCAGCACGCCGGCGGGATCGGTGACGTAGCCGTAGGTGAAATGGCGCTCGCGGGCCAGCGCCCGCACCAGCTCGGTGGTTTCGCCGACGGTCAGGTGGGGCGGGAAGATCGCGATGGGCGACTCCATCAACCGGCCGACGCTTTCCACCGGGTAGGTGTCGGCCAGGGGATACGGCGGGGCGCTGATGCTTATCTTCATAGGCAGGTGGCTCGGCCGGAAACCAACGAAATTTTTCAGCCCGTGTCGAGCGAACGCCACAGATACCAGCTCGCGACCGAACGATAGGGCTGCCACCGCCGGGCGTGCTTAACGATGGCCTCCGGGGTCGGGTCCTTGCGCTTGCGGTAGAGTTTTTTGAACCCCAGCCGGATGGCGAAATCGCCCGTCGGCATCACATCCGGCCGGCCGAGGTGGAAAATCAGCAGCATATGCACCGTCCATGGCCCGATGCCGCGCACCTCCGTCAGGCGCGCCACCAATTCCTCATCACCGAGCTTCGCCGCGGCCTGGAGCGACGGCACAGTGCCCGCGAGGCACTTCGCGGCGAGATCGCGCACCGCCAGCAGCTTGTTGCCGGACAACCCGGCGCCGCGCAGGGCGGCATCCGCGGCCTTGGTCAGCGCCGCCGGCGTCGGGCCGCCGTGTTTGGCCAGCTCGACCAGCACGCGGCCGTGGATCGAGGCCGCGGCTTTGCCGTGCAATTGTTGGTAGATGATGGAGCGCAGCATCGCTTCGAACAGGCTGGCGGCGGTCGTCAGTTCGAGCGAGAACGGCCCGACGCGGTTGATCAATTCCGCCATGGCGGGATCGCTGGTGCGCAGGTGCGCGAGGGCGGTGGCGGGGTCGTATTGGTGGCGGGGTTTCATGGTGGAGGCGGGGGGGGGGGGCCCCC
>JANYAM010000156.1 GCA_025361365.1 Opitutus sp. | reverse complement strand
GCAACGCCTCACTGGCGACCGGCAGGATTTCCCGGCGTTCGAGAAAACCGTCGCCGCGGCCGGGCCGTGGGATGTCGTGATCGACATGATCTGCTTCCGACCCGACGAGGCGGCCAGCGTGTTGCGGGCCGGCGCCGGCCGCTGCGGTCATTTCATTTTCTGCAGCACGGTGTGCACCTATGGCAACACGCAGACGGTCGTGCCCACCACCGAGGACACGCCCCAAGCGGCACACTCGGAATACGGGCGCAACAAGCTCGCCTGCGAACAGCTTTTCCTGCGGGCCCACGCCGAGGGGAAAATGCCGGTCACGATCATCCGGCCGTCGCACACTTACGGCCCGGGCGGTGGTATCATCAACAACCTGCACACCGAGCCGTCGTTCCTCGCCCGCCTGCGCGCGGGCCGGCCGATCATCGTCAGCGGCGACGGTCACGGGCTTTGGCAGAGCGCCTACGCCGACGATGTCGGACGGGGCTTCGCTTTCGCCGCGGCCAACCCGCGTTGCTTCGGCCGGGCTTACAACGCCGTGGCCGACGAGATCGTCACATGGGACCAATACGTGTTGCGCACCGCAGCGGCCATCGGGGCGCCGGTGCCGCGCCTCGTGCACCTGCCGACGGACTTCCTGGTCGCCGTCGATCCCAAGCGTTACGTCGTGCTCGACGAAATTTTCCGGTTTCACGGTGTCTACTCGAATGCGAAGCTGAAGCGCGACGTGCCGGAGTTCCGCCTGACCACCTCCTACGAGGAGGGCGTTCGCCGGACTGTGGCGTGGATCGACCGGCACAAGCCGGTGCCCGCCTTGCCGGCCGACACCCCGGACGACCGGCTCATCGCGGCGTGGGACAAGTTTGTCGCGGCGGCGCCGCGGGGGTGAGGAGATTTTGGTTTCAGCCCAGCGCCGGCCCGCTAGGCTGCGGCCCATGAAGTACCCCATGCTCGCCGGTCTCGTGTTGATGGTCGGTGCGATGTCCGCGGCAGAGTTCACGCCCGAGCCCGGTTTCACGGCGCTCTTCAACGGCCGCGACCTCACGGGCTGGCACCACAAGGACGGCCCGGCGCTCGACGGGCTAATCGATGCCGGCGACGGGCGCTACACCGTGGTGGATGGCGCGATGACGGGCAACGGCGACAAGGCCACCCATGGCCGGGTGCTGCTCTGGACCGTCGCGGAGCACACCGGAAATTTCATCCTGCGGCTTGAGTTCAAGGCCGCGCCGAAGTGCGACGGCGGTCTGTTCTTCAACAAGACCCAGCTGCAGTGTGGCGACTACAATAACTACGCCTACAAGACCTTTGCCTTCTACAAGCCCGAGGACTGGAACGCCATCGAGGTGACAGTGACGGACGGCCTCGCCCGCTGCACCTGCAACGGCGAGTTGCTGGAAGCCGCGTTGAAGATCACCGAGCCGGGCGCGATTGCCCTCGAGGCGGACAAGGGTGCGATCGCTTACCGGCGGATCCAGATCAAGCACCTGCCCTGAGCGATCGAAATTCCCGGGCCAGTTCCCGGCCGGCCTAGACGGCGGGCCCGGCGGTTTTCTCCTTCAGGGTCAGCATGCTGGCGAGATAGGCCGCCAGCACGATGACGCACAGCCAATGATTGCCGATGGCCATGCCGAGATACTCGCAGAATCCCCCGCACATGGCGCCGATCAGGTTGGCGCCGAACGCCGCCGCCGGGGAGACGGTCGAGCGGAATTTGACGGAGAAAATCAGGCCCGCGAAGAAAATCGGCAGGGGCACCGCCAACAGCGCCCACAGCAGGCGCAGGCCATAGCGCAGGCCGAGGATCGTTTCGCGCGGCACCAGAAACAGCAGCGCCAGGGCGGCGAGCAGCGGAACATACATCCGGAGCGAGAATGACCGCACCCGGCTCGCCAGGAGATTGGCGGCCAGCACCATCAGCAGCACCCCCGCCACCACGATCAGGGTCACCAGCCACGTGGCGCCAAAATAGAGCGTGCAATCGCTGATGCTCTTGGTCTCCAGCAGCAGGAAACCCACGCCGAGAAAGAAGAAGGTTCCGTTGCCTTTCAACGCCGTGCCACCGCCGAGCGCGCTGATTGCCACGATCGAGAAAAGCAGCAGCCCGCCAATGGCGAAGAGATAGTCCGGCGGGATCGTTTTCCGCTGGAGATAGAGGAACGGCCAGTCGTCCGTCGGCGGGTCAATGGCCGCGGCATCGGGCAGGGCGATCTGCTTGAAATGCGCGTAGGTCGCCGGCAATTGCCGCGCCGGATCCTTGGACACGCATAGCACGATTCCGCCGAGTGAGCTGCGATAAAGCGTCGGCGCCCGGCCGGTGGATTCCGCCACCATCCGGCAAAGCTTGGCGGTGAGCCACGGATTAGGCGTGGCGAAGGACAGCGACAGCAGGCCGTGTTCGTTCAACAACCCGAAACTCTGCCGGATGCTCTCGACGGTGTAGATGTAACCATCGAGCCGGACATTGCTCATGCTGCTGAAGAGCGCTTGCGAATCCAGATACCCGAAGACGACGAGGTCGTAGCTTTGCGCTGGCGCGCGGCTTATAAATGAGCGGGCGTCGTCGACCTGGACCGTCACGCGCGGATCGGCATACGGGGCGCCGGCGTTGAAACGTTGGGACATCTGGACCACCACCGGATCGATCTCCACGGCGTCGACGTGGTGGACGCCGGCGATCAAGGCCGCCTGCACATCTGAGCCGCCGCCCGCGCCGAGCACCAAAACCCGTTCCCGCGCGGCGCTCAACTCGTAGGGCAGCCGGTATTGGGCGGCGAGCCGCGCGACATGCTCCGCCTTGGGCGTGCCCGGGGTGTAGCGGCTCGGATCCAGCGCCCCATCCATGTGGTAGCC
>JANYAM010000106.1 GCA_025361365.1 Opitutus sp. | reverse complement strand
CGCACTTACGCGACCGACGCGGAGGACAAGTTCCATTCGCGCGACGGCTGGGTCGCGCTGCGCGCGACGGCCAGCTGCCTGCTCAAGTGGACGGCGGCCCAAGGCGAGCCGCCGGTCTCGGACCGCGCGTGGTGACCGGCGGCGGTCAGTTTCTGACCACCAGCTGGGAGTCGACGGCGTGCACGCCGCCGGTCTGCAGGGCCAGGGTGACGGCGCGGCCGATGTGTTCGACGGCGGTGACCGAGCCGGTCAGCTTCACCGCGCCGTCGCGGCAATCCACCGTGATGGCGAGGGTCGACAGGTCTTTTTCGACCACATACTTGGCTTTGATGACCGCGATGATGCGCGCATCATCGAGGCTCTCGCCCACAGCCTTCGCCTTGCTGCGGACGACGCGGCCGGTCTTGCGCAGCTCTTCCTTGATGTTCTCCGGCGTCAGTTTCCAATCCTCCGCCTTGTCGGCCACCGCGGCCTGGGCGTCGCCCGCGGCGGCGCGGGCCTTGTCCGCCACGTTTTCCACGCGCTGACCGAACGTCGGGTTTTGGGTGCGCTGATAATAGCGCCAGCCGATGGCCCCGAGGAGCACTCCAATCAGAAGGCAAAATAAGGCGGTTTTCATGGGACGTGTTGGATTGAGTGCAGGATGGACCGCGGGTCGCAACCATAGTTCGCCGGTTTTCATACTTAGCCGCCGGGATGAAATGCGCTGTCACCGGCGGGGCCGTCGAAATCGCCGGGAAGGAAGCCTGAATCGCCTCGCGGAACCGGCCCGGATGGCCAAGGTCTGAGGGCGCATGAAACCGCTATCCTTTGCCCGGTCGGGCGTGTTGCTGCTCGCCGGTTTGCTGCTGGCCCGCTCGCTGCACGGGGCGGAAGGCGGTTTTTCCGCCACCCTTTCGACCGGGCAAAAGAACACCGCGGGGTTCACCGCGTTGAGTGCGACGGAGCTCACCGCCCTCGACCAGCTGGTGGCGGACGAGCTGGCCTATGCCCGGCGCGAGAATCTCACCGCCCTCGATGGCACGTTCGTGGCGCGGCAGACCGAGACCGGGCGCAAGGCGGCCGGGCTCGACCGGCTCACGCCCGAACAGGTGGCCCGACTGAACGAGCTGGTCGCCGCCGCGATCACGGCCCGCCCGGCGCCCAAGGAGCGCCCGCGGCTGAAGGACAGTGATGTGTTCGTGAAGAACAAACCGGAGGTGCATGGCTCCGTGACTTTCGGCTACGGCTGGAGCCGCGGCGGCAGCGCGCGCTTCGGTTCGTTTTATACGGAATACTATGACCCCGCCACCCGCCTGAGCCTCGGGATCGGCGTCAGCACCTTCAACGGCTCGGGGTATTGGGGCGGCGGGCCCGGCTCAGACTACGCCTACCCCGGATCTTTCGCCGAACCGTGGTATTACTCCGGCAACACCACCAGCGGGCTGGTTGACCTGGCCTATCACGGCGACAAGTGGAGCGCAGCGGTCGGCTATGGTTTCACCCGCAGCGACGGCCCCATGCGGGGCGATGGTTCCTGCTTCGCCCTGCCGGCCGATGGCGGCTTCGGCGGCGGCCGGACCTTCCGTCGGCGCTGAGACTCGGCGCGCCGCCTTGGTCGGTTATCGATTGGCGATTGAGCCACCGCCGCCGCGCGCTAGATAACGCCGCATGCCTCCCCTTGCCCTCCGCCTGGCGGTCGCCGGCGCCCTGGCCCTCGGCAGCCTGGGCCGCGCTTTCGCGCAACCCGCGCCCGACCCGATCGAGGGCGTCTGGACCGGCACCATCACCGCGCCCCAGGGCGACGTGGCCGAGATCGGCCTCGAGTTTTTCCGCACGCCGAAAGGCACGCTCATCTTCCGGATGAATTTCCCGGCGATGTTCACCTACGGCGCCACCTTCCGCATTCCCGTCGTGCCCGACGGCCAGGGCGGCTATGCCATCACCCCGGCCTTCGACATCCGCCTTCAGCTCACGGGAGACGCGCTGGCCGGCACGTTCGGCACCGGCCGGCTCCCGCTGGCCCTGCACCGGGGCGGAACGTTCGCCCCAAAGCCGCCGCTGCCGGAATATCCGCCCGCGCCGGCCGCGCTCTGGCATTACGATCTCGGCGCGGCCACGTGGGCGCCGCCCTTGGCGGCGGATGACACGATCTACATCGGCACCAGCGCCGGAAAATTCCACGCCGTGCACGCAGTCGACGGCACCGCCGCGTGGACCTGGTCCGGGCCCAACGCCATTGACGGCAGCGCGACGGTTGCCGCGGACAGCGTCTACTTCGTGGATACAAAGATGAACCTCATCGCGCTGAACCGCGCCAATGGCACGCTGCGCTGGTCGGCGCCGCTGCACGACGCGGCGCTGGCGGGCAAGCCGGCGCCGGACAACCCGACCTTCAACCACCGCGCCGCCACGCCGCTGCTGCTGGATGGCGTGCTCTACTGCGGCTCGAGCGACGGCGGGCTCTACGTCCTCGATGCCACCACCGGCCGGAAACTCTGGCGCCATGACGTCCAGGCGCCGGTCTTTTCCGGCGTCGGCCTCCACGGCACCGACACGTTGATGTTTGGCACGATGGACGGCTCGGTCGTCCTGCTTGACCGGCGCACCCGGCAGGAAACTTTGCGTGTGAAGACCGGGGGTGGCGTTGTCACGACGCCGGTCGTCGTCAACGGCCGGCTCGTCGTCGGCAGCCGCGACTACCTGCTCTATGGCTTCAACGTCGCCGACGGCTCGATCGCCTGGAAATTCTCCTACTGGTTCTCGTGGATCGAATCGACCCCGGTGCTCCGCGACGGGCTGCTCTACGTCGGTGCGTCCGATTACAGCCGCGTGACCGCGCTCGACCCGGCTACCGGTCGCGCCGTCTGGTCCACGCCGGTGCACGGCATGAACTGGGGCTTGCCGCTGGTCACCGCGACGGCCGTCTTCACCGGCACCGCCGCGCAAAACCTGCCCGGCACGGTCATCGAACACACCGGTGGCATCGTCGCGCTCGACCGGAAGACCGGCGCCGTGCGGTGGCGGCTGGCGACACCCAAGCCGCCGGAAAATTCCTTCGGTGGCTACGCCGGCTCGCTCGCCCTCGCGGGCGACAAGGTCATCGCCGCGGGCTTCGACGGCGTCCTGATAGCCTGGCCGGCGCCCTGAGACCCGGCCGCGGCCCGGCATTTCGAGTTGTCCCGTCCCCCGCGCCGGCTAACCGTCCTTCCGTGCAACCGGACCAGACCGACCTGCTCGAACGTTTTCTGCGCTATGTGCAGATCGACACGCGCAGCAACGACCAGTCGGCGACGACCCCGAGCACGCCCGGCCAGTGGGACCTGCTCCGGCTGCTCGAGGCCGAGTTGAAGGCGCTCGGCCTCGTGGGCGTCACGCTGACGGAACACGGCTACCTCCTCGCGACGGTGCCGGCGACCTCGGCGAAGAAAACCCCGGTCGTCGCCTGGTGCGCCCACGTGGACACCGCCACCAACCTGCCCGGCCGGGCCAAGCCCCTCGTGCACCGTGCGTATGACGGCCGCCCAATCATTTTGCCGGACGACCCGACGCAGAAGCTCACGATCGAGGCTACGCCCTTCCTCCGCGACT
>JANYAM010000090.1 GCA_025361365.1 Opitutus sp. | reverse complement strand
GCCAGCTCCGTCCGTTTCGCCTCCAGGTCGTCGTCGGCCGAGATCAGGTCGTTCCGCGCCTGCTTGAAGTTGGGCAGCGTCACGTCGCCCATCTTGAAGTCCGTGTTCACCGTCCAGGTGTCGATCACCTTGTTTGCATCGTTCAGCAGATCCGTCGTTGTTCTTGTAGCCATGTTATGTGGGGGTTGATTTTTGAATGGCCCGCTGCGACGGGAAATAAAAGCGATCCCACCCCGCAGCAAAACCCCAAACCACTCCGCTGTTTCAGTCAGAGAATTCCCTAATATGAGGACACTTCCGCGATCTCCCGGGCGGCTTACCTCTTTCCCCCGGGGAAAATCCTCGTCCCGGCGCTCGTCAATACTACTGCATCGCGAGCGGGAAATATCCCGCCCCGACCCGGTAAACACCCGGCCCGGGTTTCAATTGTCCGGCCTAAATTACAGGTGTCCGCTCCGACCCAACAAGTTCCCGGCGGGATTTTGAAGTTCCCGGCGCGTCCGGACAATTACCCGGTCCGAATTACATGATCCCCGGCGCCCCGGGCAAGATCCCCGGCCCGACAGGACAATTGCCCGACGCCACCGGACACTTCCCGCCGCCGCCGGACACTTCCCCGGAGCCCCGGGCAATTCATCCGTCGCGAGAAACAACTTAAAGGTCGCCCCGGGCAACTTAAAGCCCGCGCCAGATAACTTCACCCTCCCGCCGGGTAACTTCCCCGCCCCGCCGGGTAAGACCAAAGCCCCGGTTTTCATCTTCAAACTCCGGCCATCCGTCTTCCCGACCCGGGTTTTTAGATCATCCCCTTTCGCGCCCTTCGCGACCTTCGCGTGAAACTCTCCGGGTTGGGCATTAGTGTCGTGTCCCATGAGTGAGGATTAGTGGTGCCAAACTTCCTCCGTCTTCGCGCCCTTCGCGTGAAATAATCCGGGATGGAGACGATTGAACTCTTGCCTATGGATTGTGAAGTAAACCGCAAAGAACGCATAGAGCGCAAAGAGGAACGGCTGAATAAATGTCTCTGCGCTCCTTGCGTTCTCTCGTGGCTAAAAAATTCGAGCTGTGCTGTAGGTCGGGCTTTACGCCCGACATTCAACCGCCGATGTCGGGGATAAACCCCGACCTCCATCCAGCACCTCCCAAGCTCCGCGTTTCAGCTCTTCCGCATTTCCGCGATTTCCCCTGCCTTCGCCTTCAGGAGCAGGTCGACACCGCGAGGAAGAGTTATCGACCTCACTAATGCACGGTGCGCGCCCCGCTAACACCCGAGAACGACCGCATCCGGCCGGCTCCTCCGTTCGTTATACAGCACGACACTGTCGTCCATTTCGGGCGGCCGGTCATCCAACCCACTGATCCAGACTCCCATCCCAATGAAACTTACCCGTTCCCTCGCCCTCCTCGCCCTCAGCCTGAGCTTGGCCGTCGCCGCATCCGCCAAGACCGTCGTCGACATTGCCGCGGGCTCCCCCAACCACACGACCCTGGTCGCCGCCCTCAAGGCCGCCGGCCTGGTCGACACGCTCAACGGCGCCGGCCCGTTCACGATCTTCGCCCCGACCAACGAGGCCTTCGCCAAACTGCCCGCCGGCACCGTCGAGTCGCTCCTCAAGCCGGAGAACAAGGCCAAGCTCGTCGCCATCCTCACCTACCACGTGGTGCCCGCCCAGGTGCTGGCCGCCGACGTCAAGTCCGGCGCCGCGCCGACCGTCAACGGCAAGACCCTCATGCTGAAGGCCGATGCCTCCGGCGTGACCGTCAACGACGCCAAGGTCATTGCCGCCGACCTCGTCGGCAGCAACGGCGTCATCCATGTGGTCGACACGGTTCTTCTGCCCTGAGCGGATCCTCTCCTCTCCCGTCTCCCCGACCCTCCCGGCCCCGCCGCGGAGGGTTTTGGCGCTTCTCATCCGCGCCGGCCGACGTCGCGACCGGCGCGATTCAGGCGGCCGCCGCCACCGGGCCCTTCGTGCCCGAGCCGGCGACGGATGCCGAGCGCGCCCATGAGCGCGACACGCCCGCCGGTCCGTGCCTCGGGCGGCAGCGCTGGCAGCGCCTGCTTTTCGCGCACTGGAGCGTTTCCGCCGCCGACGTCCAAGCCCGCCTCCCGCGCGGCCTCTTTGTCGACACGCACCGCGGCGAAGCTTACCTCGGCTTGGTCCCCTTCTTCATGCAGCGGGTCCGGCCACGCGGCCTTCCTCCGCTGCCCGGCTTGTCCTGGTTCCTCGAGTTCAACGTGCGCACTTATGTCTGCGACGCCCACGGGCGTCCCGGCGTTTGGTTCTTCTCCCTCGATTGCAACCAGCCCATCGCCGTCAAGGTCGCCCGCCGCTGGTTCCACCTGCCTTACGAGCACGCCGCGATGACCGCCCGGCTCGACCACGGAAGCTGCGACTTTGTCAGCCATCGACGCGGGTCACCAGCGCCGGCCGACCGCTTCACTTGGCACGCACCGGTGCAAGGCGGTCAGCCCGCCGCGCCTGGGTCGCTCGAGTTTTTTCTCGTCGAGCGCTACCGGCTCTTCACCTCGCGGGCCGACGGCACGCTGCTGAGCGGCTCGGTGCGCCATGCTCCCTACAGCCTGCACGTCCCCTCCGTCAGTGGCTGGTCGACGGCGGCCGCGAAACTGGCGGGTTTCAACTTGGAAGGGCCGCCCGCCTCCCTGCTCGCGGCCGACACCGTCGACGTCAGTATCCATCCCCTGAGGCCAATCTTCTCCGCCTCCCAGCCATGAACACCCCGTCTTCCCCGCCCGTCTGGTTTATCACCGGCTGCTCCAGCGGCCTCGGTCAGGCCCTCGCCGCCGCCGCCCTGGCCCGCGGCGATCGTGTCGTCGCGACCGCCCGCGACCCCGCGCGCCTGGCCGCGCTGGCCGCCGAATATCCCGACGCGTGCCGGCCGCTGGCGCTCGATGTCACCCAGCCCGCGCAGGTCGAGGCGGCGGTGGCCGAGGCCTTGGCGCGCTTTGGCCGGCTCGATGTGCTGGTGAACAACGCCGGCACCGGCCTGGTCGGCGCCATCGAGGAGACGAGCGAGGCCGAGATCGCGCACAACTTCGAGGTCAACTTCCTGGGCGCGCTGCGGGTCACCCGCGCCGTGCTCCCGCATTTCCGGACCCGCCGGGGCGGGCATGTCGTCTTCCTGAGCGCGGCCGCCGCCATCGCCAATTATCCGGGCTTCGGCATTTACGGCGCGGCCAAGCGCGCCCTCGAGGGAGCCGCCGAATCGCTCGCGCAGGAGACCCGGCCCTTTGGTCTGAAGGTCACCCTCGTGCAGCCCGGCCCGTTTCGCACCGACTTCATCGGGCGGTCACTGACGCACGTCGCGGCGCCCCAGGCTGACTACGACGCGTCGCGCGGCAAATTCGCGCGTTACCTGGCGTCGGTGCATGGCCAGCAACCGGGCGACCCGAGCCGGGCGGCAGCCGCGATCCTTGCGGCCGTCGACGCCCAACGTCCACCGCTGCGTCTGGTGCTCGGAGCCTACGCCTATGAGAAGACCCGCCGCACCCTCGCGGCCGCGCAACGCGAACTCGAAGCCTGGGCCCCGGTCGCCGCGGCCACCGAGTTTCCATCCGCCTGATCCTGATGCCCAAGATGCGTCGCAAAGCGGATCTCCCGCAGAAGACCTGCGTGGTCTGCGGCCGGCCCTTCACGTGGCGCCGCAAGTGGGCGAAGGTTTGGGACGAGGTTAAATACTGCTCCGACGCGTGCCGACGGCGCCGGCCGGGCGCGGAGCGCCAGACCTGAATCCCGACCCCGGTCCACGGCGGTCTGCCGCCGGGCCTCTCCAACCGTGCAGGCGGCTCAACTCACCAGCCGCAGAAACTTCCGCAGGTCCGGCGGAACGACCTTGGGTAAATTCGACGCCGCGACGGCAAATTCCCAGCGCGCCTCCGCGATTTGCGACTCCACGAGCGGTGCACCCGCGCCACCCTTCTCCGTGGGCGCCGCCTTGAAGATCACCATGGACTTGTTCTTGAACATGTCCGCGTCGCCCCCCATCAGCGACGCCCCGAAGCGCCCCATCGTGTAATCGAAGGCCACGACCCCGCGCTCCGGCTTGTTGTTGCGATAGGCGACCAGTTTCGTGTGGCCGGCCCCGCGATACTCCTCCTTGTATTGCCCCGAGATATCGCTGTCGGTGGGCCCGCCCTTCAGCGTGGCGCTCGCGATGACGGCCTTGAGAAATGACTGCAGCACCTTGTCGGATTCCCCGGCGTAAGAGTTGAACCGCACACCGCACACCGAATACCGCGCCGAACAGACGTAGTGGGCGAGAATGCCCCGCACCTCCGTCTTCATCGTCCCGTGGGACAGTTTCACCACGCAGCTGTCGCCGTTGTAGGCCACCGCCCCGATGCTGATCTGGACGTGGCAGCCGCCCGGGGACAAGTCCACCAGCACGCCCGGCCAGTCCTTGTGCACCGCCCCCGGCTCGGAGCTCTGGATGGAGATGGACGCGCGGATCCGGCAGTCGTCGCTCACCGCATAACGTGTCTGCTTGCGTTGGGATTCCCCGGTCTTGGCTTCTTTATCACCCATATGAACCCGGCACCATGACGCTTTTTTGGCAAAGCACAACTGGCGTCCGGCCCTATCTTAAAAAAAGCAGCCAAATCTAACGCAAAGGCGCAAAGACGCTAAGGGCCGGATTTGAGGAAGCTTTCCGGCCGATTATTTATTGGCGTCTTTGCGCCTTTGCGTTGAAAATATCCTCCATGAAACCGGTCCAGTCACACGAGACCAAACCGACGATCCGTTTCAGTGCCAGGTTGGAGGCCGGCCTTCTGACCCTGCCCAAGGCCGCAAGCGCCAGGCTCCCCGCCGGCCGCACCGTGGTCGAGGCCACGATCAACGGCTTCCCTTTCCGGGCCGCACTCGAGGGCAAAGGCGGCCATGCCTTTAAGGTCAACGCAGTCATGCACGATGCCGCGGGCGCGGCGCCGGGTGACACGGTGACCGTCGAAATCATCCGGGTCGACGACGAGCCGGCGGCCCGCGTGCCGACGGATCTGCGCACGGCCATCGCCGGTGTTCCCCGCGCGGAGGCGCAATGGGCGTCAATCACGCCGAACGCCCGGCAGAACTGGGTGCTCTGGCTGAGCTCCGGCAAATTGGAAGCCACGCGCGTGAAGCGGATCAAGACCGCCTGCTCCATGCTTAGCGCGGGCAAGAAGCGGGTGTGCTGTTTCAGCGGCCTGATCTGGATGCGGAAGGACCACCAGACCGCCGGCGAAAACTGGCAGCCGCTGCCGAAGGGCTGACAATTCCCGAGCGAGAACTACGCCCCTTGTCCTCCGCGTCCTTCATCACCCTGCAGCTGGCCCGCTTTGACGCCATCCGCGCCAATGGCGGTATCGCCCCGGGAGACTTCCCGGGATTGGTCTTTGCCGGCGTCGCCGCCGACACCCGCGCCGCCGGCACCGAGCCCGCCTCCCAGCAAGCCTTCGTCTTCGCCGCCTATGGCTATCACGCCGACCGGGCTTCCGCTGACCGCTGGATCGATTCCCGCAAGGAACTTCTGCCGTGGTTCGCCGGGGCGCGCGAATCATGGGCCGGTATCCTCCAGCCTTTCCGCCAGCGCGGTGTGTCCAATCACCCTGATCGCGCCCAACCCGGCCTGCCCTTCGCCGAATCCGCCCTCGTCGCCCCGCCGCCGGAGGGCACGCCCCTCGCCGTCGTCACCACGACCGGCTGGACCGTGACGCCCGAGCTGGACCTGAACCGCGTGCGCGAATTCTCCACCGGCGTCATGGCGGTGCGCATGGCCATGACCGGCAACCCGGCGCTGCATTCGCAGCAATCCTTCTTCTTTCCGCGCGCCCTCGAATACGATCCCTCGACGGTCACGTTCTGGTCCAGCCTCAAGGCGATGACGGATTTCGCCTACGGTCCCGGCATCCACAGCCACCAAATGGGCAAGCAGGCGGACCAGCACCTGGCCGACCGCATCTCATCGTGCCGCTGCCTCTTCGTCCGCAGCGAAGGCACCTGGTATGGCAGCGATCCGAGTCGCCCGCGCCCCAGCTGAGGCGCGGCGTTGCCATATTCCCCCTCAATCCCGACACTCCGCGCATGAAGCCTCCGACTGCCTTTTGGTCGCCTCGGTTCATGGCCCTGAGTGGGATCGTCTTGCTCCTGGCCGGCCTGAGCAGCCCCAACGCGCGCGCTGGCAGCGGCTACAAGGATATCGCTTATTTCGAGGAGGGCCGGGTCGCGACCCTGGCCATCGTCGTCGAATACCAGCCAGACGGCAGCCGGAGCATCAACCTCCACTTCAGGCGCTCGCCCTATGGCGGCCCCATGTTTTTCCACGAAAAGGAATGGAAACTTTTCTCGGACAATCTCAATCGCGTGAAGGGCGGCCCCGACGGCAGGGAGCAAACCTTTGCCGACATCGATACGTTGAGCAGCGGCCTCCTGCGGATGTCGTCCGTCCGTCACGGCGGCGCCATCAGCCTCACGCTGATCCGTCAGCCCGACAAGGGTGACAGCTACCCTCCGGTCCCCTTTCACCTGGCCCCGGCCGACTTCGATTCCCTCCTGAAGGCCATGGTGGTGGCCGCCAAGGCGAACATCATCGTGAGCGCGGCCTCCGCCGATGAATTTGCCCGGTTCCGGGCGGACCTCGGCACGCGGTTCACGCCGGCGCAGCTGGAGGAATTCGACATCACCATCCAGGAGCTACAGCTCGCGGCGCCCGGCCGCGAGGCCAACCTGCTGGCCGGCGTCAATCGGAAGACCTTCCCCGACGTGGTCGTGCTCGGCTGGCGCGCGAGAAAGGACCGGCTCATCCGTGAAATCCCCGGGGCCATCCGGCTGGTTAACGAGGATACAGCCGAAGCCGCCAAGACCGCCGCCACCGGCACGCCCGAGGCCGTCACCCGCCGCCTCGCCAGCGAGAAGGAAGTCCTCGCCAAACTCAGACGCGACCGCGACGACGCCCTGCGCCGTCTCACTGAGATGGACGAAGTGATTGGCCGGCCTCAGGAAAATTAGCATCCGTTCGCCATGGTTGATCAATTTTCCCTGCCCGGGATGTCTGCCCCGCAGCAGCCGACCGACCGGCTCTTCGTCGGAATTTTCCCCGAGCCCGCGATTCCTCTTCGCATCACGCGGACCGCGGAACAGCTCCGCGCCCGCCACGCCTTGCGGGGCATTCCGCTGCCACCGGAGCGCTTCCATGTCACCTTGTTTCACCTGGGTGACTATGTCGGCCTGCCGGAAGCCCTGGTTCGGACCGCAACCGAGGCGGCCGCCACCATCTCGGCGCGTCCCTTCGCGGTGAGCTTTGACCGCGCGGGCAGCTTCACGGGAAAATCAGGCAAGCTCCCGCTGGTGCTGCGCGGCGACGCGGGCGTCGGGCCGCTGAAGGATTTTCAGCAAAACCTGGGTGCGGCCTTGAGACGGGCCGGCCTGGGCCGCCACGTCAGCGCCCAGTTCATCCCGCATGTGACCCTCCTCTACGACGCCAAGTCCGTCGCCGAGGAAACGGTGGAACCCATCGGCTGGACCGTGCACGAATTTGTCCTCGTGCACAGCCTGTTGGGCAAGACGCGCCACATCCCGATCGGGCGCTGGACGCTGCGCGGCTAGCGGATCGGTGGAATGGTTCCCGTCCCTCCACTCAAGCCCGATTGTGTCTTGGCGTCTCCGCGTCTTTGCGTTGAAAAGAATGCTGTGCCGGTGCCCCTTCCCCGCTTCCTCGCCTTCCTGATCTTCGGTCTCCTCGCCGGTTGCGCGAAGCAAGCCGATCTGCCGGACATCACCGTCAGCGCGACTTCGCCGAGTGAGTTCACCCGCTTCCGGGCCGACCTGGGCACGCGCTTCACGCCGGAGCAGCTCAAGGATTTCGACACCGCCACCCAGGAACTGCAGCTCGATGCCATGAACCGCGACATCGCGACCGCCGCCGGCCGCGAGGAGGACATGGTGAAGGTCGCCAACGGCAAGACCGTCCACGCCGTCGTGCTCCTCGGCTGGCAGGCGAGAAAAGCCCGCTTCTCCCGCGAAGTCGACGAGATCACCAAGATGCTCGATCACGACGAGCAACAGGTGGCCTGGACAGCGGCCCTCGGCACACCCGAGTCCGTCACCCGCCGGATCGGCAGCGAAAAAGAAGTCCTGGCCAAGCTGCAGCAGAACCTCGCCGAGACGGATCGCCACCTGGCGGAATTGAGCCCACCCTGATCGCTGGAGGGCTCGCGTCCCTGCGAGCCGGGCGGTCCGCAGGGACGCGGACCCTCCAAAACTCCACTCTTTGTGCTTTTTGTGACTCAAGCATCGACTAGTCTGTCCGCCATGAAAACCCCGCTGCTTGCCTGCCTCGTGCTGTTGTCCGCCCTGTCGGCCCGCGCCGCCGACGCCGGCGCCCCGGTCGCGAATGTCTACATCATGGAGCTCCTGACCGACTTTCTCACCCACAACAGCGACCCGGCCCGCCACGAGAAATTCTGGGCCGACGACGTCATCTATACCAGCGCCATGGGCGTCGTCCGCACCAAACCCGAGATCATGGCCAACGTCCGCCAGACCGCGACCAAGGTCAGCCAGCCGCCGCTCGCCGAGGCGGCCCCGCCTGTCTACACCGCCGAGGACATCAACATCCGTCCTTACAACGGATTCGCCGCCCTCACCTTCCGCCTCGTCGCGCGGAAAGCTGACGGCACCACCGACACCTATCGCAACAGCGGCACGCTTATCTTCCGCGACGGCCGCTGGCAGGTCATCACCTGGCAGGCCACGAAGGTCCCGCCGGCGGAGAAGAAGTAAGGCCGGTGGAGCGCGTTGCCCCAACGCGCTTGCCTCGGTGCGGCGCAGATCCTGAAGCGCGCTGAGGTCAGCACGCTCCACCACGGTCCGCCGACGAGCGGCGACCCTACAAGGAAACATCCTTGCGCGTCCTTCGCGACTTCGCGTGAGAAGGCTTTGCCCTCGCCCATTCTTGTCGCGTTTGGTCCGCCCCCTGCAACACTTGAGGGGCCGCATGCCCGCCCGCACCTCCGTCGCCCAGCGCTTCCAGATCTTCGACCGCACCGTCGCGGAGATGCAGGACCGCCTGCTGGAAGTCCGCACCCCGGCGCAGATGATGCCGGTGCTCCGCTGGGGCATGGACGAGCTCGACTCGACCTACGCCCAGACCGCCCCCGGGGTGCGCGCCAAGGTCGCCTGCCGCGACGGCTGCGCCTTCTGCTGCCAGGTCCCGGTGGATGTGCAGGCCCACGAGGTCTTCTTCGCCGCCGACCACATCCAGGTTCATTTCACGCCGGCGGCCCTGAACAAAGTCATCGCCAAGCTCGCGGCGCACCGCGGACGCGTCGCCGCGTTCGCCAACGGCCAGCGCGCCACGAGCCGCCAGCGCTGCGCGCTGCTGGTCGCCGGCTCCTGCTCGATCTATGCCGGACGCCCCGAGGCCTGTCGCTCGCACCACACCAGCGACGCCGCGGTTTGCAAAGCCAACCTGGCCGATCCGCTCGTGAACCTCAGCAAAGTCTACATCCCCGCCCTGCGCGCCCGGATGTTTGCCGTGATGCTCGGCATGGACGAGGCGATCGAGGCGGCGGGCTACGACGAGCGCGCCTACGATTTCGGCTCGGCGTTGCACGAGGCGCTCACGAACAGCCTGTGCCTCATGCGGTGGATGCGGCGGCAGCCGGCGTTCCCTGACGCCTGCCTCGCCAACCCCGGGTAACAACTGGAGGGCCCAGCTCGAGCTGGGCCGCGGCCCTCCAAAAACCCTTTGTGCCCTTCGTGCCTTCATGGTTAATCCTGTCTCGCCATGAATCTCCCGACCAAGGACGCCGCCACCACCCTGCTCCATGCGCACGTGACAGACGACTACCAGCGGCATCACGCGCTGATGGTCGCGACCGCGATGGAAGGTTACGCGCCGCAATTCGGCGAAGATCCGCTGCTGTGGTATCTCACCGGCCTGCTCCACGACCTCGATTACGAGGAGCACCCCGCCACGCACCCGGCGCCGTCGCTGCAGTGGTTCAAGGGTTGGGGTTATCCGCCCGAGCTCTGCCATGCGGTCGAGGCGCACGCTTACGGCTACCACGGCTTTACCACGCTGCCCGAGACCAAGCTCGCCGCCGCCCTCGTCGCCACCGACGAACTCACCGGCATCTTCTACGCCTACCGGAAAATGAACCCTGTGCCTTACGGGCAGATGAAGGCCGGCTCCATCAAGAAAAAATTCAAGGACCCCGGCTTCGCGGCCAAGATCGACCGCGCCACCATCCAGCTGGGCTGCGACAAACTCGGCGTCCCCCTCGACGACCACATCGCCAACCTGGTGCGCTTTCTCGCACCGCTGCCTTGACCCGTACCGCATGAAACCCCGCGCCATTTATTCCCCCGGCCGGACCGCCTTGGGCGGTCTCGCCCTATTGGTCGCCCCGTGGCTATCCGCCGCCGAGCCCGCCCCCGGCAAGCCGGAGGATTTGATCGTCCTGCCAAAATATCAGGTCAAGGGCGAGGCGGTGTGCCCGTTCGGCATCGGCGTCGGCGGCACCCGTGAGGCGGACACGCATCGGATCAAGCGCCTCATCATCACGGACGTCACCATCGGGTCGGAAGCCGAACGCCTCGGCCTCCAGCCCGGGGATGAGATTCTCAGCCTCAACGGGAAGAAGGTCGCCGGGATGGACGGCACCAAGCAAGCCGGCTCCGAGCTGTTTGAGTTGCTGGTCAACCAGGCGCCCGGCCAGACCCTTGCGCTGGAAGTCATCGTCCACCGCGTCAAAAACCTGAACCTCACCGCCCTGCCGCTGGACGAGATCCGATACCGGATCAGTCCGCCCGGCCCGGACGTGCGGCGGCCGGCCAAGGCGCCGGAGGAGACGGGCAGCCCGGCGACGAAGCCGTGAGGGCGCGGTCTTAAGCCGCGGAACCTGCCCGCGCCCGCGGCGCTCAAACGTGATCCTGCGACGCCAGTTTGTCCACCGGGCCGGCCGGCGGCGTGGCGACAAAGCGGAAACCCAGCGTCGCAACCACGGTCACGACGGCCACGGTGCCCGCCAGGTTCCGGCCCTGCCACAAACGGTCAAACCAGTCGATGAACTCGGCGGACACCACGTTGGCCTTGCCCCCATACACCGCCAGCTCGTGCTTGTATTTCCGGTTGGAATGCAGGTCGGCCAGCAAGGGATCGTCGTCCGGCGGTGCCGCGAAGGCGTAGATCGCCGCCGCACCGCTCCATCCGAGGAGGAGCAGACCGAGGCTGATGAACTTGATTTTCCGGGGGCTCACGGTGTCGCCAGGCGGTCCTTGCCACGCTCGACGGCGCTGGCTTTTGCTCTAGCCCTTCGCGGTGAGGCTGCCGCCGTCCTTGATCGGTTTCACGAACCGGTAGTCGATGTCCCACGGGAAGAAGATCCACTTGTCCTGCTTGAACTCCTTCACGCAGGTATCCACGAACGGCCGGCCCGCCGGCTTGGCGTAGAGGGTCGCGAAGTGCGCCTTGGGCAACATCTGCCGCACCACCTGCGCCGTCTTGCCGGTGTCGACGAGGTCGTCAATCAGCAGGAAACCCGCGCCATCGCCGGCGACACCCTTGAGCACCTGCACGCCGCCCTGCGCCTGGGCGGCCCCGCCGCCCGTGCCGGCGGCGTAGCTCGCGACACACACGGTGTCGATCAGCCGGATCTCGAGCTCACGCGCTACCAGCGCTGCCGGCACAAGGCCGCCGCGCGTGATGGCGATGATCCCGTGCCAGGTGCCCAGCTGGTGGAGTTGCTGCGAGAGGAAGCGCGCGTCGCGGTGCAGCTCCGGCCAGGACACCACGATTTCATCCGTGTAACGCGAGGAATCACCCATGCCCCACGCTGCACGCTGGCCCCGGGCCCGCCAAACTTATTTCTGCTTTCCGATGCTCGGGTTTTCTCGTGATGCTTGCCATCACGTTCCTCTCCTGCAACCCAATCAGCATGAACCTAGGAACGCGGTTTCGCTATCTCGGCACTCGCCTCAGATCGTGGAACACCGCGCCAATCACGCGCGAGGAGTATGCCCGGCATTATCAATCCTGGGGCGGGAGCTTCATTCTGCACCCGGAGGTCCTGCAATTCTTCGGTAACGTCCATGGCGTCCGAACCGACTACCATGGATACTTCCATGGAGAGAAATGCATCGGCGTGGTGCCGGCCTGGGGCGCCCGCATCGCGGGTGACCGCCATGCCCTTCAAGCCCACGGACTGACCGTTCAGGTTGATTTCGGCTACCCGGTCCTCCACCTACCCGTCGCGCCCGGGTATAATTGCCTGATACTATTCCGCGCGGGATTTCTGCTGGACCTGCAACGACGACAGGTGACCGGCGCAGTGTTCCCTGGCCTCAAGGAGATGGCGATTTTAAAGAAAATCCCCGAAGAGCTGCCAACTGGCAAAAATGAATACCAGATCAAGGAGCGGCGGTTCGCGCGGCTCGGTGGCACGGTGCGCGACATCAGGGAGTTCAATAACGAGGAGATCATCGCCATGTATGAAGCGCTCCATCTGGTTCGCTGGCAGCGCAAACCGCACGCCATCGGGACAATGAAAGCGACGCTCGATCACCTAGGTAAATTCCTCTTCGGCAAAGTCCTCTGGCTCAAGGACCACCCGGTCGCGATCCAGATCAATTACCGCGCCGAGACCAGCCGCACTATCGCCATCGACTACATCAACGGGGGCGTGGACAAGTCCTGCGATAGGATTAGTCCAGGTTCGCTACTCTCCTACATTAACGGCCGCGATGCGTGCGCGGATGCGCAAGACAGCGGCCGACAGCTAATTTACAGCTACGGCAAGGCCAACACCGCCTACAAGGACCAGTGGTGCCATCGCGTCGCCAGGGGGTTCACCGGCTTCTGGCTGCCCTGAGCGCATCCCCGGCTCCGGTGCTCCGCAGGCGTTTTCACGCAAACGGCGTGACAAGAGCCGGAAAATCATTTCACAAGGCGGCTCCAATTATTATGAACAACAAACTCGATGAACTCAAAGGCCTGGTCGCGACCTTGAAGGCCGACCAGCAGGCCCAGAAGGACAAGGAAAAGCGCGACGCGTGGACCAAGTATGTTTCGCTCTCCATGATTTTCCTCGCCGTGCTCACCGCGGTGGCGACCCAGCGGGGGGCAGGTTACTCCTCCGCGGTCATGAAGCAGCTCAACGAGGCGACCTTCAATCAGGCCGAGGCCTCCGACCAGTGGTCTTATTACCAGGCGAAAGGCATCAAGGAGAGCCTTTACGAGCTGGAGCGCGAGCGCCTTGCCGGCGCGAACCCCGGGGATGCGAAGGGCCTCGCGGCCCTGACCGCCCGGGTCGACCGCTACGAAAAAGAGAAGAAGGAGATCACCGCCGCGGCCAAGGCCCTCGAGGCGAAACGCGACACGGCACGGGAGGCCGCGTCCCTCGCCGGCACCGCGAGCCGCGAAATGGGACTGGCCACGCAGGTCTTCCAGATCGCGATCGCACTCGGCGGTATCACCCTCGTCGTCAAGAAGCGCTGGCTGTGGTATGCCGCGCTCCTCTGCGGCGCGCTCGCGGCGCTACAGATGGCCAAGGTGCTTTTTACGGGCTGAGCCCACTCCCACGCCCCCGGCTTGGGCATTGACCCGATTGGCCGGCCTTGCATGCTCCCGCCCAGTCAGATGACCGACGGGAAGTCTCCCGGCCCGCGCGGGCCGCCTCCGACTTCAGCCGGCCACCAGTAACAAAAAGGAAGCTCATGAAACTCGTGGAATGGTCGATGCAAGGCCTCGAATTCGGCAACTGCAACTGCGCGGTGGGCTGCCCCTGCCAGTTCAATGCCCTCCCCACGCTCGGCCATTGCCGGGCTCATACCTTTGTCCAGATCGACAAGGGTCGTTTCGGCGACGTGATCCTCGACGGCCTCCGCTGGGGCATCATGGGCCTCTGGCCCGGCCCCATCCACCTCGGCAACGGCACCTTCCAGGCGATCGTGGACGAGCGGGCCGACGCCAAGCAGCGCGCCGCGCTTGAGGCCGTGGCCCACGGCAAGGAGACCGAGCCGGGCAAGCTCATCTGGCAGGTGTTCTCGGCCATGGTTACCAAGGTGCTGCCCACCCTCTACAAGCCCATCGACCTCGCGATCGATCTCAACACGGGCTCCGCCAAGGTCGTGGTGCCCGGCCTGATCGACAGCAGCGCCAGCCCTATCAGCAATCCCGTGACCGGTGCCGCGCACCGCGCCCGCGTCACGCTGCCGACCGGCTTCGAGTTCACCGACGCCGAGTTCGTGAGCGGCAAGGCGAAGACCACGGGCCCGATCGACCTGCAGTTTGACAACACGCACGCGCACCTCGCGAAGATCCACTGGAGCACCCATGGCGTCGTGCGCTGACCGTCTGCCGCGCGGGTGAGTTCGTCCACCACGCTCGAGTCCCTCCTGCGGCGCGACCGCTGGCTGGTCGGTTTCGCGCTGGCCGTGGTAATTGCGCTGTGCTGGGCCTGGATCGTGCCCATGGCGGTCGACATGTATGGCAGCATGTCCGGGTCCTCCGCGTGGATGATGACCGACCATTGGGACTTCACTCACCTGGTGCTGCTCTTCGCCATGTGGGCGGTGATGATGGCCGGCATGATGCTGCCCTCGGCCGCGCCGGCCCTGCTCATCTACGCCGCCGTGGTGCGCAAGAGTCCCGACGGCGCGCGGGCGGCGACCCACGCCTACGCCTTCGGCGGCGGCTACCTGCTGGTGTGGACGGCCTTCAGCCTTGCCGCCACGGTCTTGCAGCGCGCGTTCGCGAAACTGCTGCTGCTTTCGCCGATGATGGAGACGTCGGACCGCCGGTTCGGCGGCGCGCTGTTCCTCGTGGCGGGGCTTTTCCAATTCACGCCGTTCAAGCGGGCCTGCCTGCAATACTGCCGCTCGCCCGCGGAGTTCCTCACCCGCCACTGGCGCCCCGGAGTCGCGGGCGGATTCCGCCTCGGGTGGCTGCACGGACTCTACTGCCTGGGTTGCTGCTGGGCCTTGATGATGCTGCTGTTCGTCGGCGGGGTGATGAACCTCTGGTGGATCGCCGGCCTCACCGTGTTCGTGCTGCTCGAGAAGGTGGCACCGCTCGGCGAGCAGGGCGGGCGCCTCTCCGGCCTGCCGCTCATGGCGCTCGGGCTCTGGTTCCTGCTTTGAGCGGCGCCTCGTGCCACTGGCAATTGCCGCGGTTTTGGCCACTGTGCCCACATGGTTCCGTTTTCGGTTCTCGATCTCTCCAACATTGTCCAAGGCGGCACCGTCGCCGACGCCCTTCATCGGTCGCGCGAGCTGGCCCGGCATGCCGAGGCGCTCGGCTACCGCCGCTTCTGGCTGGCGGAGCACCACAACATGCCGGGCATCGCGAGCGCCGCGACGGCTGTCGTCATCGCCCACGTCGCGGCCGGCACGTCCACCATTCGCGTCGGCTCCGGCGGCATCATGCTGCCCAACCACGCGCCGCTGGTGATCGCGGAACAATTCGGCACGCTGGCCGCGCTCTATCCCGGCCGCATCGACCTCGGCCTCGGCCGGGCGCCCGGGACCGACCAGCCCACGGCCCGCGCCCTGCGCCGCGGCGGCAGCGATGTGTCCGACAGTTTCCCGCGCGACGTGACGGAGCTGCAATCCTACTTCCAGCCGGCGGTGCCAGGTCAGGTCGTGCAGGCTGTGCCCGGCGCCGGGCTGGACGTGCCGATCTGGTTGCTCGGCTCGAGCCTGTTCGGCGCGCAACTCGCCGCGGCGCTCGGCCTGCCCTTCGCCTTCGCGTCGCATTTCGCCCCGGATTACCTTGAGCAGGCGCTCACCCTCTACCGCCAGGGTTTCCAGCCGTCCGCCGCGCTCGCCAAGCCCTACGCCATGGCCGCCATCGGGGTCGTCGCGGCTGACACGGACGCCGCCGCCGCGCGCCTTTTCACCTCGCTGCAGCAGAGCTTCGTGCTGCTCCGGCGCGGCACCCCCGGGCTGCTGCCGCCGCCGGTGGACAACATGGACGGGCGCTGGACGCCGATGGAAAAGACCAACGTCGCCCACTCCTTCCGCGAGGCCGTGGTCGGCTCGCCCGCGACCGTGCAGCGCGGCTTGGAGGAGTTTTTGCGCCGGACCGGCGTGGACGAACTCATGGTGACCGCGGCGATTCACGACCACACCGCCCGCCTCCGCTCCTTCGAGCTGGTCGCGCAGGTGCGAGGCCGCCTCTGAAACTAAGGTTCGCTAGTGGCGCGAAGTCCGTCCCTGCTGGCCTTCTGAAGATCAAGACCGCCACCTTTGCCGTCAGCTCGCCCGACCTGGCCCTGTGCCCGCATCCGGTGCTGCCGGAGTTCGCCTTCATCGGCCGCTCCAACGTGGGCAAATCCTCCCTCATCAACCTGCTGACGGAGAAGAAGGATCTCGCCAAGGTTTCCGACCTGCCGGGCAAGACGAAGCTGATCAATTTCTTCACGATCAACGGCACGTGGAGCCTCGTCGACCTACCCGGCTACGGCTACGCGCACGTGGCGAAGACCGACCGCCAGCTCTTCAACACCGCCGTGCGCGACTACCTCAGCCACCGGCCGACACTGCGCCGCACCTTCGTGCTGATTGACTCGCGTCATGAGCCGCAGGAGATGGACCTCAAGTTCGTGCACTGGATGGGCACGCACGCCCTGCCCTTCGCGCTCATCTTTACCAAGATCGACAAGCAGGCCGACCAGCACTCGCGCAACACCATCGCGCAGTTCCGCGCGGCCATGGCGCAATCCACCGACGCGCAGCCGCCGGTCTTCGCCAGTTCGTCCACGACGAAGAGCGGCCGCAGCGAGATCTTGGCCTTCATCGCCCAGTCCCTGCCGGCGCACAACGCCCCCAAGCCCTTCGCGGTCGCGCCGATGATGAACCATCCGCGCCGGCCGCCCTCGACACCGATCGGTGACGACATGGCCGGCGATGACTTGGACGAGTAAGCCGTTGTCCGACCATCCAGATCTCCCGCCGTGCGCCGGCTGTGGTCGTTGCTGCCACCTCGTGGTGGAATTGCGCCCCGGCGATGTGGTGCCGGCGGAATTCGTCGTCGAACACGACGGCGTGCGCTGCATGGACCAGCATGGCGACGGCGCCTGCGTTGCCCTCGATGCCGCCACACGCCTCTGCACGATCTACGAAGATCGTCCGCAGACCTGCCGCGATTTCCTACGGGGCGAAGCGCTGTGTCGGAAGATCCTGGCCCGACCGGCGGTTTGAACCCGGCCAAAAGAAAAGCCGCCCCGGGAAATTTCCCGAGGCGGCGTGGTTTTCTTTAGAACCGGCGCTCACGGCGGTCGGTGCCCGCGATAATATAAATCATCGCGACCGACAACCAAGAGACCGAGATGGCGAATGCAGTCATCATGACTTTATCGTCCTCCTTGCCGCTTGCAGCGGCGGTCTGGGCCCCTTCCCACCTAGCAGGTCAGGGCGTTTCACTGAACAGCGGGAAGGCACCCAGCTCCTTCCGTCAGCCCACAAGATGGGTCGATTTCTCCACCTGACAAGCGGCAGATTAGTAAATTTCTTGCCGTTGATTATGAATGATTAAGGCATTATTTTTTACCAAGAACCATCCAAGTGACCGGCCGGGTCGTAGGCAAGGACACATCATCATGGCCACCCCTCCTTGGAAACGCCCCGCATCAAAATCGGCCGCCGGCAGCAAGCTGACGCCCGCCAATCTCGCCTGGGCCAAAGCCGCCGCCAAAAAGGCCGGCCGCCGCTACCCCAACCTCATCGACAACATGGCCGCGGCCCGGCGTCAGCGGGAGCAGGAGCATCGCCGCGATCACCCCGGGCTGCGGGACGGGCTCTGAAGGACAGCGCGAAGAAAGTCAGGCGGCTACGGGCGTCTGGGCGCGCAGATGCGTGATGACCATGTCCGCCGCCTCGGGCAAAGGGACGTGCGTGGTGTTGATCACCAAGTCGTAGGCGGGGGGATTACCGACCTCGGCGTTGAAGTGAGCCTGCACATAACGCCGGCGCGCGGCGTCGCACTTGGCGTTGTGCGCCAGGGCATCGACCGCGCTGACCTTGAAGCGCTCCGCGTAGTAGCGGGCCCGGTGGTCGGCCAGGGCGACGAGGCGCACATGGATGCCGCCACCCAATCCCGCCGTGGCGAAGTTGGCGCCGCGCCCGACCAGGATGACGTGGCCGTCCTTGGCGAGCTGCCGCATGGTCTCGTTGGCTTTCTGCACGAGTTCCCACAGGCTGGGATGGCGGCCGACGATCTCGCCAATGGTCGCGCTGACTTCCGGCACGCGGTCCTCCGGCAGAAAGCGCGCGAGTTGCTCGGGCAGGTGGTTGGCGACGAGCATTTGGTTGATGACGTTGCCGCCGAAGATGGTCCAGCCGGCGGCCGATGCGCCGGCGCCGTTCAATCGTTGCACGAGCAGCTGGGCGAGGCCCGAGCCGCCGGCGCAGCTCTCGCGCGAGATGGTGATGAAGGGGGATGGCGGCTTGATCCAAGGAGCCCGCGAGTCGTGCAGCTCCGACGCAAAATAACCGCCGGTGCGATCCAGAGGTGTGTTCATGGCGTAATAGTGGTGTGGCACCACGCCGGACCCAGCCCGGCGGGCACAGGTTGAGAAGTTTCAACCGGAGGGCAGCATAACCAATGCCCCCGGGCCACCCGCGCCGGGTCTTAAGCGGCGCTGATAGCGCGGCCGCGCACCATTAGCCCGGCCGCGGCCCGCTGACTCAGGCCAGGGTCGCCGCGAGCGTGACCTTCGCGTTGAGCAGCCGCGAGATCGGACAACCGGCCTTGGCCTGGCCGGCGATCTCATCGAACTTCGCGCGGTCAATGCCGGGGATCCTGGCCGTGAGCACGAGATGCGACGCCGTGACGGTCCAGCCCGCCGGCGGCACATTGTCGAGGCTGACCTCGGCGGTCACCTCGAGTTTGTCCGGCGTGAAGCCGGCCTTGCCCAGTTCGGCGGACAGCGCCATCGCGAAGCACCCCGCGTGCGCCGCGGCGATCAGTTCCTCGGGGTTGGTGCCGGCGCCCAACTCGAAGCGGGAGCCGAACGAGTATTCCGTGTTCTTCAGCGCGCCACCGGGAGAGGTGAGCGCGCCCTTGCCGGTTTTGAGTGAACCTTGCCAGACAGCGGATGCGGTGCGTTTCATAAGTGACCAAGAGGGAAGCCAGTCCGGCCCGCGACGCAAACGCGGATAACCAACCTCACGCCTTCAACAGGCAGCATTGCTTGCTGACCTTACGGCCTAAGCAGCTCATACAAGTAAACAACAGTGCTTGTATTTTTTCCCGCTGCCGCAGGGGCACGGGTCGTTGCGGCCGACCTTCGGCGCCGCGGACTTGTAGGGCGCCGGCCCGATGCGCGCCTCGCGCGTGTAGAGCCACGTGCCGTTGACCCGCAAAAATTCCGCCTTCTCGTGCAATACCTTCTCGACGCCGTCCTCCAGGCCGTAGGCGGAGAAATCCACGTAGGCCTTGTCCGGGTTGTCGGCCGTCACCTCATGGCCGTGCACCTCGAGCCGGGTCCACGTCACCGCCGGCTCGCCCTCCTCGGCGACATACGGTTTGCCCGCGGTCGGCCCGTGCGTGTCGTGCAGGAACTTGAAGTTGTGCGCCACGTGCGCCGTGAAACGGGCCCGCATCAGCTGCTCCGCCGTCGCCGGCTGGTTCTTGCCGGTGTGGAACGGTTCGCAGCACAGCTCGAACGGCTGCCCGCTGCCGCAGGCGCAGGGCTGTCCGCGTTTCGGTTTGTGGTCCTTGGTCGGCTCGGAAGGCATCCTCCAGACCTACAGGGAGGCGGCGCGCGATGGCGAGGGGAAACCTGCCGCCGGGTTGACTCCCGGCCCGCGCCGGGTGGTTAATGTCCGGTCCCATGAAGAAACCCACGGCCGAGGAGCGCAAACACCGCTGCACCCGCAAGCGGCGCTACCGCACGCAGGGCGATGCCCTCGACGCCGCCGTGGTCGCCAGTGTAGCCAGCGCGCGGAGCGCCTACCGGTGCGAACTCTGCGGTTATTGGCATCTCACGTCGCGCTGAACCATGCTCCGCCTGCTGCTCCCGCCCAATCTCCCCGCCGCCGCCCCGCGCGACGCCATCGCCGTGCGCGTCGAGCTGGACCTGACGGCACCGCCGCCGGAGGACCTCGTGCCCGCACTCGCCATTTTGCAACGCCTCGGCGTGTCCGCGCAGCCGGTGTCACTGATCCAGCTGAACCGCGCCCAGCTGCGCGAGCTCGTCAAGGCACTCCTCGGCGAACGCGTCTTCTTCCGCGCCGACAAACCCACCCTGCCTCTGGCCTGGAATGGCCTCGAGCTGCCGGGCGTGAGCGAGCACCTGATCGAGCCGGTCGCACTCCCGCCGCTCGCGGTGGAGAAACCAAAGCCGAAAAGGAAACCGGAGCCGGAGGACGATGATCTGACGCCGCTGACTGTGGACGGCTCCGAACACTTCCTCGCCATCACCCTGCCCTCGCGCGAGTCGATGGCCTACGACGCCGCGCTCGAGTTCCTCCGCGCCCACCGTTTCGTCCTCGACCCGCTCTCCCGCAAGTGGTGGCTGCGCGACCGGCACAAGGTCCTCAACCTCCTCGCCACGCACGGCGCGCTGCTGCGCGACAACCTGCACGCCGAGTTCACCGCCAACTTCGAGAAGAACACGGCGCACCTGAAGGCCGCCGAGATCTCAGCCTCGATCGGCGAGGAGACCGACGGCTACGACGTCACCCTCGGCCTCAAGGCCGGCACGGCGCCCGACACGCAAATCCGCTCGGCCGTCGCCACCGGTCGCGGTTACATCGAGGCCGACGGCGCCATCTACCTGATCGACGCCGCCAAGCTCACCGAGCTGGAGGCTGCGCAGCGCGCGCTCGCTGGCGAGGTGTCCGCCGCCAGCGCCCAGGGCCGGCACCGCATCGCCAAGGCCCGCGCCGCCGAGGTGACCGACCTGCTCGAGAGTATCGCGCCGCATTTCTCCGCGCCGGAAACCTGGCACGCCCGCAGCGCCGCGTTGAAGAACCTTTCCGTGCTGCCGCCCGCGCCGGTGCCGGCGAGCTTCACCGCCGTGCTGCGTCCCTACCAGCAGCTCGGCGTCGCGTGGCTCTGGCACCTGCACGGGCAGGAACTCGGCGGCATCCTCGCCGACGAAATGGGTCTGGGCAAAACGCCGCAGGCCCTCGCGCTGCTGGCAACGGCGACCGCCGCGCGCGCCTTTGCCCCGGTTTCGCCGACTCCGGGCGCGGCCGGAGGACAGCGCGGAGGCGAGAACCGGGGACAAACACCGGCCGGCCAGCAGGCCGGAACGGTGCACCTCGTCGTTGTGCCCGCGTCGCTCGTGGAGAACTGGCGGCGCGAGGCCGCGCGTTTCGCGCCGGCGTTGCGCGTCTTCGTCCATCATGGCAGCGCGCGGCTGACGGCGAAGGAATTCGGCGGCTACGACCTCGTGCTCACCTCCTACGGCACGCTGGCGCGCGACACGGAGCTCTTCGAAGGCGTGCACTTCGACGTCATCCTCGCCGACGAGGCGCAGCACCTGAAGAACCGCCGCACCCAGGCCGCGCAGGCGCTGCGCGTGCTCCACGGCCGCGGCCGTTTCCTGCTCACCGGCACGCCGCTGGAGAACTCGCTCGACGACCTGCGCTCGCTCTTCGAGTTCCTGATGCCCGGCTTCCTGCCCAAGCTCCCGGCCGGCATGAAGCGCGAGGAACGCGCCTTCCACGACGAGCGCCTGCGTGTGCAGACCGCGCCCTACATCCTCCGCCGCACCAAGGTCGCCGTCGCCCCCGAGCTGCCGCCCAAGATCGAGCAGGTCATCTGGTGCGAGCCCACCGCCGCGCAGGCCGTGTTCTACAAACACACCCAGGAGGCCACCGAGCGCGAACTCTTCGACCTCGCGGCGAAAGGCGCCTCCGAGGGCCGGCTGCATCTCGCCACGCTCACGCAGTTGCTCCGCCTGCGGCAGATTTGCTGCGACCCACGGCTCGTGGAGGCGCGCGCTGTGGGAGCGAGCTCGCTCGCGACTCAGGACGCACGCAGTCGCGAGCAAGCTCGCTCCCACCAGGATAACCCGCCCTACCAGAATTCGGCCAAGCTCGATGCCTTTCGGGAACTGCTCGCCGAGTCCATCGACGAGGGCCACCGCATGCTCGTCTTCTCGCAATTCACGTCGCTGCTCGCGCTGTTGCGCGAGGAACTCGAGGCCGAGGGCGTCACGTATTGCTACCTCGACGGCTCGATGACGGTGAGAGCCCGCCAGGCCGCGGTAGACAAGTTCCAGAATGACGAAACCATTCCGGTCTTCCTGATCTCGCTCAAGGCCGGCGGCACCGGCCTCAACCTCACCGGCGCAGACACCGTCGTGCACTATGATCCGTGGTGGAATCCCGCCGTCGAGGCCCAGGCCACCGACCGCACACACCGCATCGGCCAGACCAAGGTCGTCACCAGCTACCGGCTCATCTGCGCCGGCACGGTCGAGGAGAAGGTGATGGCGTTGCAGGACGAGAAGCGCGCGCTGCTGGCCAGCGTGTTCGACGCCAGCGATGCGGCCGCCGCCAAGCTCAGCCTCGCCGACCTGCGCGAGTTGCTCAAGTGACCGGCGCCATAAAAAATTTGCCTAACTCCGGCCACCGGCTTTTTTAAACACGAACCCCATTCCCTCATGAAATCCCTCCTCGCCACCCTCTGCTCCCTGGCCTTCGCCGCCGCCGCTCTCGCCGCCGACACTCACACCAAGGGCGCCGAGCCCGCGCACATCTCGCAGGGCCAGACCGTCAACCTCGCCGATTACACCGTGCCCGGCAAGACGACCATCTTCGACTTCACCAGCAAGTATTGCCCGCCCTGCCAGGGCTACAACGAGCCCCTGGTCAAGCTGCACCAGCAGCGCAAAGATGTCGCGATCGTCAAGGTGGACATCAACCGGCCCGACGTGAAGGGAATCGATTGGAGATCCCCGGTCGCGCAGCAATTCGAGATGCGCGGCATCCCCCACTTCAAGGTCTATGGTCCGGACGGCAAACTCATCGCCGAGGATAAGCTGGTCATCGGGCCCGACGGTCGGCCCACCAACCGCGACTCCAAGGGTCGCGCGATGGTGGACGGGATGATCGCGCAGCTGAAGTAAGCCGCCGGCGCGGCCGTCAGCCGCGCCAGTAGCCTTCCACGTAGATGTAATTGCCGCGCTCCCGCTGCCAGTGCGGAGCGACATAGGTGTGACCCCGGGACGGCGGGCGCACCCAATGGCCCTCGACCCAGACATAGTTGCCCCGGCCGCGATAAGCCCAGTAGCCGGCGACCCAGATCACCTCGGGCGCCGGGCGCACGATGACAATTTCCTGGCGCGGCGGCGGCGGGGCTGGCGGTTCCGAGACCACGACATTCGTCCGCGCTTCCCGCTCTGAGCCGTAAATGGTGCCCTGCTCGTGGTCGTTGGCGTTGCCCAGCGTACCGCCGGCGAGTGCGCCCACGACGGCGCCGATCGCCGCGCCGTTGGCGCCGTTGCCATGACCGCTGTTGTTGCCGATGATCGCCCCGGCGAGCGCGCCGAGGGCAGCGCCGCCCACGGCGCCGCGCTGGGTGTTAGGACCGGTGCCGGCGCACCCGGTGAATAAAGTGGAAGCGGCTATCGCCGTCAGCAAGAGGGAGGACTTGAGGTTCATGGCGGCTAAGACGCATCCGACCGCGGCAGGTTCCAACCCGTTTGATTTTTTTGGGGTGGCCGGACGCCTAGGTTTAGTCCGGTGCATTTCCGCGTTTTCATTTCCCCGCAGGACTGCATCTTAGGCGGACATGTCGCCCTCCCGCCTCCTCCGCTGTCTCTGCCTGCTCGGGGCGTTCCAGGCGGGCCCGGCCGGCCGGGCGCAGGCGGAACCCGCGCCGCGACCCGAGGATACCCCGGCGCAAGAGGCCGGCACTCCCACCCCGAAGAAGATCGCGCCCGAGGATACACCCGCCATCGAGCCCGCCGCGTCGTCTGACGCGCCCGCAGAAGCCTTGGCCAAAGAGGGCCCGCCCGTGGCGAACTGGGTTGAGGCCCAGGTGGAATTGCACCGCCGGGGATTTTCCTGTGGTTCAATTGACGGCGTCCGCGGCGCGCAGACGGCCGACGCCTTGAAGGCCTTCCAACGCAACGAAGGCCTGCGCGAGACCGGCGAGCTCGACAAGGCGACGCTGCCCCTCCTGCTGCGCACCGCCCCCGCCTATACCACCCATACCTTCACGACGGAGGAACTCGCCCGCCTCGAGCCCGTGCCGGACACCTGGCTCGCCAAATCGCAGCGCCCCGAACTCTACTACGCCACGGCGTTGGAGCTCGCCGGCGAGCTTTATCACGCCAACCCGAAGTTCCTTCGCACGCTGAACCCGGATTTCAACTGGGATGACATCCTGCCCGGTGCCACGATCAAGGTGCCGGCGGTCACGGCGGTCACCAGCACGCTCAAGGTGGCGCGCGTCCACATCCGCCTCGCCGACCATGTGCTCGAGGCCACCACGGAGGAAGGGCAGATCGTCCTGCACTGTCCGGTCAGCATCGCGCGCAACGTCGACAAGCGTCCCGTCGGCGAGCTCCACGTGATCGTCCTGGCGCCCAACCCCGACTACACGTGGGATCCCGCGGTGTTCGCCGAGTCGCCCGAGGCGAAGGAGCTGGGTCGCAAGCTCATCATCCCGCCCGGACCGAACAACCCGGTGGGCCTCGCCTGGATCGGTCTGGACCGCCCCGGCTACGGCATGCACGGCACCCCCGAGCCGGAAAAAGTCGGCCGCACCGAATCGCACGGGTGCTTCCGCCTCGCCAATTGGGACGCCGTCGCCCTGCTCACCTTCGTCAAGGTCGGGCTGCCCGTGGTCGTCGAGCCCTGAATTGCCCCGGCCGCCCCATTGACACGCCCGGCACCCGGGGGTATCAATCGAAGTTCACCCCATGCGGCCAAGTGGCCGCTTACCCCGTCAACCCAAGGTTAGTCATGAAAAAGCATCAGTCCCTGATCGCGCTGGCGTGCACGCTGGCGCTGGCCCTGTCAGTTCCGGTCGTCGGTCGCGGCGAGGAAAAAGCCAAGAAGGATGACAAGCCCGCCGCCTCGGCGGATCCCATGTATTCCGTCTCCTGCTCCTCGCCCTGCGAGTTCACCGTCCGAAGCCACGACAAGGCCGAGCTCGTTGCGGCCATCAAGGCGCATGCCAAGAGCCATCACAAGATGGACATGTCCGACAAGGACGTCGAAGCCATGATCAAGGTGAAGGAAGCCAAGAAGAACTGATCCCGCCACCTCGTCCGGTTTTGCGAACCCCGCCGTCATGGCGGGGTTTTTTTGTGGCCGGGACCGGCGCCTCGCGAACGAGGGTTTTCTTTTCGGCCGTTTTGTGTTCTGTTGCCGCCATGTTGCCCCGTCTCCTGCTCCTCGCCGCCCTGCTCACCACGTCTGCTTTCGCGGACGATTACCCCAAGTCCCTCGAGGACTGGCGCGCCGCGCGCGTTGCCCGGCTGACGACACCGGAGGGCTGGCTCACGCTCATCGGCCGTCACCTGCTCGCGCCGGGCACGAACACCGTCGGCACCGCGCCGGATAATTCCATCAAGCTGGCGTCCGGCCCGCCGTATCTCGCCACCGTCACCCTCGCGCCCGACCGCAAGATCATGCTCCAGCCCATGCCGGGCGCAGTGCTGGAGGTGGACGGTGTGCCCGCGCACACCTCGGCCGAGCTGGTGTTCGACAGCGAGAAGCCCACCAAGGTCACCTTCGGCACCGCGAACTTCTACGTCATGCGCCGCGGCGAGGGCCTCTACCTGCGCGTGCGCGACCGCGAGGCCGCCGGCCGCGCACATTTCGCCGGCATTGATTATTTCCCCATTGATCCGGCGTGGCGCATCGAGGCCGCGTGGGTGCCGTTCAACCCGGTGAAACAGGTCAACATCACCAATATGATCGGCGTCACCGAGCCGGCGCCCGTGCCGGGCAAAGCCGTCTTCACTTACCAGGGCCACACCGTCGAGCTGCTGCCGATCGACGAGGGCGGCGACGACCTGTTCTTCGTCCTGACCGACCTCACTGCCGGCGAGGAGACCTATGAGGCCTCGCGCTTCCTCTACGCGCCCAAGCCGAAACCCGGCGAGACGAAGATCGTCCTCGATTTTAACCGCATGCAGAACCCGCCGTGCGCCTTCACCGCCTTCGCCACCTGCCCGCTTCCGCCGAAGGAAAACCGGATGCCGTTCCGCGTCACCGCCGGGGAAGAGAAATACCGCGGAAGTCACTAAACCGGATTTTTGAACCGCGAAGGGTCGCGAAGCCCGGATCAACCCCACTCCTATTCCATGCCGGCCTTGAACCTTTGCGCCTCTTTGCGTCCTTCGCGGCTGAAAATACTGTTTCTGCATCCACTCCTCGTCCTTTCGCTGTTCGCCGCCACCGCCACCGAACCCAAACCCATCGACCGCCGCGCCCTTGTCACCCGCCACAACCCGGTCGTCCGGTCGCTCGACGTGGACGCGCCGCTCACGGTCGGCAACGGCAACTTCGCCTTCACCGCCGGCATCACCGGCCTGCAGAGTTTCGCCGCGCTCTACCAGCGCACCGGCATTCCCACCGAGACCCTGTCCCGCTGGTGCTGGGTGACGGACGAGAATCCGAACCACTACCAGCTGGCCGATGCGAACAAGGATTTCACGCTGCCCGATGGCCGCGTGCTCGGCTTCCCGACGAAGTCCAGCTCGGCCGCCGGCGACTGGCTGCGACGCAATCCGCGCAACCACCCGCTCGGCCAGCTCGCGCTCGAGTGGGTCAAGCCCGACGGCACCGAGTTCGTCCCCGCCGATGTCCAGGACCCCGAGCAGACGCTCGACCTCTGGCGCGGCGTCCTCACGAGCAGGTTCAAGCTCGGCGGCGTGCCGGTGACAGTCACCACCGCCTGCGCCAGCCGCACCGACACGATCGCCGTGACGGTTGAGTCGCCGCTGGTCGTCGAGGGCAAGCTGCGCGTCCGCCTCGCCTTCCCGCGCGGCCATGACCCGGCGGTGAAGAACACCCCGGCGCTCGACTGGAGCAAACCCGGTTCGCACCAGACCGTCATCACCGGTCGCACCGATACGCGCATCGACCTGCTCCGGCTGGTCGGCACCACGCGCTACTACGTCACTCTCGCCTCCAAGGAGCGCCTCCTGTTCACCGAAAGCGCGCCGCATGAATACGACCTCGCCGCCAGCGGGGCAGTGCTGGCGTTCGCGCTCACTTTTTCGCCGGAGCCGCTGGACCACGCGCCATTCGACCCCGTCGGAATCCGCGCCGCCAGCGCGCAGGCCTGGGAGAAATTCTGGCGCGAGGGCGCCGCGGTGGACTTCACCGGCAGCACCGACCCGCGCGCCGCCCAACTCGAGGCACGCATCATCCTTTCCCGCTACCTGCTGGCCGTGCAGGACGCCGGCGACGTGCCGCCGCAGGAGAGCGGGCTCACCTGCAGCACCTGGTATGGCAAGCACCACACCGAGATGATCTGGTGGCACACCGCGCAGTTCGCCCTCTGGGGCAACGACGCCCTCCTCGAGCGCAACCTCGCGTGGTTCCAGGCGCAGCTGCCGGCCGCGCGCGCCCTCGCCGCCAGCCGCGGCCTCAAGGGCGCGCGCTGGGCCAAGATGACCGGCCCGGACATGCGCGAGAGTCCCGGCGGCAACCCGCTCATCGTCTGGAACCAGCCGCACCTGATCTACCTCGCCGAGTTGCTCTACCGCAACACGCCCAAGCCCGAGACCCTCGCGCGTTACCGCGACCTCGTGCTCGAGACGGCCGACTGCCTGGCGACGATGGTGCACTGGAACGAGGCGAAACAGCAATACGACCTCGGCCCGCCGCTCTGGATCGCACAGGAAATCTACGACCAGGGCACGAGTTCGAACCCGTCCTTCGAGCTGGCCTACTGGCGCTGGACGCTCGGCGTCGCCCAGCATTGGCGCGAGCGCCTCGGCCTGCCGCGCGACGCGCACTGGGACCATGTCATCGCCCACCTCGCGCCCATTCCGCAGAAGGACGGCAAGTATGTCGCGCTCGGCTCGAACCCCGACACCTTCGACAACATCGACAGCCGCCACGACCACCCGACGATGCTCGCCCCGCTCGGTCTGCTGCCCGGCGGGCCGGACGTGGACCGCGCCACGATGCAGCGCACCTTCGACGCCGTGCTGCAGACCTGGGACTGGGAGACCAAGATCTGGGGCTGGGATTACCCGATGATCGCCATGACCGCCACGCGGCTGGGACATCCCGAGCAGGCCGTCGAGATCCTGCTGCGCGAGGGACCGAACAACCATTACCTGCCGAACGGACATGTCCCGCAGCGCAGTGACGAGGCCGCGGTGCGCAAGGCCAAGCCCGGCGTCCCCAAGCGCGAGATCGCCGTCTACCTGCCCGCCAACGGCGCGTTCCTCTCCGCCGTCGCGCTCATGATCGCCGGCTGGGACGGCGCCCCGCGCGCGCATCCCGGCCTGCCGGACGATGGCAAGTGGGTCGTGCGCGCCGAGGGCCTCAAGCCCCTGCCCTGATGAAACCCTTTCCTGCCGCCGCCTGGCTCCTGCCGGTCCTGCTCGGCCTGGCCGGCTGCGAAACGGCACGCGCCACCGCGCCCGCACCGCGGCCGGCGCTGGCCTACGCCATCGGCGCCGATCTGTCGTTCCTCCGCCAGGCCGAGGCGCGTGGCACAGCTTTCAGGGACCAGGGCGCGGCCAAGCCCGGCCTGCAGATTTTCCGCGATCACGGTTATAACTGGATCCGCCTGCGGATCTTCAACGCGCCCGCCCAGCTGCCCAACGACCTCGCCTACACGCTCGCCCTCGCGCGCGAGGCCAAGCAACTCGGTTTCAAGTTTCTGCTGGATTTCCATTATTCGGACACGTGGGCAGACCCGGCCAAGCAGTTTTTGCCCGCGGCGTGGGCGGGCAAATCGCACGCCGAACTGGTGCAGTTGATCCACGACTACACCCGCGACACGATCCGGGCGTTCCGCGAGGCGGGCGTCATGCCCGACATGGTTCAGCCGGGTAACGAGATCATAAACGGGCTGCTCTGGCCCGACGGCCGCCTGCCCGCGCAGTGGGATAACCTCGCCGCGCTCTTGAAATCCGCCATCGCCGGCATCGAGGCCGGGCGCGGCGATGCCCCGCGGCCGCGCATCATGATTCACATCGATCGGGGCGGCGACCGGGCCGGCACGCAGGCTTTTTTCGACCAGTGCCTGGCCCGTGGCGTCGACTTCGATGTCATCGGCCAGAGTTATTATCCGTGGTGGCACGGCTCGCTGCTCGACCTGCGGGAGAACCTCGCCTTCATGGCCGAAACCTACCGCAAGGACATCATCGTGGTGGAGACCGCCTACAACTGGCGCCCGGCCGAATACAAGTCCGGTGGCGCCCCGTTCCCCGAGACCCCGGAAGGCCAGCGCGAATTTCTCGAGGAGGTGAACCGCGCCGTCCTCGCCACGCCGCACGGACTCGGCAAGGGCGTCTTCTGGTGGGAACCAGCCGTGGCCCCTTCCCCGATCCACAGCCGCGGGATGTTTGACCGGGAGGGCAACGCCCTGCCGGTGATTTCGGTTTTCGACAAATTCGGCCGGGGCCGGCCGCCCAAGGCCCAGCCCTGAGATTTTGACTGTCCGCCCCGCCCGGCCTTGCCCCGGCCTTCGTTTCTGTTTGGGTAAGCCGCTCCTCTTCGCGCCATGAATAATCTCCGCCCCGGCCTTTTCCTGCTCAGCGTTCTGCTCGCCCGCGGCGCCACGCCGGCCGAGTTCACCCACTGGCCGGCCGGCACCGCGCCCACCGAGATCGGCCAGCGCGTCGCCGAGAACTTCGCCGCCCGCCCGTTCCAGTGGCAGACCGACCTGAAGCGGAAATACATGATCTATCCCGAGACCTGCGCCTGGTATGGCGCCCTCGAGGTCGCCCGGCTCACCGGCGACGCCGACCTGCAGAAACGGCTCGTGGCAAAATACGACGTCCTCACCACCGAGGACGGGGCGAAGAAAATCTCCGAGCAGGACCACGTTGACTACCGCGTCTTCGGCGTTTCGCCGCTCGAAATCTACCTCGTCACGAAGGATGAGAAGTTCCGCGCCACCGGCCTGCATTTCGCCGACGCCCAGTGGAACCAGCCGACGCCGGATGGCATCACCCACGAGGCGCGCTACTGGATCGACGACATGTTCATGAGCCCGGCGCTGCAGGTGCAGGCCTTCCGCGCCACGGGTGACCAGAAATATCTCGACCGCGCGGCGCTCATGATGGCCGCCTACCTCGACAAGCTGCAGCAGCCGTCCGGCCTGTTCTACCACGCGCCCGACTCGCCCTTCTACTGGGGCCGCGGCAACGGCTGGGTCGCCGTCGGCATGGCCGAGTTGCTCCGTGAACTGCCCGCCGGCCATCCGAAACGCGCCCGCATCATGGACGGCTACCATAAGATGATGTCCGCACTCCTGGCCGACCAGGGCGCCGACGGCATGTGGCACCAGCTGCTCGACAAACCCGAGTCGTGGGCCGAGACCTCCTGCACCGGCATGTTCACCTTCGCCTTTGTCACCGGCGTGAAAAATGGCTGGCTCGACGAAAAGACCTACGCCCCAGCGACCCGCAAGGCCTGGCTCGCCCTCGTCGGCTACCTCGACGACAAGGCCGAGGTCCGCGAGGTCTGCGTCGGCACCAACAAGAGCCACCAGGAAACGAAGAGCGAGGACCTGAAGGTGCAATACGACTTCTACCTGGCGCGCGCGCGCAAGACCGGCGACCTGCACGGGCAGTCGCCGATCATGTGGACCGCCGCCGCGTTTCTGCGGTAAGCCGGACCGGGACCATGTCTGCCGCTTCTCCCGAGTCCGTCGTGCAACGCCAGCTCGACGCCTACAACGCCAGGGATGTCGCCGCGCTCCTCGCGATCTACGCCGACGACGCGGAGATCTTCGAGCACCCGGCCAAACTGCTGGCCCGCGGCGCGGCGGCACTGCGCGCGCGCTTCACCGCGCGCTTTCAGGAACCAAACCTCCACGCGGCGCTGCAGCGGCGCATCGTGATGGGCTCGTTCGTCGTCGACCACGAGGTCATCACACGGACTTTTCCCGAGGGCCCCGGCACGCTCGAGGTCGTCATGATCTACGAGGTGGCCGCCGGCCGCATCGCGCGCTCGTGGACCCTGCCCAGCGCGAAGCGGCTTTCAGCCTGAAGGTGGAGCGCCTTGCCCCCAAGGCGCTTCAGGACGTTCACCCACCGAGCAGCGCGTTGAGGGCAACGCGCGCCACCTTTCCCTCCTTCCGGACTGTAAGAAAGGCTTGGGGTTGCCGGGGCCGTGGGGGTAACGTCAGCTGATCCCTGCCATGAGACTACCCCTGCTCCGGCCCTTTGTCGTTTGCCTTTGCCTTGCCGGGGATGCCGGCCTGAGCGCTGCCGCGCCGGAATTTCGTCCCCTGACGGTGCAGAACACCGCGCCCCGCCGCGACACCGATGGTCACATCATCGATGCGCACGACGGCTGCCTGCAGTATTTCAGCGGCCGCTATTATCTCTACGGTACCGCCTACGGCCGCAGCGCGGGCTTCGGCATCAACAATCGCTTCCGCGTCTATAGCTCCGCGGACCTCGAACACTGGCGGTTCGACGGGGAACTCATCGAGGACCAGCCCGCGGGCGTCTTCTACCGGCCCTATGTCGTCTATAACGCTGCGACTGGGAAATATGTCTTGTGGTGCAACTGGTATCCGCAGCTCTGGGATGGCTTCATGTGCGTGGCGGTCAGCGACACGCCCGTCGGTCCGTTCAAGATTGTCTCCCTCGACGTGAAGCTCTCGCAGGCCGCGCACCGTCCGGGCGACGGCAGCCTGTTCGTCGACGATGACGGCACGGCTTATTTTATCTACACGACCATCGGCCAGGGGCATTCCCTTCGCATCGTGCGCCTGACGCCGGATTTCCTCGGCTCCACCGGCGAGACCAGCGAAGTGCTGGCCAAGGGCTGCGAGGCGCCGGCGCTGTTTCGCCGCGGCGGGCTCTATTATGCCCTTTTTGACAACGCCTGCTGCTTTTGCGCCAAGGGCAGCGGCGCGCGGGTGTTCACCGCCACTTCGCCGCTTGGTCCCTACATCTACCGTGGCAACATCAACCGCGACGCGGCGGACAACCCGGTTATCCCCGCTCAGCAAACCTACGTTGCCCGTCTTCCCGGGCCGGAGGGCGACCTCTATGTTTGGATGGGCGATCGCTGGGGCTCACGACCCGACGGTATCAAGGGCCACGATATCCAGCACTGGACTGCCCCGTTGCGATTCCTGCCCGACGGGATGATAGCGCGGCTCGAAAACCAGTCCGTCTGGTCGGACACGTTTCGCCTCGGCGAGGAACGCCCGCCCGCCGCCAAGCCCTACCTGCTGCCAAAACGCAAGGACCCCAACCCCCTCAAGATTCACCCCTGCTCGAACAAACCCATCCCGCCCGAGGAATGGGACACCGGCGAACAACCTTGATTTCATGAAGCGCATCCTGTTCTGCGGTGTTTTGCTGCTCGGCCACAGCGCCGCGGCGGCCGAGGCCACCGTCTCCGCCGATGAGCTCTTGGACCGGGTCTGGGCCGGTCACCCCGTCAGCTTCGCGCTGCTCACGGAACGCGGACACCAGTTTGTGGCCTACGACGACGCGGACCTCCGCCTCACCGTCGCCGGTCGCAAACTCGGCGCGACCACCTGGACCCGCGTGCAACCGTCGGGCTTGCCCTCGGCGCACGCGCGCTCGTGGACCGTGCCCGGCGCGAAGCGGCTTTCAGCCTGAAGGTGGAGCGCCTTGCCCCCAAGGCGCTTCAGGACGTTCGCCCACCGAGCAGCGCGTTAAGGGCAACACGCGCCACCTTTCCTTTCGCGCCGAACTGTAAGAATGACTTGGGTTTGCGACACGGACGGGGTTAACCTGACTTCTTCCCCGCCATGAGACCACCCCTGCTCCGGCTCGCCTTCGCTTTCCTTGCCCTCAGCGCCGGTATTCCGGCCCGGCCCGCCGACATCCCCGACCTACGCCCGGCGCATCCGCGCCTGCTCGTCACTCCTGACGACTGGGCACGGCTCGCGCAACGCCGCGCGGCGGAGCCCGACCTCGCCGCTTATCACGAAACGCTGCTCGTCGCGGCGCGCGGCGAATTGGCCAAGCCGCCGGCGACCTACGTGAAGACCGGTCGGCGCTTGCTGTGGGTGTCGCGCACCGTGCTGGAGCGCGTGCTCTTGCTCTCCTACGCTGCACGCACCACCGGCGACGAGCAGTTCGTCCGCCGCGCCGAACGCGAGATGCTGGCCGTCGCCGCCTTTAGTGACTGGAACCCCTCGCACTTCCTCGACGTCGGCGAAATGACCGCCGCGCTCGCCCTGGGCTATGACTGGCTCTACGACCGCCTCACTCCCGCGGCGCGCGCCACGATCCGCCAGGCCATCGTGGAAAAGGGCCTGCGGGAGGGACTCGTCGCGACCAAGAGCGGCAAGGGCTGGCCCAAGACCGAGAACAACTGGAACCAGGTTTGTTTCGGCGGCCTCACGCTCGGCGCTCTCGCAGTCGGCGACGAGGAACCCGCCGTCGCGTCGGCCATCCTCGCGGCGGCGCGGAAGGATATTGGCAACGGCCTCAAGCCCTACGCTCCCGACGGCGTCTATCCCGAGGGCCCGTCCTACTGGGCTTACGGCACGAGCTACCAGGTGCTCATGGTCGCGGCGCTCGAGTCCGCCCTCGGCACCGACTGGAATATTTCGGCGAGCCCGGGTTTCCTAGCGAGCGCCGGCGCCTACCTGCAGACCACCGGTCCGACCGGCCGGCATTTCAATTATTCCGACGGCTCCGAAAAAGCGGACTTCGAGCCGGCGGTTTTCTGGTTCGCGCAAAAGCTGCACGACCCGGGCCTGCTGCTGTTCGAGCGCCGCCAGCTCGCCACCGCGAAGCAACTCACCGCCGCCGTGCGCGGCAACCGCTTCGCCCCGCTGGCCGCGCTGTGGTGGCCGCCCGCCGGCACCGCCACTGCCAGCCCCACGTTGCCGCTCCGCTGGATTGGCCAGGGACCCAACCCGATCGCGGTGGCGCGCGGCTCGTGGACTGATCCGGATTCATTCTACCTCGCGCTGAAGGGCGGCGCGGCGGAGTTGAACCACGCCCACATGGACGCGGGCTCCTTCCTGTTCGACGCCGGCGGCGTGCGCTGGGCGCTCGACCTCGGCATGCAGGACTACGAGTCGCTCGAGTCCAAGGGCGTCGACCTCTGGAACAAGGCGCAGAATTCCCAGCGCTGGACGGTCTACCGCCTGAACAATTTCAGCCACAACACCCTCACGCTCGGCGGCCACCCGCACCGCGTGGACGGCCACGCGACCGTGCAGGGATCCGCCGGTGACGCCACGACGGTGGTCGACCTTACGCCGGTCTTCGCCGGCCAGGCCACCGCGGTGCAACGCGAATTCACCGTGCAACCCGACCCGGGTGTCATGATCACGGACCAGTTGCGCGGGTTGAAAGCCGGCACTCCCGTCCGCTGGCAGATGGCCACCCGCGCGAACGTCACCATCGACGGCCACACGGCCACGTTGCACCAGGAGGGCCGAACCCTGGTGGTCGAGATCCGCCAGCCCGCGGCTGCCACCTTCAGCGTCGCGCCGGCCGAGCCGCCGCCCGACGCCTACAATGCCCACAATCCCGGCGTGCAACTGCTCGCCCTCACGGTCCCGGCGCCGACAGACGGCACGCTCCAGCTCCAGGTGGTCCTCACCCTCTCCCCCCGATGATCCAGAAATTACTGATGGCTCTTGCCGCTTCGCTGCTCGCCACGGTGCTCGGCGCCGCGCCGTTGACCCTCACTGTGCC
>JANYAM010000086.1 GCA_025361365.1 Opitutus sp. | reverse complement strand
AATCGTCAACGTAACGAGACGCATACATCACTGCTTGCACACTTTCTCACTGGAAAACCTCAAAGCCGTGGTGGACTATATCATTTCCGAAACACACCACGGCCTTGATCTCTGACCCACTTCCGCCCGGCTCCATGCCTCATACGACCTCGCTGCCCACCACCTTCGATCCCGCCCTGTCGGCCGGCGCGCGCAACGCCATCCACATCTGCCTCAAGCTCCAGGCGAACGAGCGCATGACGCTCATCACCGACCGCGCCAGCGCCGAGATCGCCGCCGCACTGGTGCACGAGATCGAGAAGACCGGCGCCGACTACCAGGTCCTCGTGCTCGAGGAATACGGCGTCCGCCCGCACCGCGACATGCCGAAGCCCGTCCTCGACGACCTCGCGCAATCCCAAGTTTCCATTTACGCCTGCATCACCCAGACCGGCGAGCTCCGCACCCGCATGCAGATGATGGACGTCATCAACCCGCGCCACATCCGGCACGGCCATATGGTGAACATCAACAAGCAGATCATGGTCGAGGGCATGCGCGCCGACTTCCTCGAGGTCGACCGCCTTTCGCAGAAGCTGATCGAGAAATGCCGCCAGGCGAAGCGTGTGACCTGCAAGACTGCCGCGGGCACCAACTACATCGCCGAACTTTCCCCGAAACTGAACTGGGTCAAGACCTCCGGCCTGATCTCCCCCGCCAAGTGGGGCAACCTGCCCGGCGGCGAGATCTTCACTTCGCCCTTCAACTCCAACGGCCGCTTCGTCGTGGATGGCGTCGTCGGCGACTACCTCTGCCAGAAATACGGCGACATCGGGAAAACGCCGCTGACGATCGACATCAAGGACAACCGCATCGCCAAGCTGGCCTGCAAAAACAAGGAGCTGCTCGCCGAGTTCGACCAGTATTGTCACACGGACGAGAACTCGAACCGCGTCGGCGAGTTCGCGATCGGCACGAACCTGGCCTGCACGCACATCATCGGCCACATCCTGCAGGACGAGAAGCTCCCCGGCATCCACATCGCCTTCGGTCACCCTTATTCGGAACACACCGGCCAGAAGTGGAAAAGCACGACCCATATCGACTGCGTCGGCCGCCACTTCGACATCTGGCTCGACGACGAGCAGGTGATGGCCAAGGGGACGTTTTTGATCTGAGCCTCGAGATCGAGGAAACACGGAAGGGCTGAAGTGCGGAAATGAAAACCCCAGTCTTTTCTCGGTCGCATAGGTTCCGTGCTTCCGCTCCTTCGCGCTTCCGTGATTTCTGATGGTCTCCCCATGATCCCCGCCATCCGCCAGCGCTACAATGCCGCTTTCACCGAAGCGCGCTACACGGCTTTCATGGCGGAGCTGAACAAGGCGGTTTACTGGCCGGTGGATTTCCGGGTGGCGGAGTCACCGCTGTTTCTGGACGAGGCGACGACGCGCGCGCTGGTCCGCGCCTCGGATGACATCGTCAGCCAGCTCGCCAAACCGGAATTTCGGACCCACGCGAAGACCGCGATTCCCCAAGGCCTGACGGTGCCAAAGGAAACGGAGTGGCCGCACTTCCTCGCGGTGGACTTCGCGCTGTGCCACGATGCCTCCGGCCAGGTGTTGCCGCAGCTCATCGAGCTGCAGGGTTTCCCGACTGTCGCCTGCTGGCAGGCGTTGCTCACTCGCACCTATCGGGAGTTTTTCCCGGAGATTCCTACTGAGTTCACGCCCTACTTCGGCGGGCTTGATGTTGAAAGCTACCTCAGCGAGCTCCGCCATGCGATGATCGGCGACTGTCTGGCGGAGAACACCGTGCTGCTCGAGATCACGCCCGACCAGCAGAAGACCCGCGTGGATTTCGCCTGCACGCATGCTTTTCTCGGCATCAAGCCGCTGTGCGTCACGAAAGTCATCAAGCGCGGCAAACAATTATTCTACCCGTCCGGCGGCCGCGAGGTGCGCATCGAGCGGATCTTCAACCGGGTCATCTTCGACGAGCTGCTGCGCAAGGATCCGCCGATGAAGTTCAGCTTCTTCGACGACCTCGATGTGCAGTGGGCCGGTCACCCCAACTGGTATTTCCGCATCAGCAAGCACACGCTGCCCTACCTGAAGAGCCCCTTTGTGCCCGACTGCCGTTTCGTCTCCGACTTCACCGTGGGAGGGGCTTTACGCCCCGACTCCTTGCCCGCCGACCTGGAGAATTACGTCCTGAAACCGCTCTACTCCTTCGCCGGGCTCGGGGTGGACATCGCGCCGACGCGCGAAAAAATCGCCGCCGTCGAAAAACCCGCCGAGTGGCTGCTGCAGCGCAAGGTGACCTATGCCCCGCTGATGGAAACGCCCGACGGTCCGGCCAAGGCCGAGGTGCGGCTGATCTACGCCGGTGACGGCACCAGCATGCCCAAGCTGATCAACCAGCTCGTGCGCCTGACGAAGGGCGCCATGCATGGCGTGGATTTCAACAAGGGCCGCACCTGGGTCGGCGCCAGCGCGGGTTTCCACGCGCCGCTTTGATCGGAATTTAACCGCAAAGAACACATAGACCGCAAAGGGCGGCCGTCCACATGCCTTGTCTATGCGTTCTTTGCGGTTAAACCCGCTCCTCCTTCAAGGGGTCTTAAACCTTCCGCGGTTTGATTGATTTTGTTTCAGCAAAGAAAAGAGCCGCGGTGCACCCCTGCACCGCGGCTCATATGCACACACTCTGCCTTGCGACAGAAGTTGGTTGGAGGCTCAGAACCGGAAGTTTGTTCCCACCGTGAACGTGTTGTTCTGGTTGTCATCCCGGGCGACGCCCGCGGTGACGGCCCACTGGCTGTCGATCCAGTAGTTGGCCTTCGCGCCGTATTTCCAGGTGCCGCCGTTGTTACCGGCCAGGGTCGGCGTGTCCGTATACTGGACGTAGGGCGTCACCGTGAACGCGGGCGCCAGCTGGAACTCCGCGCCGACCGTGGCCTGCCAGAGCACGGAGTTGTCCCGGCCCGCCGGCGTCCCGCGCTGCCAGGCGAAGCCGGCGCCGGCTTCGACGTAGGGCTTGCCCCAGGTGTAGGCGTTGCTGAAGGCGCGCAGGCCCGCGGTGACGCCCTGGGTGTTCAGGCGGCTACCCGCGAACAGGCCGTTCTGCGTCCAGTCATAGGCGAACACGGCATCAAGGCCGGTGTTCAGCGGCTGGTTGACCGCGAACTCGAAGTTGTCCGCATTGACCGGGCTGTTGCCGAGGTTGATGTAGCCGTAGGTCAGGTTGGCGTATTGCTGGCCCAGCAGGCCCTGGTGGACTGGCGTGGTGGATTCCAGCGGGATGGCCTCGGGCAGTCCGCCCGCCCGGGCCGACATCGCGAGGGCGAGAGCCGCCGCGGCGGAGAGGAAAAGATATTTAAGCGTAGTGTTCTGTTTCATATGGTTTGGTTTGTTGGACCGCCACGCACCTGGCGCGCAGCGACGTCCCCACAGAACACCGTGGAGCCGGTCGGGTTCCGCGGCGGAAAAACTTCGCGGGCTTAAACATTTTTTTCAGGAACCGGCCCGTGGTGACCTTGTCGCCCGCGCGCTTTCTGGGGTTTTCCACTGCTTGCCAAAGGGACCTTCACGGGTAACGTCGCCTTCCCATGAAAGTTTCCCGCCTCCTCCTGATCATTCCCGCCATGTTCCTCTTCTCCCGCGCTGCCGCCGAACCGCTCAAGGTCGGCGACGCCGCTCCCGCCGTCACCGGCATCACCGAGACCGGCGAAAAGCTCGCCCTCGCCGACGTCTACAAGAAACAGCCCTACACCCTCGTGTATTTCTACCCGAAGGCCGACACCCCGGGCTGCACCAAGCAGGGCTGCTCGCTGCGCGACGGCTACGAGGCGCTGACCAAGAAGGGCGTGGCGGTCATCGGCGTGAGCCACGACGACGTCGCCGCCCAGAAGGCCTTCAAGGACAAGTATCACCTGCCCTTCACTCTGATCGCCGACACGGACAAGACCGTCATCACCGCCTTCGGCGTGCCGACGAAGAATGTCCCGATGATGGGCGAGTTCGCCTCGCGCTCGGCCTACCTGATCAAGGACGGCAAGATCGTCTACGCCGACTACAAGGGCACGACCGATAAGCAGGCCGAGGCCATCCTCGCCGAGCTGGCCAAGTAAGCCGGCCGGCGCATTGCCAATCTGCAGGGCGGGGTCACTGACCCCGCCTTTTTATTTGTAGGTCGGTGCTGGTCGCCGGACCGGGTTTGCCGCCCGGCGCGGTCCGCCGGCAAGCGGCGACCCTGCAATTTAGAGGTCCGCGTCATTCACCGGTGCCAGCACGTCGGCCCACGGATCGCGGCGGGCGCGCTCGATCCAGTCCGCGAACAGCCGCATCTGCCCGAGCCATTCCGGCGGCAGCGGCGCCGCCACGAGGTCGATAATCCGCCACGCGCCCGTCGCGTCGATGACGACATTGCGGTCGTGCGTGTCGGCCACCAGCCAGGGTACGCCGTCGAGAAACGCCAGCCGCGGGTGGTCGCGATCCGTCCGCAGGAACCGCGAGGGAATCGGGATCAACCGTTCCGGATCGAGGCCGGAGACATCGGTCTTCTCCGGCAGCATCCGGCCCAGGGTCTGTTTCGCCACCGGGATGCCCTCCGGCGTGATGCCCACCAGCTCCGTCGGAATGCCGAATTCGTGAATGAGCCGTAGTTTTTCGAACAGCATGCGATAGCTGCCGGGCACGGCGGTCGCCTGCAGCAGGTCGCCCTCGCCGCGCGCAAAGGCAAAAGTCGCGCCGACATCGCCGCCCTCGCGGAACAGGAAAAATTTATAGACCGACTGCTGCCCGTCGACGAAGGCCAGCGCCTCCACGCCGCCGCCGATCCGGCTCAAGCGCGCCGTGTTGGCCTCGAATGGGTCGTCCACCTCCGCGCTGAAGCCAAAGTCCTCGAGCCGCACCAGCGGCAGCGTCGCCCGGAACGCGCGGATGGCCTCGCCGAGGGCGGCCCACTCGCCGCCGGTCATCTCGAGCAGGCCTACTTCGTCTTCTTCGGCGAGGACGAGAGTGCGGTCTTTATCTGTTGCGATAGCGCATTGGGCTGCTTTTTGGCCCAGCTGATCGAGCGCCCGAAGTCGTTGCCGGTGACCGTCCAGAACAGCGGCCCATCCTTCCGCGCCGGGGAGGCGGGAGCCCGCGAGGTGGGTGGCTCGGCCGGTGAAGGGGTCGGTTTGCTGCATGAATCGGGCACGCGCCCAAGGTCGCGACCGTCGCGCCCGAACGCAAAAACTATTTATACGCAGGGTGTTCACACTCGAAAGCCGAGGCGAGAAAGTAAGGGCCCGGAGCTTGCGCCGGGCCGTTTTCAGAGCAAAACCTCTCGCTTGACACCCCCCGCCCCCTCACGCGAATCTGACCCTCTTTTTGCTATAAACCTATGAAGCCTACATTCCGCCCGCATCGCAAGAAACGCGCCCGCAAGATCGGTTTTCGCGCCCGCAAGTCCACCCGTGGTGGTCGCAAGGTCCTCGCCGCCCGCCGCCGCAAGGGCCGCAAGCGCCTGACGGTCGTCTGAGGATGCACCTCCGCGCCGGGCAACGCCTGCGGCGCAACGCCGACTTCGGCTCCGTTCGCGAACGGGGCCGCCGCCTCGATTGCGGAGCTTTCCTTCTGACCTGGGCCACCCGCCCGGGTTCGGAGCCGACCGCCGTCTCACGCGTCGGAGTCGTCGCCTCCCGGGCTTCCGTGGGCAACGCCGTCCACCGCAACCGCGCCAAGCGCCGCCTCCGCGCCATCTACCGCAAACACCAGGCCCTCGTGCCGCCCGGCCTCGACCTCGTCCTCACTGCCCGCGCCGCCCTGCTCCGCTTGGAATTCGCCGAGGTGGAACAAAGATTCACCGCCGCCTGCCTCAAGCTGGCTCCCCCGACCGCCTGATGTCCGCTTCCCGCCCGACCCTCATTGATCTTCCCGCCCGCGCCGCGAGCGGGCTGGTCTGGGTTTACCAGAAGACGGTTTCGCCCGCGCTGGTCGTGCTCGACCCGACCGGCGGCTGCCGCTTCGCGCCCACCTGCTCGCATTATGCCCGCGGGGCGCTGGCCGAGCACGGGTTCATTGTGGGCACTGGCCTCACGCTGCGCCGGCTCGCTAAGTGCGGCCCGTGGCACCCGGGCGGCGAGGATCCCGTGCCGCCGCGCACCCGGCCCGCCTGCACCAAAATTTCCGCCGCTTAATTCCCACTTTTCATGGATAAAAAGAACACAGTCATCGGGGCGCTGCTCCTCATCGCCGCGATGGCGAGCTTCTACTTCAGCGCCCGTTTCGCGCCCCAGCAGCCCGTCCAGCCGACCCCCTCCTCCGCCACCAGCGGCAGCCCGCTGGCTACGAACCAGGCGCCGGCCCCGGGCCCGGCCAGTTCCCCGAGTGACGCCATGCTCAGCGCGCCGAGCACCGCGGTCGCGGCGCCCGCCGAGTTTGTCACGCTCACCAACGAGTTCATCGCGGTGAAGTTCACCAACCAAGGCGGCGCCATCGATTCGATCGCCCTGCTCAAGAAGGCCGCCCAGCTCGACGACCAGCACAAGGAGTCCGCGGCGCGCTACACGCTCAACGCCAAGCAGGCCGCCCCCGCGTTGAGCCTCACCGACTTCCCCGGCGCCGACCGCAACGTCGCCTACACGCTCGTCTCCCAGACCCCCACCGAGATCGTCTACCGCGCCACCGCCCGCAACCTCGAGATCACGCGCCGCTACTCGTTGGCCAAGGCGTCCGGCCTCGACGACTACCAGCTCCGCCACGAGACGACCTTCCGCAACCTGTCCGACGCGCCGCTGGCGCTGCCCCGCGCGGTCTTCAATCTCGGCACCGCGGCTCCGTTGAGCGACACCGACACCGGCATCTACCTCAACGTCGGCTACAACAACGGCGAAGACACCTCGTTCGTGCGCCGGGATGAACTCGCCAGCTCCGGCTTCATGAGCTCCGCGCCGCCGCCGGCGTTTCTCGACAAGCCCGCCGCCCTCCAGTGGGCCTCGGTGAAGAACCAGTTTTTCGCCATGATCCTCACGCCCGACCAGCCGGGCGTCGGCGTGCGCGTCGAGCGCGTGAAGGTGGACCCCATGCTGCCGGCCGACAACCGCGGCGCCTACGGCATCACGGCCTTCGCCCAGTTCGACCTGAAGCCGCTCGCGGCCGGTGCCAGCACCACTTTTGCCGCCAGCTACTTTGCCGGCCCCAAGGAATACAAGCGCTTGGCGAACACCGACGTGTTCAAGCACCACGAGAACGAGGTGATGCAGTTCAACACCTACCCGGGAAAACTGTTCTTCTCCTCCTTCTTCGCCCCCCTGCTGCTGACGATCATGACGTGGGTCCACTCGGTCGTGCCGAGCTGGGGCCTGGCCATCGTTTGCACCACCTTACTCCTCAAGATCGTCTTCCTGCCGCTGACCCTGGCGGCGTCCCGCTCCGCCAAGCGCATGGCGAAACTGCAGCCGCACATGGCCACCATGCGCGAGAAATACAAGGACAACCCCCAGAAGATGCAGTCGGAGACGCTGCGCCTGTTCAAAGAGAACCAGGTCAACCCGGTGGGCGGCTGCATTCCGATCCTGATCACGATCCCGTTCTTCATGGCGATGTTCACCATGCTGCAGAGCGTGTCTGAGCTGCGCTTTGCGTCATTCCTCTGGGCGCATGACCTCTCTGCACCGGACACCATCTACTCCTTCGGCACCGTCATGCTGCCGATCCTCGGCCTGACCCACCTCAACATCAACATCATGCCGCTGCTCATGGGCGCCACGATGATCTTCCAGATGCGGCTCACGCCCACGCCGACGACCGATCCCGCGCAGCAGACCATGTTCAAGGTCATGCCCGTGATCTTCATGGTGTTTTGCTACAACTTCGCCTCCGGCCTCGCGCTCTACTCGACCATCAACGGCCTGTTCACCATCGCCCAGCAGATGGTCATCAACCGGATGCCCGAGCCGCACCTGCCGATCAACGCCGGCGCCACGCCCGCCGCAGGCGGCATGAAGAACGTCACACCGGCGAAGAAAAAGAAATAACGACAGGGCGCTGGTCCCCGTCACCGGCTCGCGCTCAAGTGGGCCGCCTGCTTCGTCAGGCTTTTTTCCAGACTGCCGCAGACCAGCTCGCACAACTTGGGAATGGTCGGGTCGCTGATCCGGTAAAAGACCTGCAGTCCATCCTTCCGCCGGGCGAGCACATGGGCGGCGATGAGCGTCTGCAAGTGGCGCGAGATGTTCGCCTGCGTGCCGCCGGTGGTCTCGACCAGCTCCGTCACGTTCCGCTCCCCGGCAAAGAGGGCCTGGATCAGCCGCAGGCGCATGGGTTCCGCCAGCACGGCGAAGCGGCGGGCGACGATCTCGAGGGCCTGGTCGTTGAGCGGGACGTGGCGGGACATGGCGGACAGCCAATACCGGCTTGACCTGTTGGCAAGTATATACGTATTTGCTCATATACTAATATGAAAACCGAAAACCTTGTCCGCATCCTGGCCGGTTCCATGACGCTTCTCAGCGTGGCCCTGGCGCACTTTGTGAGTCCCTGGTGGCTGCTGCTCACGTGCTTTGTCGGCGTGAACCTCATCCAGTCCGCCCTCACCGGCTTCTGCCCGCCGACCCTGGTGCTCCGGAAGCTCGGGTGGGTCGACGCCAACAACGTCATCCACTGGGGTGGCCTGAGGAAATGATCCCGGCCATGTGCTGCCGCCCGCTGCCATTCCTGCCGGTTCTGCTGGTCCTCGCCGCCTGTGGTCGCCAGCCGGCGGTCGTTGCCACCGCTGACGGACCCGCCCTGCCCGTCCATGTCGCCCCGGTGGCGGCCGAACACCTGCCGGTGCTGGTCGAGGCGCCCGCCACCGTGCGCCCGGCCGAACGCGCGAGCATCGCCGCCAAGCTTACCGGCACGGTCGCCGCGTTTGACCGCGCCCTTGGCGCCGCCGTGGCCGCCGGCGATGTGTTGTTAACCCTGAGCGCCCCCGAGACCGAGGCTCGCGTGCGCCAGGCGCAAGCCCAGCTCGCGGAGGCTGAGCGGAATGCCACCCGCCAGCGGACCCTAGTTTCCACCGGGGTCAACCCGCCGGACTCGCTGCGCGACGCGGAAGACCGGCTGCGCTACGCCCAGGCCTCGACTGCGGAGGTCGAGGCCCTGCTGGCCTACGCCACCGTGCGCGCCCCCTTCGCCGGAGTCATTACCGAAAAACATGTCTTGCCCGGCGATCTCGCCACGCCCGGCCTGCCGCTCCTCATGCTTGAGTCGGCGCAACACCTCCGCGCCGAGGGCACGATCCCGGAAAAGGCCGCGGTCTCGCTGCATCCCGGGGACAACATTGCGGTGTTACTCGACGATGCCGCCGCGCCCGTCGCCGGCCGCTTGGAGGAAATCTCCGCCGCCGCCGATGCCATCAGCCGCTCCGTTCTCGTCAAGGTCGCCCTGCCCACCGGCACCGCCCGCTCAGGCCAGTTCGCCCGGCTGCAGATTGTCGGCGGAGCCAGCGACGCCCTGCTCGTTCCGCTGAACACCGTGACGCGGTTCGGCCAGATGGAGCGCGTCTTTGTCGCGGAAGCGGGCCGCGTCACCCTCCGCCTGGTGAAAACCGGCCGCACCGCGGGTGACCGCGTGGAGATTCTCTCCGGTCTCCGCGCCGGCGAACAGGTCGTGCTCGCCCCGCCGCCGGCGCTCCGCGACGGCCAGCCGGTCAGCATCCAGCCATGAGCGAAGCCGGCGAAAAACAACCGCCCGGCCTCGCGGGCCGGCTGGCGGGTTTGTTCACGGCTTCACGGATCACCCCGCTGCTGGTGGCGGCCTCGCTCCTGCTGGGTATTTTTGCCGTGATCATGCTCCCGCGCGAGGAGGAGCCGCAGATCAAGGTCCCGATGGTCGATGTCCTCGTTGCCATGCCGGGGGCCACCGCCCATGAGGTCGAGAACCGGGTGACCCGCCCGATGGAAAAACTCCTCTGGGAAATCCCCGGTGTCGAATACCTCTACTCCACCTCCGCCCCCGGGCGCTCGCTCGTCATTGTCCGCTTCAAGGTTGGCACCGACCTCGAGCAAAGCCTCGTCCGCCTGAACCAAAAGCTGCAGGCCAATTACGACCGCATCCCGCCGGGGGTGAGTGCCCCGCTCATCAAGCCGCGCACGATCGACGATGTGCCGGTCGCCGCCCTCACCCTCCACAGCCGCACGCTCGACCATCTGACCCTGCGCCGGCTGGCCGCGCAGCTGGATGACGCCGTCAAGGCGCTGCCCGACGTGGCCGAGACCACGTTGATCGGCGGGGTCCGCCGCCAGCTGCGCGTGCAGGTTGATCCAGTGAAACTCGGCTCCCGCGCCCTCACCCTCGACGATGTGGCCGCGGCCTTGCGGGCGGCCAACGCCCGCAGCCAGGATGGCACCCTCGCCTCCGCCAATCGCGATTGGCTGATCGAAACGGGCGCCTGGTTCCGCGATGCCACGGACGCAGCCAACCTCGTGCTCGGCACCTGGCAATCGCGCCCCATCTTCCTTCGCGACGTCGCCACCGTCACCGACGGTCCCGCCGAGCCCACCGACTATGTGCTCTTCGGCCGACCCGGCGGCGGGGACGAGGAGGCGGCTGTGACCCTCAGCGTCGCCAAGCGGCCCGGCGCCAACGCGGTTACCGTCGTCCACGCCCTGCGGGATACGGTCGACCGCCTGCGCGGCGTGCTCCTGCCCACCGAAATCGAGGTGACCTTCACCCGGGACTACGGCGCCACCGCGAGCGAAAAATCGAACGAGCTGCTGCTACACATGGGCCTTGCCGTCTTCGGCGTCGCCCTGCTTGTCCTGTTTTTCCTCGGCTGGCGCGAGTCGCTCGTCGTGCTGCTCGCCATCCCGGTCACCCTCGGGCTGACCCTGCTGGTTTTCTACCTTCACGGCTACACGCTCAACCGCATCACGCTGTTCGCGCTGATCTTCGCGATCGGCATCCTCGTGGATGACGCCATCGTGGTCGTGGAAAACATCGTCCGCCACCAGCGGCTGCCCTCCAGCCGGGGCCGCCCGCTGGCCGAGATCGCCGTCGAGGCGGTGAACGAGGTTGGCAATCCGACGGTGCTCGCCACTTGGGCCGTCATCGCCGCCGTGCTGCCGATGGCCTTCGTCGGCGGCCTCATGGGCCCCTACATGCGGCCAATCCCGATCGGCGCCAGTGCTGCCATGCTTTTCTCCCTGCTCGTCGCCTTCACCATCACCCCGTGGGCGGCCGTGCGGGTGCTGCGCCGGCATCTGGCGCCGCTGGCGCCCGGCCACGAGGCGGATTTGCACGACACGGAACCGAGGGATTTCTTCACCCGGCTCTACCACCGGGTCATGGACCCGCTGATCGCGCGGCCCCGCTGGCGGTGGATTTTCCTGGGCGGGGTCGCCGCCCTCCTGCTCGGCGCCATGTCGCTCGTTGGTTTCGGTTTCGTGCAGGTGAAGATGCTGCCCTTCGACAACAAGTCGGAGTTTCAGGTCATCCTCGACATGCCCGAGGGCTCCACGCTGGAGGAAACGGCGCGGGTGGCCCGCGAGCTGGCCGCAGCGGTCCGCGCCGAGCCCGAGGTTCGCGACTACCAAGTCTACGCTGGCACGGCCTCGCCCTTTAATTTCAACGGCCTGGTTCGCCACTATTTCCAGCGCCGGGGTGCCAATGTCGCCGATCTGCAGGTCAACCTGCTGCCCAAGGACGAGCGCTCCGCCCAAAGCCATGCCATCGCGGTCCGCGTCCGCCCGCGGCTCGCCGCGATCGCCGCGAAATACGGCGCGGCGATCGCCATCGCCGAGGTGCCACCCGGCCCGCCGGTGCTCCAGACTCTCGTGGCGGAGGTCTACGGGCCGACGGAGGAAAGCCGCCTGGCGCTTGCCGGACGCGTGAAGGGAACCTTCGCCACCACCCCCGGAGTCGTGGACATCGACTGGTATGTCGAGGAGCAGCAGCCGACCGTTCATCTCCGGGTGGACCGCACGAAAGCCGCGCTGCACGGCATCAGTGTCGACACCATCGCCCGCACCATCCGCACCGCCGTCAGCGGCGCCAAGGTCGACTTGCTGCACCAGCCGCTCGAGCGGGAGGACGTAGACATCATCCTGGAACTCCCCCGCTCTCTCCGCGGCCGGCCCGAGGATCTCCTCGCCCTGCAGCTGCGCTCCGACCACGACGACATCATCCGCGCCGGCGAACGGCCGCTCATCCCGCTGGGCGAACTCGTCACGCTGGAACGCACGGCCGGCGAACGGAATCTCTACCGCAAGAATCTCCGGCCCGTCATCTACGTGACCGGCGACGTCGCCGGGGCCGTGGCCAGCCCGGCGTATGCGCTTTTCGCCATGAACCGCGCCCTCGCCAAACTCGATGGCCGTGACTTTGGCGGCACCCGCGCCCCCATCGTGCTCTATAACGCCAGCCAGCCGGACAGCGAACTCGAGCCCGCCATCAAGTGGGACGGCGAGTGGCACGTCACGCTGGAGGTGTTCCGCGATCTCGGCCTGGCCTTTGCCGCGGTGTGCCTGCTCATCTATATGCTGATGGTGGGGTGGTTCAAAAGCTACGTGACGCCTTTCGTCATCATGGTGGTGATCCCGCTTTCCCTCATTGGCATTCTGCCGGCCCACGCCCTGATGGGGGCGTTTTTCACCGCCACCTCCATGATCGGCTTCATGGCCGGCGCGGGGATCATCGTCCGCAACTCGATCATCCTCGTGGATTTCATCGAGCTGCGCCGGGCCCAGGGCCGCGACCTGGCCACCGCGGTCGTCGAAGCCGGCGCCGTTCGCTTCCGCCCGATGCTGCTCACCGCCCTCGCCGTCATTGTCGGCGCCTCGGTCATCCTCGCTGATCCGATCTTCCAGGGCTTGGCGCTCTCCCTCATGGCCGGCGAGATCGCTTCACTGCTGATCAGCCGCTTCGCCGTGCCGGTGCTTTATTTCATGCTCAACCGAACCGCCGCTTCCCGTCCGCTCCATCCTCAACCCTAAAATTCCATGAAAGCCAATGTCGGCGGTTTCGACCGCATCCTCCGCGCCCTGGTCGGCCTCACCCTGCTCGGGGCCGGCCTTTACTTCAAAAGCTGGTGGGGCCTCGTCGGCCTCGGGCCGCTCTTCACCGCGGTGTTCCGCTTCTGCCCGGCCTATCTGCCCCTGGGCCTGAACACTGGGTCCAAGAAGGAGTGACCCGAACGGATCCGCGGCTGAGGGTGAACGAGCATGCGCAGTGCCCCCGGCTGCGCATGGATTGGCTTTTGCTGGTCCCCGTGACGGGATCCACGCCAGAGTATATACTAGTTGGATGAAAACCTCGCATACCCTCTGGCTGACCCCGTTGCTGTGGGCCGGCTTGCTGGCTGCTCCGCCGGATAACCTGGAGCTCCAGCGAAAGTTCACCTGGATTGATGCCGCCGATCCCGCCGCCGCCGCGATCCGGCAGGTCGCTGAACCTGTGATCCAGCAGGCCGGCTACCGCATGCTCAGCGAGGTCAGCCGTGTGCTGGCCAACCAAGGCGCGGAGGCCGGCATCGACCAGCTGCACCTGAAGGCGTGGAAATTCCCGGTCGCCGCCCCTGGCCAACCCCGCATCACCGCGGTCAAGCGCACCAGCCTGCGAATCCGCAACCCCGTCAACCTGCCTGACAACGCCGACCTGGCGGCGCTTCTGTCGATCCAGACCGCGCTGGCGGATGGCAATACTCCCCCCAGTGTGCTCGTGCAGCGCGTCGAGGCCGCCGGCCCCGCGCCCGCCGAGTGGCGCGTCTACCGGCCCATGATCACCACGACGGCCTGCCTCGCCTGCCATGGCCCGGTGGATTCACTCGCCCCCGCCGTGAGGGTGAAGCTCGAGCGGATTTATCCCAGTGACAAAGCCACGGCCTACGCCGCCAATGAGTGGCGCGGCGTCATCCGGGTCTCCCTCGCGGTGCCCGACGAAGCCGCCCCCAAGAAAACCCCCTGATCCCATGCGCCTCCTCCTCCCCTTCCTCCTCCTTGGTTTTTCCCCCGCTTTCGCCGCCGAAGTGACGAAGATTGCGCCCGCCGACGCCGCGCAACTCGTGGCCGCCGGCAAGGCGGTGCTGGTTGACGTGCGCGAGCCCGCGGAATGGGCTAAAACCGGTGTGGCCGCACCGGCGGTGTTGCTACCCAAGAGCGATTTTGACGGCGCCCGCAAACTCTGGGCCCCCTTCCTCGAACAGAACGCCGGCAAGCAGATCATCCTCTACTGCCGCTCCGGCCGGCGCGCCGACACCGTCGCACAAGCCCTCGCGGCCGCGGGCCGGTCGGTCGCCAATGCCGGCGGGCTGAAAGACTGGCAGGCCGAGGGCCTGCCAACCCGACCAGTCGCCAAGCCCTGAGGTTCAGTCCATCTTCGCGCCGGCCTTGACCCACGCCGCGAGCACCGCGCGCTCCTGCTCGGTGATGCCGGTCACGTTGCCGAGCGGCATGATGCGCGTGACAATGACCTGCTGGTAGAGGCGCGACGCGTTTTGCACGAGGTCCGCCGGCGTGTGCAGCAGCACGCCCGCCTGCGGCGAGGTGTAGCCGGGATAAGTCGGCTGCGGCGAGTGGCACATGATGCAGCGCTGGCCCACGATGGCGCGCACGCGGTTGAACGTCACCGCGCCCTCGACCGGCGGCAGGGGCACGATCCGCGGCGCCGTCCACCACGCGACCACGCCGAGCAGGACCGCGCCGAGCGCGGGATATTGCCAGGCGTAGAAACCCTTGTGCTTGCGGTTGAAGAAATGCCGGATGACCGCGCCGGCCGCCATCATCAGCACGAGGATCGCCCAGTTCTGCGGGTGCGAATACGTCGAGCTGTAATGGTTGCTGATCATGATGAACAGCACCGGCAGCGTGAAGTAGTTGTTGTGCACGCTGCGCTGCTTGGCGCGCTTCCCGTCGGCGGGATTCGGCGACTGGCCGGCCCGCATGGCCGCCACCATGCGTTTCTGGCCGGGGATGATGATGAAGAAAACATTCGCCGCCATGATCGTGCCGATGGCGGTGCCGACATGGATGAACATCGCCCGGCCGCCGAGGGCGTGGGATAGTCCCCAAGCCAGGGCGCCGATCAAAACAAACACCACCACGCCGAGCGGGCCCTCGCGCTTGCCCAGCGGCGAGCGGCAGAGCAGGTCATAGACGATCCAGGAGCCGATCATGCTGGCGGCACCGATGCCCACGGCTTGGTGCGTCGTGAGGGCCATGACGTTGCCGTCGATCATCATGGTCCCGGCCTTCAGCCAGTAAACCAGCACGAGCAGCGCCGAGCCCGAGAGCCACGTCGTGTAGGCCTCCCACTTGAACCAGTGCAGCTTGTCCGGCAGCGCCGCCGGTGCGACGAGGTATTTCTGCGGGTTGTAGAAGCCGCCGCCGTGCACGGCCCAGAGTTCGCCGCCCACGCCCTTCTGCGCCGTGTCGGAGCCCGGCGCCGGCGCGTCGAGGCTGTTGTCGAGCCAGATGAAATAGAATGACGACCCGATCCACGCCACGCCGGCGATGATGTGCAGCCACCGCACCAGCATGCTCAGGAATTCAACGTAATGCGCGTCCATGTCAGGTGCGCGCCATGCAAGCAGCGCGTGCGCCGGAGGCAACGCCGATTACCCGCGCCAGCGCTTCAGTCGCCCGGCCTGCACGAGGCACACGCAATCCTCGCCGTCCTCGGTGTGCAACCAGTGCAGGTCGAGCTCGGGGAAGGACGCGTCCATCGCCGCGCGCAAGCCGCCGACCTCGAGCACGATGATGCCGTGCGGCTGCAGCCGCTCTCGCGCCTGGCGCAGGAGCTTGCGGATGATGTCGAGCCCGTCCTTGCCGCCGTCCAGCGCCATGGCCGGCTCCTGCTTGAACTCCTCCGGCAACCCGCGCAGCTCGCGCGTCGGCACGTAGGGCGGGTTGCTGAGGATGAGGTCGTATTTCACGGCCGGCACGGCGTCGAACACGTCCGAGTGGAACAGCTTCACGCGCTTCGCGACGTGGTGCATGGCGACGTTGAACTTCGCCACAGCCAGCGCGTCGGGCGACAGCTCGATCGCGTCCACCTTCGCCGTCTCGAACTGGTGCGCGAGCAGGATGGCGAGGCAGCCCGAACCGGTGCAGACATCCACGGCGCGCTTCACCGGCTTGCCCAGCGGGAGCCATTGCGGGATCTGCTCCGGCAGCAACTCGAGGAAATAGGAGCGCGGAATGATGACGCGCTCGTCGACGTAGAACTTGTGTTCGCCCAGAAACGCCTCGCGGGTCAGGTAGGCGGCAGGCACGTGTTCCTCGGTGCGGCGGCGGAAGATTTCCTTCACCCGCGCCGCCTCCTCCGGCGTCAGCTTGCGGCGCAACACGGCGGGCTTGCTGTCGAGCGGCAGGTGGAGCGCGTGGAGCAGCAGGTAGAGCGCCTCGTCGTGGGCGTTCGTGGCCACCTGGCCGAAGGCGACGCGGTGCTTCGCATAAAGCTTCTCCGCCCGGTGCAGCCAATCACCCAGCGTCGCGGTGGCAGCCGGACTCATAATGCCACCAGTTGCATCACGATGGAAAAGGGAATGGTGGCGACCCCCACGAGGAAGCTGATCACTTTCGCCACGGCCGGGACATTGATAAGGATCAACATCACCAGGCCGCTCCAGCGGGCGATGTGGACGAAGGTTTCCTCGGACATGAACCCCAGGTGCCGGAGCAACACCCCGCCGGGCAGCGGCGGCAGCGGCAGGCAGTCAAAGACCATCAGCGAGCAATTGATGATGATGATCACGCCGAAAATCTCGACCGGATCCGGATTGTGCAGGCGCAGGCAAAGCCCGGCGGCCACCGCGGCGACAAAGGAGAGGAGAATGCTAAAGCCCGTGCCAGCGAACTGCGTCAGCAGCACGCCGGTGCGCGGGTTCTTGAAGTTGTGCGGGTTGATCGGCACCGGCGCGGCCCAGCCGAGAAAAAAGCGCAAGCTGGCCCGGTCGAGCGCGGGCTGCAGGTAGAAGATGCTGATCAAAGGCAGCACGATCGTGCCCAGCAGGTCGACGTGCGGCACGGGATTGAGCGTCAGCCGGCCCTCCATTGCGGGCGTGCGGTCCCCGAGACGGTTGGCCATCCACGCCTGCGCAAAGGCGCGGAGGCACAGGCTGGCGGCCAGAATGATGAAGTAAATCAGCCCGTTGCGCAGGACGAGGGGATCCATGGTCGGTCACTTCTCACCGGCTTTGGCGAGCTGGTCGAGCAAAGTCTGCTTCTGCTTCGCGAGTGCGATCTCCGTCACCGTGTCGGCCAGCGCGCGTGCCTCGGCGGGCTTGCCCTGCTTGAGCAGCACGTTGGCCTGGTGCAGCCGGAGCGTCTGGTGCTCAAGCGGCGTCGCGACGCCGGCGTCGAGCTTGCGCCACAGGGCGAGCGCCTCGTCCCACTTCGGGGTCTCGAGGTCGTAGTAGGCCTCGGCGCTGCGGTAGGCATAACTGAAGTTGGTCGGCGCCAACTCCGCGGCGCGGAGGAAGGCCTCGAGCATCGCCTTGTCGAGGGCGGGCCGCGTGAACTGCCCGGTCTTGATGAAATCATCGCGCCCCTCGGTGAGCAGCTTGCCGAGATGATAATGGTAGAGCGGTTCCTTGGGCTCGAGGTCGATCGCGGCCATGATCCACGGGAGCGCCTCGACCAACTTGCCGTCCTCGGCGAGGTGCCGGCCGATTTCGTTTTTCACGAGCGGGATGTTCGGCTCGAGTTTGTTCGCCTTGAGCAGGATGCCGACCGCCTCGCGCGTCATGCCGACCTGGCCGAGCAACATGCCGTAGGTGACGTAAGCCGGGGCAAAGTCCGGGTTTTTCTGGATGAGCACGTCATAGCTGTTGATGACGGCCTGCAGTTCGCCGCGGAGCCGGGCGACATCGAGCTGGTCACCCTCCTTGTCCGCCTTCGCCATGATGTCCCGCTGGCGCGCGACGATCTCCTTCAGGGTTTTTTCCGCCATGGTCTCGGCCCGCGGCGGGGCCTCGGCCGCCCACCCCGCGTTCACGGCGAGCAAAGCGGCCAGCGCGACCGTGGTTTTCAAAAAATTTCGCATGCGCCTACGACACGGACTCCGCCTGATCGTTCAAGGCTTTACGCCATATCTTATGCTGCGCTTCAGCAGTATTCATAACCCTGTGATCCCCTGTTGTAACCTGATTGCAACGTGTGTGATGGCACCGCCCGTGCTACTCTCTGTCCGGTCGTAAGACTATTGCTTTCGAAGGACCCTCCCCAAGGACGTTCTTTGACTTTGGTTGAGTCCCCAGCGCGAGGCCGCGGGGAATTCAGCCAGGATAATGTGCAGTTTTCTCTGTCGGGTTGCTGGTGACGCGCCGCTTTTGCGCGCCCGGCTTGCCCCAAAGCAGACTTTTGCCGCCGCCGGGTCCTTATCAACCCGGTGGTGGTGAAACGGGACGCTGATCTGCGGTCATTCCGGCCGGTGGTCGCGTCCTGTCCTGAACAGAAAAAAACCTCCGCCTTACCGCGGAGATATGAAAATGAACACAAAGTCCAAACTAGCCCTCAGCCTCGGTCTGCTCGTGCTTCCCCTCGCCTTGGTGGCGAAGTCGCCCGAGAAGGCCTATGTCGAGTCCTACCGTGGCCGCACGGATATCCCGGTGCCCATCTCGGTCGTTACGCCCGAGGTGGCCTCCCGGTTTGCCGGGCAGCAGGTAACGCTCGAGTTCGTCGTGGATGCGACGGGCAAGCCGATGCTCATCAGCTCGGCCACGCCCAACGCCGACACCGAACTGGTCGCCGCCATCACGGCCGCCGTCGCGCAGTGGAAATTCTCCCCTGCGCTGGTGGCCGGTCTGCCGGTGGCCAAGAAAGTCGTGTTGCCGGTGACCATTGTCGACAGCTTCGACAAGGCCGCCGTCGCCATGAAGTAATAAATAAAGCAAACAACCAAGGCCGTCTCCCGCGTCAGCGGGGGGCGGCCTTGTCATTTTCCGCCGGCGCGGCGTAACGCGCCAGCTCCGCCGGACTGAGCTCGCGATAGAGCTGCTGCTGGAACAGGAAGCTCGCGGCCTGGTAGTAGCCGATCGCCTCGGCCTGGAGCGGCGGTTCGAGCGGTTCGTCCGTCAGGGTGTAATTGGTGTAGCTGTAGAGGTATTGGTTTTGCCGCCGGACGGGCGTGAGCACGAGAAAGTCGTCGTCCTTGAGCAGGCCGAGCTTCTGGTAGGTGCCCACCAGAATGCGCGCGGCCTTCGGGTCGGTCGTGCGAATGTCGCGCCCGAAGAAGCGGCTCGCGTAATTCCAGTTTAGCAGCCCGAGCAGGGTCGGGGGATAGTCCACCTGGCTGGCCAGGGTCTTGATATGCCCGGGTGCGATCTGGCCGCCGGGCGCGTAGATGATAAGCGGGATGTGGTAGTTCTGCACCGGCAGCGCCGTCTTGCCCGCGCTCGACGCGCAGTGGTCCGCCACGATGACGAACACCGTGTTCTTGAACCAGGGCTTGGTGGACGCGTCCTTGATGAATTTACCGATAGCGTAGTCGGTGTATTTCACCGCGCCGGCGCGCCCGGAGATCTTTGACGGCAGGTCGATGCGCCCCTCGGGGAAGGTGTAGGGCCGGTGGTTCGACGTCGTCATCACGAAATAGTGGAACGGCTTGCCGCTGGCCGCGCTGGCGTCGGCCTCGCGCAGCGTCCAGCGGAAGAGATCCTCGTCGCACACGCCCCAGACGTTCGCAAACGTGATGTCCTCCTTCGGCACGCCGGTGCGGTCGATCACCCGGTAGCCGTTGTTGCCGAAAAAATAGTTCATGTTGTCGAAGTAGCCGAAGCCGCCGTAGATGAACGCGGTGTCGTAGCCCTTCGCGCGGAAGACCGAGCCGAGGGTGAACATGTGCTCGTTGCGCGGGCGCTTGACGAGAGAGCGGCCGGGCGTCGGCGGCACGGCGAGCGTGAGCGCCTCCATGCCGCGATCGGTGCGCGTGCCGGTGGCGTAGAAGTTGTCGAACACGAGGCTCGACGCGGCGATCTCCGCGAGGTTCGGCGTGAGGTTCGAGGCGCGGTTGAAGATGCTGAGGAAATCCGCACTCAGGCTCTCCACCGTGATCTGGATGACATTCGGCCGCAGCTCGGGGCCCTCATGCCGCACCAGGTGCAGCGTGTCCCGCGGGTCGGCCGTCATGGTCACGGACGCATCGCGCGCGATTTCCCGCCGCACGGTGGCGAAGGCCTCGTCCAGCGGAAGCGTCGAGTAAAACTGTTCGTAGGCCAGCGCGTTGTCCTTGAAGGCAGAGAAGAGCGACCACAGACCGTTCTTCCCCAGCTCGCGGTTGAAGTTGTTGTTGAAACCCGGCATCCAATCGTCATCGAGCACGGCGCCGAAGATCAGCGCGCCCAGGAACCAGGGGGCGCCGGCCCTGAGCCGCTGCTTAAATGATTCCGCGGGGGCGGCGAACCACCGCGTCAGGAGCCCGGAGCGCCAAACCAAGAAGTGCAGCCCCGCGGCTCCGGTGAAAACCCCGCCGAGAATCAGCGGCAGGTTGTAGGATTCACGGATGTTGCCGATGACCTCGGTCGTGTAGACAAGGTAGTCCACCGCGATGAAATTGAACCGGACGCCGAACTCGTCCCAGAAGGTCCATTCCGAAACGAGGCCGAAGAGCAGCAGGTAGATGAGGCCGAACCCGAAAACATGCGCCAGCGCCCGCTGCCAGCGGCGCGAGAACCAGTCGGCCGGCAGAAAGGTGAGCAACAGGACCAGGGGCAGCGAGGCAAACGCCGCCGCCCCCAGATCGAAGAGCACGCCCCACGCAAACGCCGCCACTAGGCTCAGCGTCCACGTGACGTCATGCGCGGCCTTCACCAGCAGGGCCAGCCGGGTGAGGAGCGAAATCCCGGCGAAAACCGTGAAGAAAATGATCAACCCGCCGTGGCGGCGGGGAAGCTGGCGGGAGAAAAGGCGGCGGACCGGACCTTGCGGGGTGTTCAAAAGCGAAGAATTGATAACCAATGCGTGGGTTGATCTTCGCCGGCAGTGTCGGGTCGGCGCGCCGTAAAGACAAGGCTACGTCGCCCGGCGCCGGTTGCTCATCCCCGCCCACAGGCCCAGCCCGATCACCAGCCCGGCCGCAATAAGCCAGCCGGACGGCAGCTCGTGCCGGCCTTCCGCCAGCCCGATGCCCAGCGCAGAGCCGCCCCACCCCGCCACCGCATAGACCAGCGCCGCCAGCCCGGGCCGCCCGCTGCGCGCCGGATAATAAACCAGCGCCACCGAGTAGGCTGACACGCCGATGATATAGAGCAGCCCCGCGGCCGAAACCGGCGACAGGCCGGAGATCAGGCCACCCGCCGCCAACAACGCGGCGGCGCCGACAAAAACCGTCGGGCCCAACCCGCGCCGGTCCAGCGCCCAGCCGGCCAGCAGGGCCGCCCCCAAGTGCACGCCGGCATTCAGCACCAGCTGGCCGGATCCCTCCCACAATTTTTCCTTCAACGCCGGCGTGTGCTGGATGATATAGAACGCCGCGCTATCGAGTGCCACGAGTGCGCAGAAAACCAGCACCCAGGCTGCCGTTCCGTTTCGGTCGTAATCTCCATCGGCCGGCGACTCCACCGTGACCCGCGGCCCCAGCGTGCGGCCGCCCGCCAACCCCAGCGCCACCGCCAGCAACGCAAGCTCCGCCTGCGTCGTCGTCCTCGCAGCAAAGACCACGGGCAGGTTGCAAAACGCATAGGCCAGCCCGGTGCCCGTCCCGACCACCAAACCCAATCGCCCGCCTCCGATCGCCCGGCACAGCATTCCGGCCAGCGTCACCGTGGTCAGTCCGGTGCCCAAGCCGGTCAGCAAGGCCACGCCATAAAATGCGGCGGGGCTTTGTGCCGTCATAGATCCCACCGCGGCCGCGGCGCAAATCACCAATCCCGTCGCCAGCCAGCGTCCGCCGTGCGCCACCGTGAAAATCCGCGCGGCCAGCACGCTGCCCGCCACCCCGGCCAGGCCCATCACCGCCATGACCGGCCGGAGCACCCCGGCGCCTTCGCCCAGCGCCGCTTGCACCGCCTGCAGGAAACCGAACTGGGCGAAAATCAGGAAGTAGACATAGACCGCCGCCACCGTGATCACGGCGCCCACGATGGTTTTACCGTCCGGCTGGTAGGTTGGTAGCGCCATGCTTGTCGCTTATGACACACCAAGTTGCGCAGTCGGTGACCCGCCGCCACAGGAAAATACTTGCGCCGCCGCCGGGCCGGAGCCATCAAGCGACCCTCAGTCCATGGTTTCCAACCACCATCATCACCACGTGAGCTAGCCTTCCCTCCTCGGGAAGGCGCTCAGCGGGCTTAGAGTAGGGGGTTCGGGAAAATAGGCGGGAATAAACGGGTTTTAGCGGGGATTATTTCTGCACATCTCTGCACGGATTCGAAGGGCCAGGGCCATACATTTTGGCCGATCCGTAGCTATCGGCCATGTCCCGAAACATGCATGAAGAGCCGGCCGTGCCCGGCAAGATCCCTACCGACTTCACTCACGTGAGGTTGTATCTCGAACTCCGCAACCGCAAACGTAACCCCATCCCCCGGAGGGTGGATAAAATCTGCTGGATGCTCCCCGATTCCGCGGGGGAAACCTCCACCTCCCGCTCGACCCTGCATGAAGCCATGCGTGATGCCGGCGTGATCGACGCCCAAATCACGCGTAACGGAAAAGGGGCCCTGACGGCCACTTATGATGAAATCTACGCGGTCAAAACGGCCAAGCGGAACATCGCTCGGGTCGCGCCGAAGGTGCCCTTGCTGGACGCAGTCGGCGACTGGGTGCGCGCGCACGAGATGGTCGGCGACGAGATCATCGACGCAGCGCGCCACTGGGCCCGGATCAAACCTACTCTGACGCACAAAAAACTTAGCGAGGCCATCGCCTTGTTCATCGCCCAGAAGGTGAAGGATGGCTATTCTGCAGAGACCTATCGCTACAAACTGGACCACAAACTCGTCGCGAGGCTTGGTGACCCTGCGGTCCACCTTCTGGATCGGACGACCCTCAGTGCGTTTCTCATCAAATACTATCCTGACCTGTGCTCCCGCGAGGACATGAAGAAGCGGCTCAAGTCGTTTTTTGTTTTTTGCCGTCAGGAAGGCTTCCTGCCCGACAGTAAGCTGGAAATCGACTCTACCTCAAATCCCAAGGTCGTGAAAAAAACGCCTGGCGTCATGAGTGCGGCCACCATGAAGCAATCTTTGCAGGCTCTGGTCGACCAGCCCGAGTTGATTATGGCGTTCGTGTTCTCCGGCCTTCTTGGCATCCGATCCTGCGAGTTGGGCCGTCAAGGCAGGACCGGCGGGGTCGGCCAGCTTTTCGAAGACATTCACCTGGATGAATCCCGGCTCAACATTTCGGCCGCCAAGACAGGCACGATCCAAAACCGTGAGGTTCGGTTCAATGAGGCGGCGAAAGCCTGGATGGCAAAGTTCACCAGCTTGGGATTTCTCAAGCCCACAGGGCGCATCTTCGGCTCGCGTGCCATCTCACGGGCTCGCGACCTGCTGACCGGCACTGTTCGGAAAGGTGTCACCACCACATCCATTTGGGTGCCGGCAGCCTTAATACCGGAAAATGCCCTTCGGCACAGCTTTATTTCCTACGCTAAGTGCGCGAAGGAAGCCAGCGGCCTGGCTTCTGTGGCCTTGATTGCCGAGCATTGCGGCACGTCGCCAAAGGTCATCACCAAGAACTACACGAAGATCATGCGCAAGGAGGATGGTGAGGCTTGGTTCGCACTGCGACCCGAAGACCTCACGTGGCCGGCGGCACAACCACCTGCGGAGGGTGGCGAGCCTCGCGGCGACACGCTCGACCTCGGCGACAAATAGGGCGCAATCTGTCCGAAGCCGGCACGCCGGTCTACCGCCCGACTTGCCGTGAGTGCGATAAGAAGCGCCAGAAGCTGACCACCCTGCCGGGTGTTCTTGTAGGCTGACGCTCCCCGGCACCGCTCGCTCTCCCGAATCCGTAGCTTGGAACCGGCCTCAACCCATTCCGACGAACTTCTGGATCGCCTTGCCCCCTTGGTCGATCATTCGCCGGAGCCATGACGCGCGTGCTGCCGGGGCCCGGCCCCGCGCCCCGGTGTCACGCTTCTGCCGCTCGCGTGCTTTTTCTGCCCCGAGATCCGCACCCCACAGGGTAAAATCCTTGTCGCCCCGCGCCGTGAGGTAGGAGCAAAAGCAGCTTGGATGACATTTTCGGCCCGTGTCCGATTCAAGGTGACCAGGCATGTAGCGGAACCGTTGCACCCCAAAATCCGTGATGCGGGCAGCACCGGTCGCCAAGGCGATCAGTTGAAAGACTTCCAGTGAGGCCAGTTTCGCACTGAAGGGAAATACGTTCTCGTTGTTTTTGAAGCGGTGGTCCGCGGGAAGATTATCCATGTATTTCGGATCCTCCAGCATGCCCGCCTTCTCGGTTTCCACGTCAGAGAGCGTGAAGGCACCCAGGCATTCAAGGCAAGGTCGTCCCGGGCCGACCGTCTGCAACTGCCAGTCCGCGCCACTAAATACCCGCTGCTTGAAGCGAACCTGAATTCCGCCGTCGATTACAGGGATCAGATGGGCATAGGCCAGATGGTTGAGGATGGCCCGCGCCCGCGGCCGGTCGACACAGGAGAAAATCACATCGCAGTCGAGTGCGGCTCGATACCCCGCCTCTTCCGCCACACTGAAAGGAATGCACTGAACGTCGATCTGCTCCGCCGTGGCGGAAGCCTTCATCTGGTGAGCCGCTACATCGATTTTCAGGCGACCGATGTCGCCCTTGGTCGCGCCCAGCAATCGGTCGAGGTTATGACGCTGCACCTCATCGAAATCGATCAAGTAGAACCGCGTCAGGCCCATCCGGACATCTGAGCCGTAAGCGAAGTCTGCTGGCCGAGGCTTTGGGCTACGCCAGCGATCAGAACCCCGCGGACCGGGAGCTCTCGCGGCATGCCTTGGCCGTGCGGTTCAACGTTTCAAGATCAGCGGTCGTTTTCCATGACGAACCGGGGCGGGAATTCGCGCAGGTGGTCTGGCACACGCCGGCGGCCACCCCTGACCCCGGCCAGCGGGTTCGTAGCCGAGAAGCTGCTCAGTGACGAACCTCTAACGGTATTTCCGGTAGTAATTGTTGCGCTGGGGCGGCCGGGCCGAGGGCAACGGACGCTTTTGCTGGCTAGCACTCTTCCCGAGGGGGCGGCGGTCGGGATGAACTGGCAGGATGGAGGCCGGCAGCTTGGTCGATTCTTCGGAGACAACATGCCCAGTGAGCCGACTCAGGACATCGAGCATCAGTTCGAACTGCATGGTCGGGTTGTTGCTCGGGAAGACCATCATGTAGTCATTGATGTGAGCATTAAGCTGAGCGAAGGTTTCCTCAACGGGGATACCCAGCGCTTGATGAAGCTGTGCCGCGAGAATAGCGCGTCCAACGCGACCGTTACCTTCACGCAACGGGTGGATATTCTCGAACCGAAGATGAAAGAAGGCCGCAGCTCGATGCCGTGCATCATCGCCGCCAACGGAGAGGATCTTCTTGGTTTCGGTGGCGAGGGTTGCGATTTCTGCGTCAAGCTTGGACGCCACCGCCCCGAGCTTTACGCTCGCGATGACAACGCGTTGATCGCCTCGGCGCATCCAACCATCTGCACGTTCACCGAGCAACGCCGCAGCGATGCGGTTCAAATCAGGCGTTGTTAGTGCCAACCAATCGGAAATCGCGAGCGACCGCACGGTGGCAGTGGAAACGGCGAAGGAGTGCATTCGCTGCCCCGATTCTTTTCCAGCCGATTTCGGGACTGGATCCTGAGGCCGCACTTCACTGGATGTTGGCGCCGGGCTCTTTCCGAGCCCTAGCTTACGAAACCAAGAGCTTATGCCATCCATGAGGAGTGCGCTTCAAGCGCGCGAAAATTTCCACACTTTGAATAAAGCCGATAACATACGTTTGGTGGATTCATCTATATTGCTGGCGCTAGATAAAACCAAACTGCGCCAAAACTGGCGATCCAACCAGTCACACCTAGCCCCCAGCAGGCTTTAGAGGGCAATTTTTTGGAAAAAAAATCTACACTCACGACCAAAAAGACCATGCTTAGAGCCGTGATCCACAATCGTTGCACATCATCTAAGTGGAGTTTAACGTCGAGAACGATAAAAAGGACCCAACCAAGACCTGCTGACAAACCTTGGGTGACAAGCGGTGGTGGTCGGCCTTCATTTGCTTCCGCCAAATTCTTTATCATAGTTACCTTTTGATACTGCATAGGTCTGCTGCATTTGTTGAATGATACTAGCCGTCTGCTGTGAAATGCGATCCGCGTTTTGGATTCCGGTTTCGGCCGCGGCTTGAAAGGGCGTGAATATCCGCTGTGTAGTGTTATTATAGTCTCCGAGCAAAGACTGCCCACCTTCCTGCGCAATAGTGCTTCCACCTAAAAGCACAGCGTTGGCCGCCTGCATACCGGTATTCATTTCCCTGATTGTTGGTGATGTGAGATAGCGTCCCGTGGCTCCAATTACTGGAGCATAACTAGCAGCATTCCGCACTAGGCCCACTGCAAGTTGAGTAACGGTTGCGCCGCCTTGGATCAACGCAATACCTGCTTGAATGTCATTATAGCGGTTAGCGTTTTCGAAATCTGTCCCAATAGCACTGAATGACTCGATTGAATTGCTGATATTCCGGCCCAGAGATTCCAGCGAGTTTAACGCTGCCTGGCTTCGTTCAGACTGTTCTATACCTTGGTTGAAGGCGCTAACTATGCTGTCTGGGGCTTGTGGGTTAGCGTTGGCGTTCCCTCCCGACACCTGAAAGACCGGCGTATCGCCATAGGCCATGGATGTCATGAAGGCGAATGAACCTGAATTACTACTGCTCGCGCTTCCGCCGCTACTCGATCCGCCTCCTTGACCTCTCGCTATACCGTTGGCTAGTGCCGCGAGGAAAGAAACAACATCTGACCCACCACGATTTACTATAATCTGACCGCTTCCAGAGATAGTGTATTCATTGCCTTTTTTGTCTGTCTTCGGACCAGGGGTAATATCACCGGTGCGACTCCAGAAGTCGTCTTCCATAACTTCCATCTGCACTGGCTCTACTCCTGGCTCGGCTGAACCCCACCCTAAGTAGTCATAGGAGTTAATGGAATTATTGTGGAGGAATGCGTATAGATTCGTCCCGCCGCTTTCCTCTTTTGGATCGCGACAAATGAATCTGCCGAGTGAGGGACTGTAATATCTATGGCCAGATATTGCACTGCGATCACCCGGGAACTGCGATTTTTCAGGGCTCACGCCGGCGCGGCCCTGCATGCCCTGAGGCGCCTCCAATCAATCGACTTCAGTTCCGATAGCCGTTTGTTTCGGCGTTAAAAACGTGCTGACGAGGCCACCATTCCCACAAACAGTGAAGCGCTGGAATCGTTTATACCAAGCGCCGTCGGGGACGATTGGTTCAGAATCAAGCCAGTGAGAAAACTGGACCAGGTCTGCGGTCGTGACACTTCTTTCCCGTCTCCTGCGGAGAAGATGCCGCATTAAAGGCTCCGGGATATTATCCCGCTGAACTTTTGGCATGAGTCTGTCGAATTGACTTACCGTAGAAGCCTTCGATGAATTTATCTTCCAGCCTTCTTACTTCATTGCGGTCGCTCGCTGCGGCATATTGATCTGCGATTTTCCCGAGCTTAGCCGGCGAAAGTTTTTTGACGGACAGCGTGATCTCCAAGTTCAGGGCTTCCGCCGCCTTGGCGATGGTCCGCAAGGTGATGGATGTGTTCTTGGCGTCGAGAATCCGGCGGACAGAATTCCGTGCGGTATTGGTTCTCTTGGCGAACGTGCTGATATTCATGTGATCCGCTGCCATCTCATGCCGGATGGCGGTGGCAAGGGATTTCTTGAGCTGTAAAGCGGCACTCATGAGAGATAGGTGAGCAATTTTTGTATCATGGTCAAGTTATCATAGCATCGGTTCCCTGATGCTCGGTTCGCCTATCCCTCCCCATAACTGCTCACGCGTCGCGGGCTTATGCCGACTTGGGTGGTGACTTGGGGGGTGGAGACGGCAAGAGCCACCGCCAACTCCTCCAAATGCTTGGAGCTGGCTGATTTGACCTGGGGGCGACTTGGGGGGTGGCTTGTCCGGTGAGTTGGGTGGCGCGTGCTATTAGCTCCTTAAAGGCGTTGGCCCATAGCAGTTTATCGTGCGAGGCAGCTTGTCCGGTAGCTTGTCCGGTGGCTTGTCCGGTAAGTTTCTCGAAACGCGCGCGACCTACGCGCCTCCACCAGCCGGCCCAATCAAATACCCATCAAATATCTAACCGTTTGATGTCCAGGCTGCCGGCAAGATGCCGCAGCAGTGGCGCCACATTCCATCAAATAGCCAGCCTGCCGCTATGCCTTTACCGGCTTGAGGCCTAGCACCGGCGCCGCCAGCGCCTGATGTCTGTCGTAGGTGTATATCTCAGGGAAATTGTTATGCATGCCGGTGATCAAGTGCAGGCAATCCGCCGCACGGAGATACACCGTGGCGGGAAGCGTGGTGTAGGTTTTAGCGGCCGCCTCCATGATCGTCGCATCGAGTGGGATCCACGTCCAAAATCCCCCAATATCGTCGGTGTTGAATTGGCGGACGGCGGCATCGAAATTCTCGCGCGACCAGATTTTCTCCCGCAATTGCCGGTG
>JANYAM010000058.1 GCA_025361365.1 Opitutus sp. | reverse complement strand
GCGGTGTCGATCTTCCGTCCGCCGAAGAGCCCGTGCGTCTTGGCCGCGATGGCGGCGACGGTCTTCGTCAGCCCGTCCTTGAACTTTTTGAAAATCGAAAACATCGGAGATAATTCCCCGCGGATTACACGGATGCCCGCGGATAATTGCCGTCCTTATCCGCGTCCATCTGCGTAATCCGCGGGAAAGATGGGGTCATTCCGTCGCCGGTTTGCGCGAGTCGCGCCCGAGCTTGTCCTTCATCCGGTCGAGGATGCCGTTGATGAACCGCTTCGCGTCCGCGCTGGAATACTGCTTGCTCAGGTCGATGGCTTCGTTGATCGAGACGACGGGCGGGATGTCCTTGCGGTAGAGCATCTCGAACATCGCCAGCCGGAGGATGGCGAGGTCGATCTTCGCCACGCGGTCGAACTCCCAGTTGTGCGCCAGTGCCTTGATGTGGGTGTCGATCTCGGCGACGTGCTCGATGGCGCCGTGGATCAGCTCCTCGGCGAAGGCATAGTAGTCGCGCGGCTTCTCGAGGTGCTCGAAGAAAAGTTTCAGGTCATCGGTCGGGCTGGACGGCTGGTTGACGCTCCAGGAATAGAGATACTGGAACGCCGCGGCGCGGCATTCCCGGCGCTGGGTGAACTGGCTGGTCATGACCGGCCTCCCAAGGCGCGCTTCAGGGCCGCCATCTCGAGGGCGGCGCGCGCGAACTCGGCGCCCCGGTTGATCCGGCCGGTGCACCGCGCCTGCGCCTGTTTCAAATTGTCCGCCACGATGACACCGTTAATGACGGGGGTGCGCGTGGCGAGCGCCACTTGCTGGAAAGCGGTCGAAACGCTCTGCCCCACCATCTCGTGGTGGTTGGTGTCGCCGCCGATGAGCACGCCAAGGGCAATGACCACGTTGCGCTTGCCACCCTCCGCCAGCCACGAGGCGGCCAGGGGGAGTTCGTGCGAGCCGGGCACGCGCGCCAGGGTGATGCGCTCGGCCCTGACACCCGCCGCGGCCAGCGCGGTGCGCACCCGGTGCAGGAGCGCGTCGACCAAGTCGGGGTTGAACCGCGCCGCCACGATGCCGACCGAGAACGGGGCGCCGTTGAGGGCGAAAAGCTTGGGCGCGGAAAGGCTCATGGGAGGTTCAAGGCAAAGTGGATGCGACCGGGCCGCAATCGAAATCTCAGACGGGGATCTGCTCCACGATCTCCAGCCCGTAGCCGTCGAGGCCGACGACGCGGCGGGGCGAGTGCTGCAGCAGGCGGATTTTCCTCAGGCCGAGCGCGGTCAGGATCTGCGCACCCGTGCCGTAGTCGCGCAGGTTGGCGGGGCCGGCGCCGCCCGCGGCGGCCTGGCCGGCGTTCAACAGCGCCTCCTGCATGCGGCCGGTCTGTTCCATGTAGAGGATCACGCCATGCCCGGCCTGGGCCACGCGCTCCAGCGAGGCCAGCAGCGAGCGGTGGCTGCCCATGTCCGTGGCGTGAAAGACGTCGCTCAAAAGATTCTCGGTGTGGACACGCACGAGCGTGGGCGAGGCATCGAGCTGGCCCTTGGTGAAGGCCAGGTGATGCCGCCCGTCGACCTTGCTGCGGAAAACGTGCAGCTGGAACTCACCGTATTCCGACACGAACGGCCGCACCGCCACCTGCTCCACCAGCTGCTCGCGGTGGTGCCGGTATTCGATCAGCGCCGCAATGGAGACCAGCGGCAGGCCGTGCCGCGATTTGAATTCAATCAACTCGGGCAGCCGCGCCATCTTGCCGTCGTCGTTCAGGATCTCGCAGATCACCCCGGCGGGTTTCAGGCCGGCCATCGCGGCAAAGTCCACCGCCGCCTCAGTGTGGCCGGCGCGCTCGAGCACGCCGCCCGCCCGCGAGCACAGCGGAAAAATGTGTCCGGGCTGGACCAGTTCGTCGGAACGGGTTGCCGGGTCGGCCAGCAGCCGGATGGTGCGAGCGCGGTCAAAGGCGCTGATGCCGGTCGTGATGCCCTCGGCGGCGTCAACCGACACCGTGAAGGCCGTGCGATGCGCCTCGCGGTTTTGCTGCACCATGGGATTGATGCCGAGCCGCTTCAGCTGCGGTTCCGCCATCGGCACGCAGATCAGCCCGCGGGCGTGGCGGATCATCATGTTGACGAGCTCCGGGGTCGCCTTCTCGGCGGCCATGAGCAGGTCGCCCTCGTTCTCGCGGCCCTCGTCGTCCGTGACAATGATCAGCCCGCCGGCCGCGATCGTCTGGATCGCGGTCTCGATGGAGTCAAAGGGCGTGGCGGCGGACATGGGAGGAGCAGTCCAGCTTTGCCGCCCGCCCGGCGCTGTCAAATCCCGGCTGGCTCAGCTCTTGAATGCCACCGTGTAGTTTTCGACCGCCTTGGCGTCATCTCCCTCGCCCTGCAGCAGGGTGAGGAAGACGTTGAAATTATAGGGCGGAAGGACGGCTTTCTGGCCGACCAGCGCGGTGCCGGAGCCGTTGAGCACGGTGCGGAACTGCCCGGGCGTGGCCGATTTCGTGTTCGGCCAGCGGGCCGTGGCGCGGGTCACATCCACGGCCATGAGCTTGTGCTTCTTGTCGTAGAACGAGAGCTTGAAGTTGCCATCGGCCACTTCGAGGCTGAGGAACGTGCCGTTGGGGCGATTGATCACCGTGCCCGGGATCTTGGGCAGCTCCGCCTCTTTCTTCTTTTCGTCTTTCTTGGCCGGTGCCGCCTTGGCGGGCGCCTTCGAATCCTTGGGCACGGCGGTGGCCGGCGTCGCGGGCGCTAGGGTATCCGCCGGTTTGGCGGCCGGCGCGGTTTGCGCCTGCATTAGGCTGGTGGCGAACAAAAGACAGGCGGCAATAGCGGTGGATTTCATGCCGGCACTTTAGCCCGGGCACCGGGGCGTGCAAGCCCCCGCTCGCCGGGCGCCCCGCTCCCCCCGCTCTTTTCGCAGCAAATTCACGCCCGGGACTCGCGGATTTTGGCCCGCAACTCGTGCCAACGGGCGAGTCGCTCGGCGATCTTCGCCTCCCAACCTGCCGTCTTGGGCGTGTAAAGCGCCAGCGGCTTCTCCAAGTAGGCCTGGCCGGAGATGTTTTCGGGGAAGTCGTGCGAGTAAAGGTAACCCTTGCCGTGGCCGGCCTGCTTGCTCGCGGCCCCGCTCTTGTCGCGCAGCGGCGGCGGCACGGGCTGCACCGGCGCTTCCTTCAGCACGCGATGCGCCTCGCCGAGCGCCAAGGTGGCCGAGTTGCTCTTCGGCGCCGTGGCGATGTAGAGCGTGGCGTGCGCCAGCGTCAGCTCGGCCTCGGGCAGCCCGATGAAATCGCACGCATGGTGCGCCGCCACCGTCAACGGCAGCGCCTGCGGGTCGGCCAGGCCGACGTCCTCGCTGGCGAGGATCACGAGCCGTCGCGCAATGAACCGCGGGTCCTCGCCGCCCGCCAGCATCTTCGCCAGCCAATACATCGCCGCGTCGGGATCGCTGCCGCGACAGCTCTTGATGAAGGCCGAGATGGTGTCGTAGTGCTCGTCCTCGTCGGCGTCGTAGCGGATGCGCCGTTCGCGGGCGAAGATCTCCAGCTCCTTTTCCCCGATTGCGCTTTTCTCCGGCAGGCTGAGCGCGATGACCTCGAGGGCGTTGAGCGCCCGGCGGAGGTCGCCGTCGCACAGCACCGCGAGATCATTGAGCACCTTGTCGGCCGCGGTGTGGCCGCGCGCGCCGAGCCCGCGCTCGGTGTCGGTCAGCGCCCGGCGGAGCACGCCGGCGACGGCCTCCGCCTTGAGCGGCTCGAGGCGGAACAGGTGACTGCGGCTGAGCAGCGGCGGGTTGACGTAGAAACCGGGATTGTGCGTCGTCGCGCCGATCAGCCGCACCGTGCCTTCCTCCACGTCGGGCAGCAGGAGATCCTGCTGCGACTTGTTGAAGCGGTGCAGCTCGTCAATGAACAGGATCGTGCCGGCCGCGGGCAGGCGGCGCGCGGCGGCGAGGATTTCGCGCAGCTCGGCGACGTTGGACATGACGGCGTTGACGCGCACGAAGCGGCTCTTCGTCTCGTGCGCGATGGCCTCGGCGATGCTGGTCTTGCCGCTGCCGGGCGGGCCGTAGAAAATCAGCGAGCCGAAGCGGTTCTGCGCCACGAGCCGCGGCAGCAGGCTGCCGGGCTGGAAAAGCTGGTCCTGTCCGACGACCTCCTTCAGCGATCGCGGACGCATCCGCGCGGCGAGCGGCTGGTGCGCGGACTTGGCCGGGGGCGCCGGATACGGCGGCACCTCCTCGGCAAACAAGTCGGATTGGTCGGCGGCGGGCATTACGGAAATTTGACCACGGATTTCACGGATGAACACGGATAAATCGGCCAGAACGTACAAGGCAGCAGGTCAGGCTAGAAATCAATCCGTGTTAATCCGTGAAATCCGTGGTCAATAAAGCGTCGGTTGGCTTCGCAAACGGGCGCCGGCGCGTCCTGTGACCAGTCGCAGTCTCGGGCACCGGGCGCCGTTGCTGTGGCTGGTGCTGCCTTTGATCGCGGGCATCGTCGCCGGGCGCTACGGCCCGCGGTTGCCGCCGGGTTGGCTGCTCGCCAGTGCGCTGGTGGGAGCCGCGCTGGCCGGGCTGGCGGCCTGGCGTGCGCCGAAGTGGTGGGCTCCGCCCCTGCTGGCCACACTGCTGCTCGCCGGCGACGCGAGTTACACGCTGCGCCGGGCCCGGCTGGCCGCCTGGGAATTGCTGCCACCGCGCGAGGTCCGGCTGGCGCTGCGCGTGGACCGGGTGTTTCCGCAGGCCGAGGTCCGGAAAGCAGCCGGGCTGGCCCGGATTATCCGCGCAGAGGGACCGAGCCCGGATCTCGTGGGTCAGCGGATTTATTTCTCGCTGAGGCGGAGCTTGGACATCACAGCGCCGGTCCGCTCCATGGTCATGGTGGCGGAGGGCGTGCTCACGCCCCTGCCGGAAAACCCGCCCGGCACCAGCTTCGACGGTTACCTCGCGGATGCGGGGATGAACTTCCGCCTCGCGCGCGGGCGCCTCCTTGCGGTCGAGCGGCCGCCGACGCGTTACCGGCTGTTCTGCGAGAAC
>JANYAM010000055.1 GCA_025361365.1 Opitutus sp. | reverse complement strand
GGCTCAGGGTGATTTGCGGGGGCAAATCAGAATCGAATCTTGCGGGGTGGGCGGGGCAGGCTAGGGTGGTGGCCGGGCCACGCGGCTGCCGTTTGCAGCGAGGAGATACTGGCCTATGAAGAAAAATACCCTGCGGCTTTGTGCTGCCGATTTACTGAAGCATTCTCGCGTGTCGGTTTCCAGTGCGGCATCAGCGTTAAAACAGGAACCCGGCAGCCCGATCACACGAACGCTCAAGTTGTGGGGCGACGATGAGGACCCGTTCAGTCACCTCATCAACTCGCGAACATCCGAGGCCCGGGTGTGGCGGGAGACCATGGCGGTTGTTCTGAGCAACCTCGCTCCTGAAACCTCCGGCCTGACAGTATGGCGTGGGTGGTATTTCAAATCGGCACCTGACCGGCAAAAACTGCTGCGCCGGTTGATGCAAACCGGGGCATTTGTGAATCGTCGGATTGGCATGAGTGCCAGTCGCTCCCGAAGCATCGCCAGCCGGCCGGAGTTTGTGAACCGGCATGGTGCGCTATGGGAGATCAGGCGCCCGTGCAGCGCCCGGGACCTAGCCCCGATTTTTCGGGCCATCGGGGCGAAGTATCCCTGGCAGCGCGAGGTGATATTTCCGCGTGGCAGCCGTTTCAAGCTGCTCCGCCCGCCCGGCTGGCTGACGATAAGCCGGGGTGGACAAACCTTCAAAGTGAGGCACTATGTGCTACAAGAAACGCCATGATGACCGAGACAAAACTACGCAAAGCCCTCGACAAGCTGGAGCAACGGCCGGCTGGCAAGTCACATGGTCGGCCGATGAGCGGGCTTTCGATCCCGGCGGATTACTATCTGGCTCGTTCAAGTCGCACGATTGCCTCCGTGACGCGCGGTAAGAAACCGGCGCGAACGACTGCGGCGAAGTAGGCGCTGGTTTCAGGTCACTGAGCTGGACGGCGATTGAACCGACATGAGCATTTACGCTACACTGTGGAAACTTCGCTTTCCGAAAGAGGGAGATTACTTGGCTGGGTGCGACTGGATCGAGGTCACGGCCCAGACGGTGCCGCCGCATATCGGGTCACCCACACCGGGATGTGGCTACGAGAAGGGGGACTCCTATGCCGAATTTCTGCCACCGCCGGTCAAGACGGACGCCGAGGGGTTCGCGGCGGTCAATCGTGCGGTCGTCTTTGTCACGGAGCATTCGATCAAGGGCACGGCGCGCAACCCTCAGGAATATGTCAGTCCGTTGTTGGTGCTGACCGGGAAGGAATACGCGGACGTGACCTTTGAGAAATTGCACGGGCGGATATGTGATGCCTTGCGCGGCAACCGGAGCCGGGTGATCGCCGAGGTTTTCCAGCCGGATGGCACGCATCGGGTGGTGCGGGAACCACGGCGGTGAAGAATGAAGGCGGGATGCGGCGATCCCGCCCTACAACTTTGCGCCTCTGCGTCTTGGCGTGAGAAAAGGACCGTTGAGGGCAACGGCCCCTACCTCACTTCAATTCGAGATCGTTGGGTTTGACCTCTTTGACGGACCACTTGGTGACCAGAAGGCCCTTGGAGGTTCGGGTGGAGACGGGGACGGGCGTTAGGTCGAAATCCAGCTCGCGGACGCGGGCGCCGCTGCGGCCGTCGAGGCTGACGTGGATGCTCTTGGGCATGTCCTTTTCCTTCTCGGCGACGTCCATCCAGATGAGTTTGGAGCCTTCGGTTTTGGCGAGGGGGTAGAGTTTGTCGCGGCTCAGGCCGCCGATTTGGAATTTCTTCGCGTAGGTTTTTCCTTCGGGGCCGTCGCGATAGACCATCGTGTAGAACTTCGTGTCGCCGTCCTTGGGCCAGATGGCGATGTGGCGGATGTCGAGGCCCATGAAGGTTTTTTCGGCGGAGACCTTCGTGACCTTCAGGCTGCCGTCGCCCATGATCGTGAGGACGCTGTCGAGGATCGTGCACTCGGTGACGAACTCGTGCTGGCGCCAGTTGAGGCCGATGAAGCCGTCCTCGCGGTTGACGTAGAGGCGCTGGTTGGCCGAGACGACTTCCGAGGCGTCGATCTGCGCGATCTCGTCGTAGCTGGTCTTCCGTTTGGCGCCCTTGCCGTATTTCTCCTGGAGCATCTCGAACCAGGCGACGGCATACTCGGTGAGTTTCTTAAGGTTGGCCTTCGTCTCCTTGATGCCTTCCTCGATCTTCTTCATGGCCTCGTCGGCCTGGAAACGGTTGTAGGCGGAGATGCGCTTGATGCGGATTTCGGTGAGGCGCGTGATGTCCTCCTCGGTCAGGTCCTTGCGGAGCTGCTTGAGGAACGGTTTCAGGCCGCCGCGGATTTCGGTGAGAACACTTTCCCACGTCTTTGATTTCTCGATGAGGCGGTAAATGCGTTCTTCGATGAAGATGCGCTCGAGGGAATCCCAGTGCCACTGCTGCTCGAGTTCGCCGAGCCTGATCTCGAGTTCGCGCTTGAGGAGTTCCTTGGTGGCCTCGGCACTGGTCTTGAGGATGTCGCGCACGCCGGTGAAGACGGGCTTGTCCTGACCGCTGGTCGGGTCGCGGACGATGACGCACGCGGCGGGATTGAGCTGCACCTGGCAGCTGGTGAAGACGTAGAGCTGCTGGATGACCTTGTCGGGCTCGGAGCCCGCTGGGAGGTGGATGAGGATCTCGACCTTGTCGGCGGTGTTGTCGTCGACGTGCTTGACCTTGATCTTGCCCTTGGCGTTGGCGG
>JANYAM010000041.1 GCA_025361365.1 Opitutus sp. | reverse complement strand
CTGTATCGTCCGGGGTTGTGGGTAACAGGTGTCCCGGGTTGGAGGTAACACTTTCCAAGTCATGCTCCGAGGGCCATGGCCCTCGGAGCATGAGCTGGGACATTCAAGACATCATCGGGCGACGGCACGAGTTTGTGACGCTGGCCCTGGCTGGCGGAGTCAGCATGACCGAGTTGTGCCGCCGCTTTGGCATCAGTCGCAAGACCGGTTACAAGTGGCGGGGACGATTCACCGCGGACGGCGTCACGGCGTTGGGGGACCGGCCGCAGGACCGTCGCCGGGCTGGCCAGCAAACTCCGGCCCACACCGAAGCCAAGGTGCTGGCCTTGCGGCGCAAGCATCCGACCTGGGGACCGCGCAAGCTGCATCGTCGGCTGCTCGATCTCGGGCACGTGGCTAAGACGTTGCCTGCAGTCAGCACCTTTGGTCGCATCCTGCACCGCGCCGGGTGCATCACTCCCGCCGCGTCGGTCCAGCATCAGCCCGGGCAGCGCTTCAGCCGGCCCGAGCCAAACCAGCTTTGGCAGATGGACTTTAAGGGCCACTTCGCCTTGCAGCGACAAGGCCGCTGTCATCCGCTCACCGTGCTCGACGATTGCTCCCGCTTCTCCGTCGGGCTGCAAGCCTGCGCCGATGAGCAAACTATCACCGTGCAGCACCGCCTGGAGCGGATCTTCACGGTCTACGGCCTGCCGGAAAGCATCCTCTGCGACAATGGGCCGCCGTGGGCCGGCGGCCGCCGGGAGCACAGCGTGCTCAGCGTGTGGCTGCTGCGGCTGGGCATCGCCGTGATCCACGGCCGGCCTTATCATCCGCAAACCCAAGGCAAGGACGAACGCTTCCATCGCACCCTGAAAGCCGACTTGCTGGATCGCCACGACTGGCGCGATCTCCCGGAGGCCCAGCGTCGCTTCGACCGGTATCGGCGAGTCTACAACCATGACCGGCCGCATGAAGCGCTCGGACTGGCCGTGCCCGCCACCCGTTACCAACCCAGTGCCCGCCGACTGCCTGCGGGGCTGCCGCCGGTGGAATATGGCACCCACGAACTGGTCCGCCCCGTCAAAAACAAAGGCGAGATCACCTTCCGCAATCGCTTCTACTATGTCGGCCAAGCCTTCGCGGGGCTCCCTCTGGCACTACGGCCCACTGCCACCGACGGGATCTACCGGGTCTGTTTGCAGGCCTTCACCCTCGGTCTGATCGACTGCACTGAGTCGACCACCCGCGCAAAAGGCAGCTATCATCCGCTTCAACCAGCCACCTCCAAAGTGTTACCCTCTACCCGGGACACTTGTTACCCTTGACCCGAGTCTATACACCCTCAAGCGCCCTGGGCCGTTGGGGACAACGGCCCCTACCGGCGCGGAACGGAGTCCGCGCCCTACCTCACTTCAGTTTTGCAAACACCAAGCTGACCGCGAAGGCAATGAACACCACGCCGAGCGCCCGGTCGATCCAGTGGCCGGATTGGAGGAAACGGCGCCGGACATTCTCCTGCGTGAACACGAACGACACAAAGCTGAACCACGTCATCGTCGCCAGAGTCATCCACAGGCCGTAGCCCACCTGAATCAGCTTCGGCGTCGTAGCGCTGACGGCCAGGGCGAAGAGTGCGATGAAGAACAGCGCCACCTTCGGGTTGAGCAGGTTCACCACGAAGCCGGTGGTCCAAGCGGCCCGGTCGCCGGGCGCCGTCACGGCGGCGAGATCGACGTCGCCGGTGCGGACTTTCGTGCGCAGCGCCTGTACGCCCACCCAGGCCAGGTAGACCGCGCCGAGATACTGGACGGTGGCGAGCGCGACCGGAGAGTTTTTCAGAAAAAAGCCGAGGCCGAGAATGCAATAGGCGATATGGAACGACAGGCCGCACCCAATGCCGATGCTGCTCCAGACGGCGGTGCGCCGGCCGTGGGCCAGGCTTTGCCGGAGCACCAGCGCGAAGTCGGGCCCGGGGCTGGCCACGGCGAGGGCGTGAGCCACGACGATCGTGAGAAACTCGGGCCAGTAATTCATTTTCCCGCGGATTGCGCGGATGACCGCGGATAAAACAAACCGCACCCGATACCTGTCATTCTGAGCGGAGCGAAGAATCCATCAGCGTGTCGGCGGGCGCACATCATTCTGGATTCTACACTTCGTTCAGAATGACAAACAAGGAACGCGATGGAATCTCACCGCTGCTTCGCGCCATCGCGGAGCTCCATGTCCTGCGGGACGGTGCTGAGCGCCTCGGCCAGCGTGCTGAGGCCTTCCTTCACCTTGATCAGGCTGTCCTGGTGCAGGGTCTTCATGCCGCTCTTCATGCAGATGCGTTTCAACTCGGCCGTCTCGGCTTCCTTGTTGATGGCCTCGATGAGCTCCTCGTTGTTCACGAGCAATTCGTGGATGCCGACGCGGCCCTTGTAGCCCGTGCTGTTGCACTTCGAGCAGCCCTTGGGGCTGGCCTTGTAGATCTGGCCGCTCCAGCCGATGCCGCGCATGAGCATATCCTTCTCGCGGCCATCCGGCTCGTAGGCGACGCGGCAGACCTTGCACACGCGGCGCATGAGGCGCTGGGCGCAGACGGCCACCAGGGAGGATGAGATCATGAACGGCTCGATGCCCATGTCGGTGAGGCGCGCGATCGTGCTCGGGGCGTCGTTGGTGTGGAGCGTGGAGATGAGCATGTGGCCGGTAAGCGCGGCCTCGACGGCGATGTTGGCCGTCTCCTTGTCACGGATTTCGCCCACGAGGATGATGTCGGGATCCTGGCGGAGAAAGGCGCGGAGGGCGGCGGCGAAGGTCAGGCCGATCTGCCGGTGCATCTGCATCTGGTTGATGCCGGGCAGCGTGTATTCGATCGGGTCCTCAGCGGTACGGATGACGACGTCAGGCGTGTTCACCTCGTTGAGCGCCGAGTAAAGGGTCATCGACTTGCCGGAGCCGGTCGGGCCGCAGTGCAGGATCATGCCGTAGGGCTGGCGGATGCACTCGCGGTATTTGCGCAGATTGTCCTCGGTAAAACCGAGCGCGGGCAGCGGCAGCGTGGACTTCTGCTTGTCGAGGATACGCATCACCACCCCCTCGCCGTAGTTGAGCGGCGCGGTGGAGACGCGGAGGTCCACGTCGATGTTCTTCTTGTTATACTGCTTGAAGACAATGCGACCGTCCTGCGGCAGGCGGCGCTCCGCGATGTCGAGGTTGCACATGATCTTCAGGCGCGCGACAAGCGCGCCAGCGACCTTGGCGGGGAGGCGGAGCTTTTCCTGGGTGAGGCCGTCGATGCGGTAGCGGACGACGACTTCCTTCTCCCATGGCTCGACATGAATGTCGGAGGTGCCGGCGAAATAGGCGTCCTCGATGATGCGGTTGGCGAGCTGGATGATGGGCGCGGAGTCCTCATTCTCCAGGTCCTCGTCCTTGATCTCGGCCTCGTCATCGGCGAACTGGGTGCCGAGCTGGTCGACCACGTCGGAGAACTGCACCTCGTCGTGGACCTGGTCCTTCTTGAGTTTCTCGCGGATGTCGGCCTCGCGGCCGAGGAGGCGGACGACCCGCTGGCCGGTCTTGTCCTGGATTTTCGTCGCGACCGTCGTGTCGAACGGGTTCGCGAAGGCCACGAGCAGGAAGTCGCCCACCTGCCCAACCGGCAAAATCATGTTCTTCTGGCAGAACTCGAGGTCGATCTTCTCAAAGGTGTTGGCGTGGACCTTGTAGCGGGCGACGTTGAACGGCGCGAGGCCCAGCGCGCGGCACTTCGCCAGCAGCAGCTGGAACACCGTGATGTGGTGGTCCGCCTGAAGGATCGAGTCGAGCTGGTCGCCGGTCGGCTCGTCGGGCCGCGCGATGAGCACGCCCTTGGCCTCGGCGGAGAGTTTTCCCATCTCCTCGAGCTTGTCGATGATCTGCGTCTGGGTGCGGCCGAGGGGCATAGCTTAGTTGGCGAAGCTGTAGCGGCGCTCTGTGAGCGCCGTCCGGCGGTCATAGACCGCCGCTACAATTTTTGCGAAATTGCACATGGATTCGACCATGGTCTAGTTGGCGGCCGGGGGTTTGGTGCCACCGGGCACCGGAAACGGGGCGACGCTGCCGCTGACGGGTGCGCGGGAGCCGCCGAGCGGCGACCCGCTGCCGCCGGAGCCGGGGGCGGCGAAAGGCGCGCGGGTGCTGCGCGCACCGGTCTTGCCCTCGCCGCGCTCGGCGTGGACGCGATCCAGGAAATCCGCGATGATGTCCATCGTCGTGGCCTGCCAGATGATTTGGCCGCCGAGCTTTTTCTCCCAATACGAACGGACGGCCGGGCTCAGGTAATAGGCGGTCGCGACAAAGTGAAAATCCTCCTCGCGGTCGAAGGGCACGCTCCAAGTCGCCCAGCAGGCGTCGAGGTCGAGGTCCTTTCGCACGTCGTCCGGCACATCATAGCCGCGCAGGTCCACGACGCCGACGCCGTGGTCGTCCACCACGTGGTGCAGCACATCCTCCTCGCGCAAAACTTTCTTTTCGTAGACGAGGATGCTGAGCACGGAACTTTGCCGCACCTGGCCGGTGGCCGCGACCTCCAGCAGGCGCTCGTTGGCCGCCTCCAAGTCCTCGAATTTCACGAGGTTGTGCTCGATGAGGGCCGAACCGAGCAACCGGTTGGCGCGCATCAGCAGGGGGCGGTATTCCGTCATCATGGGCGGAAGTTAACTTACTGTGCCGGCCCGCTTTGGCGATTTCTTTTCTTTGGGCCGCAGCTTGAGCACGCGCTTGAGCAGCTCCTTCTTCAATTTCGGGATGCCCACCTCGGAGAGACAGGAGATCGGGATGATATCCACCTTCGGGTAGCGCGTCTTGAATTTCTTGAGGTTCACCACGGCGGCGTCCTCGTCCATCTTGTTCGCGGCGATGACGCGCGGCTTGTCGAGCAGGGCCTTGTCGTAAAGCTCCAGCTCCTTCAACAGCTGCTTGTAGTCGGTGCGCGGGTCGCGGTTGTCGGTGCCCGCCAGGTCGATGATGATGAGGAGCAGCTTGCAGCGCTCGATGTGCTTGAGGAAGCGGTGGCCGAGGCCCTTGTTCTCGCTGGCGCCGGCGATGAGGCCCGGGACGTCGGCGAGGACGATGCGCTCATACTCCTCGAGATACTCGATGACGCCGATCTGCGGCTGGAGCGTGGTGAACGGATACGCGGCCACCTTCGGGCGCGCCTTGGTGATGAGGGTGGTCAGCGACGACTTGCCCGCGTTGGGAAAGCCGACGAGGCCGACATCGGCCATGCTCTTCAGCTCGAGGCGGAATTCGCCGATCTCGCCCGGTTCGCCCGGGCCGGTCTTGCGCGGGGCGCGCGTGACGGAGGACTTGAAGCGCGTGTTGCCGAAACCGCCCTTGCCGCCCTTGAGCAGGATGAATTCCTGGTGGTCCGCGAGGATTTCGACGACCTTCTCGCCGGTATCGCGCTTGTAGACCACGGTGCCCAGCGGCACGCGGAGGATGGCGGGCCGGCCCTCGCGGCCGTTGCAATCGGCGCCCTGGCCGTGCTCGCCGCGCTCGCCGTTCCAGTGCGGCTTGAACTTGAAGTCGATGAGGTTGTTCTGGTCGTCGTCGCCGCGCAGGACCACGTCCCCGCCCTTGCCGCCATCGCCGCCGTTGGGGCCGCCCCACGGCTCATATTTTTCCCGCCGGAAGCTCGAGCAGCCGCGGCCGCCGTCGCCCGCGCGCGCCTTGATGGAGGTCTCGTCGATAAACATGGGGATATGACTCTAGGCTTGGGCGCCCGCGTAAAGCGCAATCGGCAGGTGTTTCCGGTAATGCTGGAAATCCCCGTCCGTCGTGAAGATTTCCAGCTGCCGCCGGGCGGCTACCGCGCAGATAAGAAAGTCCGTCAGAGAGCCCTGCACTCCTTGGCCACGGCAAATGTTGAAATACTCCGCCGCCGTCTCAAAATCGGCAGTTTCCAGGGCGAGGTCAGGAAAATTCCGCAAGGCACCGCGCACCTGTTCATATTGTGCTTTCTCCCTGATGCCCGAAAGCAGTTCCTGGCGGATCGGCCCCACGATGGTGGCCGCGCCATGCGCTACCAGCCATTCGAGCTCCGTCCGCAGCGCCGAGGCTTGCCCCTCGGCGCGACGAAATGCCGCAGACCACACCGGCGTATCTGCCAGCACTTTCATCGCTTGGCCCGCTCGGCCTTGTAGTCAAAGCCCGGCTCAAAAACGATCGTGCCGAACAGTTTTGTCACTTCGCGCTGCTGCCGGTGCTGGATATACTCGGCCAGCGCCTCGTTGACCGTGGCTTTCTTGGTCTTGTGGCCGCCGGCTTTCTGCGCCTTGGCCAGCAGTTTGTCGTCGATCTCAAGATTTGTGGGCACGGCCACACAGTGTCCCACACAATTTATCTGTCAAGCCGGCCTCAGACCGTCACCTTGATGCCCTTGCGCAGGTAGGTCGGCACGTCCAGGTCCTGCCCCTCGAAAAGGATGCGGTCGGACTTATCGAAAGCGCCGCGGTTCTCGGCGGGAACGCCGCCCTGGAAACCAAATTCCTCCTGGGTCGGCTTGGCGGTGTGCACGCCGGCCGCCGCTGAAGCCGCGGGGCGTTGCGAGGCGGGAGTGACGGAGGTCTTGACGTTATGGTTGCTGTCCGAAGCCAGCGAGGTCGCGGTCGGCGCGGCGGTGCGCTCGGAAGGCTTCCGGACGGGCACGGAGGCCGGGCGGCGGACAAAGTTGCGGCTGCCGAGGTCGGTCGTGCCGATGAGGCAGATCTCGACGCGGCCCGCCAGCGCCTCGTCGATCGCGGCGCCCATGACCACGTGCGCCTCGCGGCCGAATTCCTCGGTGAGGGCGGACATCAGCTCGTTGACCTTGGTCAGGCTGAGGTCGGCGCCGCCGGTGATGTTGATGAGCAGGCGGTCGGCCTTGCGGGCGTATTCCGGCGTGTGGAGCAGCGGGCACTGCTTGAGGTCGTCGAGCGCGGCGGCGGCGGGATTCTCACCTGTGCCGAGGCCGAGGCCGAAGAGGGTCTTGCCGCCGCGGTGCTGGAACACTTGGCGCAGGGCGGTGAAGTCGACGTTGATGAGGCCGGTGCGCGAGAGCATGCCCCAGATGGATTTCACGCCGCGGCCGATCCACTCGTCGGCGCGGGCAAAGGAATCGAGGACGCTGGTGGACTCGGTGCCCTCCTGCAGGAGCATGTCGTTGGCGAGCGGAATGACGGCGTCACAGACGCGGCGCAGCTCGGCCAGGGCCTCCTCGGCCTGCTTGCGTCGGCGGCCGCCCTCGAAGCTGAACGGGAGCGTGACGAAGGCGACGACCATGGCGCCGGCCTCGGCCGCGATCTCCGCGACCACCGGCGTCGCGCCGGAACCGGTGCCGCCACCGAGCCCGGCGACGAGGAAGATCAGGTCCGTGCCCTTGACGATCTCAGCGATCTTGTCGGCGTCGGCCTCCGCGGCCTTGCGGCCGAGCTCGGGGTCCCCGCCAGCGCTCAGCCCGCGGGTGAGCGAGGCGCCGATCAGGATCTTGTCCTGCACCGGCGAGGTGCCGAGGGCCTTCAAGTCAGTGTTGATGACCGCCAGCTGCAGGCGATCGAGGTTCTCCATCTTGAGACGGTCGACGGCGTTCGAGCCGCCGCCGCCCACGCCGATGAGCTTGATGCCGACGTTGCGGTCGGTCAGGGCCTCGAGGGGGAGCTCGTTCGGGGGAAGGCTCATAGTCAGGAGACGGCAAAGATTTTCGTGAGGTTGCTCAGCAGGCCGGTCTTGCGGCGCGGCGGCACGGCGTGCTCGTGGGCGGTGCGGAGGCCGAACTGGAAGACGCCCAGCACGGTGCTGAACATCGGGTCCTGCAATTCCTCCTTCACCCAGCCCGGCGGCTCGCCGCGGCGGGCCGGCAGGCCGAAGACGCGGGTGGCGGCCTCCTCGATGCCCGGCAGCTTGGCGGTGCCGCCGGCAAGAATGACGCCCGCGCCGCAGTGCTCCGCCACGAAGGCCGGGCCGAGCTTGGCGCGGACCACCTCGAGCAGCTCGAGCGTGCGGGCCGCGGCGATCGTCTCGATCGCCATCTTGGGCAGCTGGCGGTCGCCGAAGGAGGCGTCGCCATTGAGCCAGACCTTGTCGGACTTGTCGCGGGAGAGAGTCGTCGCGCGCGCGTGGCGCAGCTTGAGCATCTCCGCCTGGGCGGTGGTGACGCGCAGGCCGATGCTGAGGTCGTTGGTCAGGTGGTCGCCGGCGACCGGCAGCGTGCCGGTGACGAGCACATGGCCGTCGCGGTAAAGCACGTAGTCGGTGACCCCCTTGCCGATGTCGATCACCAGGACGCCCTGCGAACGCTCCTCGGCGCTGGTCAGCAGCGAGCCCGTGGCGAGGCTGGCGAGGACGAGTTCGCGCACTTCCAAATGGTAGCCGCCCACGACGTGGATGTTGTCGCTGATCTTGCTCTCGGGTCCGTGGACGATCCAGTAGCCGACCTCGAGGCGGCGGCCCGACAGGTGCTCGGGGGCCGGCACGGCGCGGCCGTCGAGGCGAAAGGGCCGGCGGATCTCGTGGATGCGCGAGCGACCCGCGGGCAGCTCCTTCTCCTTGGCCAGGTCGCAAACGGAGGCGATGTCGAGCTGCGTTACGGTGTTGTCGGCGGACTTCACGTTAACCGACGCTTCATTATAGAAGGCGTCGAGGTGGCCGCCGGTCTGGGCGAGCCAGACCTCCTCAATACGGGCGCCGGCGCGCTTCTCGGCCATTTCCAAGGCGTGGTGGGTCGCCTCGCAGGCGGCCTTGTAGTCCACGACCTCGCCTTTCATCACGCCGCGCGAGGGCGAGACGCCGACGCCGATGATGTTGAGGCTGCGCCCGCGGGTGATCTCACCCACGAGCACGGCAATTTTGCCGGTGCCGATTTCGACGGCGGCGACGATTCTGCTAGAACTCACGTTTGGTTTTCCGTTGTGAAGGTTTAAGAGGGAAGGAAGGAGTGATGGGCGTGACGGCCAGCCCGGCGGGTGTGCCCTGCAGCTTCACGGGCACTTGGCCCTCGAGCGTGAGGTTCACCGACTGGAGCAGCGGCGCGGCCTCGAGGCCGTGCGCGGCGTCGATCACGTAGTCGAGCTGTGCGACCTGCTTGAAGAAGTCGCGCTTGCGGCTGAAAACGATCTCGGGGATGTCCTGCGCCTTCACGACGATCTCATCGCGCTCGGCCAGGCGGGCGAGCGACACGATGAGCCACTCGCGATAGAGGTGCGGGGCCTGCAGCTGGGCTGTCGAGAGGAGGGCGGAGACATCGGCCATGCCGTCGACCGGCTCGAAGCCGCCCCCTGACTTCACGAGGCGGATGCCGTCGAGCCAGGGCAGCCCGGCCAGCATGGTCTTGTCATAGTTCAACCCGTCATAGACGGTGCCGTCCTTCGCCACGAGCAGCTGCTTGGCGGCGCCGTCCGCGTCGGCCGCCTGCACCCGCGCCACGGGGGTGCGTTCCTGCAAGGTGACGACCAGCGTGTCGGGGAAATTGCGGGTTAGCACGGCGACGCGCACCTGGCCGCTGGTGAGAAGCCGGTCGCGCAGCGCCGGCAGGTCCAGCGTCATCAGGCTGGCCTCCTTCGGCAAAGTGAGTTTCCCCGCGACCCAATCCCGGGTCAGCACGCCATCGGTGATCAGCACGGTGTCGCGCACGCGTTCGCTGTGCAACGCCGTGGCGAGGGCCGCGCGGTCGGTGGACCAGGAGCGGGCAAATTCGTAGAGACCCCAGCCGGAACCGGCGATCACGACGGCCAGCGCCCCGACTTTCGCCCATGCCGCCAGCCGGCGGCGACGGCCCCGCGGCGACATGGCCGGCGCGCTCACTTCCTGGCGGATGTTGCGCCAGGAGCGGCCCGGAGGCGGAGCGGTGAGGTCGGGAGCGGGATTCATTTGCGCTGGGCGGAAGCCTGGGCGAATCGTTCCACGGCGGGGGCCACCATCTCGCGGCACAGCGCGATAAAATCCAGCCCTACGCAACGCGCACTCATCGGCAGCAGGCTCGTCTCTTTCATGCCCGGCAACGTGTTGATTTCGAGCAAATAAAGTTCGCCGTCGTTCGACAGCATGAAGTCGATGCGCGCGTAGTCGCGGCAGCCGCAGGCGGCGAAGGCGGTTTCGGCAGCCACGCGGATCCGCGTCGCCATCTCCTCGGAGATCTGCGCCGGGGCGAAATACTCGGTGAGGCCCTTGGTATATTTGCTGGTGTAGTCGAAGACGCCGGACTTCGGCACGATCTCCACGACGCCCATTCCGCGGCCGCGCAGCAAGCCGACGGTGAACTCGCGGCCGAGGATACGCTCCTCCACCACCCACTCGCCCTGGCGGATGCCGCCCAGCGCGATCTCGAGCCCGACCTTGGAAGTCACGATCTGCAGGCCGACGCTGCTGCCCTGGCAATTGGGCTTGAGCACCACCTGCTCGCCAAACTCCGCACTCAGTGCCGCGGCGGTCGGCTTGGCCGACGCCTGGAACACCCGACCCGGCGCCACCTGCACGCCCTGGGCCGACACGGTCTGCCGCGTGCGCCATTTATCAAAGGTCAGCTCGCTCGACTTGGCGTCGCAGCCGGCATAGATCACGCCGGCCTTTTCCAGGAGGCGCTGCATGCCGCCGTCCTCGCCGAACACGCCGTGCAGCGTGGAGCAGACGATGTGCATCGCCGGGTCGAGCCCCTCGGGTAGGGCGTCCGCCTCGATCGGGAAGAACTGCGTGGGATGCGTGTAGGCCATGGCCAGGGCCGCGGCCTTGCCGGAACCCAGGGAAACCTCGCGTTCGGGGGATGTGCCGCCAGCAAAGACAGCGATGACCGGTTGCTTCATAATACGTCCTTCCATTCCTGCCCGTAGAGCAGCACCTCGGGTTCCAGGTCGACGCCTTTCGCGCTCTTCACCCGGGCGCGGATCTGGCGGACCAGGCCGATGATGTCGGCGCTGGTCGCGTGGCCGCGGTTGACAATGAAATTGGCGTGCACGGCCGAGACCTCGGCGTCCCCCACCCGCGCGCCCTTGAGCCCGGCCTCGTCGATGAGCCGGCCGGCGGAGTTGCCCGGCGGGTTCTTGAAGATGCAACCGGCGCTCGGCTCGCGCGGCTGGGACTCGACGCGCTTCTTCTGGTAGACGTCGATCTGCCGGCGGATGTCGTTCGCCTCGGCGCTCGCGGCCGGTTTCAGCACGGCGCCAAGCGCGATGGCCTCGTGCAACTCCGCGCAGTGCCGGTAATCAACTTGCATCTCGCTTCGCTGCAGGACGCGCAGTTCGCCGGCAAAGCTCATCACTTCAACTTCCGCGACAACATCGAACATCCAGCCGCCCATGGCGCCGGCATTCATGCGCAGGGCGCCGCCGACGTTGCCCGGGATGCCCTCGAGAAACTCAAAGCCTTTGAGGCCGGCCTTCGTGGCGAGGCCGCAGAGGTTTTTCAACCGCAGCCCGGCGCCCACGCGGATCCGACCGTCCGGCTGCGGCTCGAATCTCTGCCAGTGTTCGTGCGCCAGGTTGAGGACGAGTCCGTCGACGCCGGCGTCGGGAATCACGAGATTGGAGCCGCGCCCGAGCATCAGCACCGGCAGACCGCGGCGGTGCGCCCCGACGAGCAGGTGGCGTAATTCGGCGGCGCTGGCCGGCTCGGCGTAGACCCGCGCGGGGCCGCCGACGCGCATCGTCGTCTTCGGGCCGAGCACCTCGCGCTCGGTGAACTTGGTCGCCGGCGTCAGCAGCGGGCGGACGGCCGCGACGAATTCATTCCACGCGGCCTCGCGCAGCTCCAGGTCCGGGACTTTGGCGAAGGCGCTCATCTGCTGGAATGTAGGGTCGCCGCTTGCCGGCGGACCGGTCCGGCGACTAGCGCCGACCCTACAAAGAAGTAGTGGATGGCATTCATGTGGCGGAAGGCACCGGCCGCAGGTGGCCCGGCGGCGGCGTGCCCGACGCGAGGCTCTCCAGGTCATGCACGATGGTGTCGATGCTGTTCTCCTGCGACATGCGGTGCAGGTTCAGGCGGAATTTGTTCAGCAGCCAGTCGTTGAAGATGACATCGAGCACTTCCTGGTGCAGGCCCGCCACCGCATGGTCGGCGATCACCACGCCGCCGCCCTGCTGCTCGAAATACGAGGCGTTGGCCCACTGGTGGTTGTCGGCGGCGTGCGGATAGGGAATCAGGACGGCCGGCGTCTCGCAGCGCACCAGCTCGGCCAGCGTGCCGGCGCCGGCGCGACTGAGCACGAGGTCGGCGGCGGACATCAGCACGCCCACGCGGTCCGAAAAAGCCACGAACGTGCTGCGCACCACCTGGCCGCTCTTGCCGTGCAACTCGCGCACGCCCTCGCTGCCCTTGCCGAGGCCGGTGACGCAGTAAACCTGGACGCCCTCGTGCGCGAGCGTCGCGAGGTTTTGCTCCGCCCACTGGTTCAGGTTGCCGGAGCCCTGGCTGCCGCCGAGTACCACCAGCAGCTTCTGCGCGGGATCCAGGCGGAGCCGGCCGCGAGCCTCGTCGCGCGGCAGGCGGGTGATCTCATTGCGCACCGGCAGGCCGGTGTGACGGACCACAACCCCGCGTATGCCCGGGAGGCGGACGCCCGGTGGAAGATAAAGGCGGGCGGCGAAGCGCGAGAGCACGCGGATGGCGAGGCCGGGCACGCGGTTGGCCTCGTGCAAGGCGACCGAGATGCCAAGCAAGCGGCCCGCCAGGACCACGCCGGCGTTGGTGAAGCCCCCGAAACCGATGATGGCGTCCGGCCGGGTCGCACGCATGAAGCGCAGGCTGAAGAGCAGGCCCTGCGTCTGTTTCCAGTGAAACCGCAGGTGCACGTCAGGCCGCCAGCCGAACGGCGCGCTCGGCACGCGCTCGGCGGGCAGGTGCGGGTATTTCTCGACCAGGCGGGTGTCCACCTTCTTGTGGCTGATGAAGAGCGTGACGGTGTGGCCGCGCGCCATCAGCGCCTCGGCCAGCGCGATGCCCGGCGAGAGGTGGCCGCCCGTGCCGCCGCAGGCGATGATGAACCGGCTCATGAACCCACCTCCGTGGAAAACTCCAAACGCCAAATCTCAAACGCCAAACAAAGGGCCGAATTCCCGACAAACCTCCGACATTGGGAGTTTGTTTGGAAATTGGCGTCTGGCCTTTGGGATTTCGCTCTCACGCGATCACCTCCGTGAGCGAGCGTTTCCGCACCAGCGGCTTCGGCCGCTCCCACGTGCGCTGGGAATTGATGATGACGCCAACCAGCAGGCCCATCAGGAGCAGATTCGAACCACCCGCGCTGATGAACGGCAGCGACATGCCCTTCGACGGGAGCAGGCTCGTGACGACGCCAAGGTTGATGATCGCCTGGAGCGTGATAAGGAGCACGGAGCCCGTCACGAGCAGGAACTGGAACAGGTTCGGCGCGCGGCGCACGTGCATCAGGCCCGCGACGAAGATCGTCACGAAGAGGATAACGGTAAGCAGCGTGAAGATGAGGCCCATCTCCTCGCCCATGATGGCGAAGATGTAGTCGGTGTGCGCCTCGGGCAGAAACGCATTTTGCTGACGGCCGTTGCCGAGGCCGACGCCGTCGACGCCGCCCGCAGCGAAGGCGAGCAGCGCCTGCCATGGCTGGTAGCCGGTGCCCTGGCGGTTGGCCTCGGGGTCGAGGAAGGAAAGCACGCGCTGCAGGCGCACGGGATTGTTGGCCACCAGCACGATGAAGCCTAGCAACGCCGTGCCGATGCACGGCAGGAGGAATTTCAGCCGGGCCCCCGCGAGAAACAACAGGATGACCCCGATCGCACCGAGCAGCATCGCCGCGCCGAAGTCCGGCTCGACAATCGCCAGCAGTGCGAAGGCCCCGATCCACGCCAGCGGCAGCACGAAGCCGCGCCAGAAGTCATGGAGCCGGCTCTGGTTGACCGCCAGGTAGTGCGCGAGCGAGAAGACCAGCGCGAGCTTGGCGAACTCCGTCATCTGCAAGCCGAGACCGCCGATACCCAGCCAGCGGCGGCTGCCGTTGACCGGGTGCGTGAACAGCACCAGCACGAGCGAGACGAGCGAGATGGCCGCGACGACCCAGGCGAACTTGCGCAGGTGCTCGAGGTCGGCGATGGCGACCAGCCAGCCGGCGCCGATGGCGAGCGCGAGGAAGATGAACTGCTTGTAGAGGTAGGCGTAGGGCCCGCCCTTGATGGGCGAGCTCGCGCTAAACAACACTACGAGCCCAAGCGAGACTAAGGCCGCCACACAGACGACAATGACGCTCGCGGGGGTGATCGTGAGAGGTCGGCGAAGAACAGCGGCGCTCGGCGAACCCACCATGGTGGTGCTCGGTTAGTTCTTCGGCGGCGTGGGCTTGGCGTCTTCCACCTTGATCGTCGGCACCTCGGTGCTGGCGTTCTTCAGACCCGAATCGAGATCCTGGCCGGGCGGCGGCGGGGCGATTTCAAAATGCGGCGTCGCGGCCGGCGTGACCGGCGCGGTCTCGGGGGCCGCCGCCTTCGTCGTGCCACCCTTGGCGGTCGTCGAGGTGGAGGTCGCGGCCTTCGCGCCGGTGCCCTTGCCGCCGGGGATGATGAGTGTCTGGCCGGCGCGGACCTTGGAGGGATCGGTGATGTTGTTGGCCGCAGCGAGCTCGCCGAGGGTGATGCCGTATTTGCGCGCGATGACGCCGAGGCTCTCGCCGACGGCCACGGTGTGTTTCTCGCCGCCCGCGGGCTTGGCCGTGGCGGGCGTGGCCTGGGTGAGCGTGCCGAGATCGTGCGGCTTGTCCCCCGCCGCGACCGGAGCCGGTGCGGGAGCGGCGCCGATTTTGCCCGGGATGATGAGCTTCTTGCCCGGCTGCAACGCGGCGCCAACGGGCAGGTTGTTGGCCTTGGCCAGTTCGGAGACGGACAGGTGATTCTTCTTCGCGATGGTCCAGAGGCTGTCCCCTTTGCCCACCGTGTAGGTGCTGACGGGCGCAACCTCGGCGGTGGCCTTGGCGGGCGTGATCGCGACGGCGTTGGCGGAACCCGGGCGCGTCGGCGCGGCGTGGCCGGCGGGCGAAGCGGGATTGTAGCCGACCGAGCCGGTGCCCAAGTCAACGGGCTGCGGGGCCGCGGGGGTGAACGTCACGGGTTCGGCCGTGCCGCCGGTGGGCACGGTGGCGTCGGGCGTGGGAATGTTGCGCGGGCCGGACTGGCAGCCAGGGCTGGCAAAAATGAAGATAAACGCAAGCAGGTGCACGGCGACGACTGCTCCGAAGATCTGGAGGATTTTCATGGCGATATATGAGGGCTGAGGTGGGAGATTTGCTATCTAAAAATGGGAGTTATTCACAGCTTTTCCCCCATGGGTTTGAAAGTCTGTCGCCCCACCCCGGTGCCGGCTGGCTGACCGGTGAAGGCGATGCCGGCCGGCGTGGGTGGTGTGGCCCGGTGGCTTGACTGATCATGACGCGGACCATTCCACGCAGACAGCTTCCCTTGGTCGGCGCTCGGGGCGCCCCAAAGGTGCGCCAACGTCGCGGAAAGATAGGTGTCGTGGGTGATCGGCATGAAAGAAGAGCAGGTGTTCGCTGACAGCAAATTTAGGTAAGGTTCCGATTGATAGTATAAAGAACCTGTCAGCGAACTCCTGCGAAAGTCTTGGCGGTGCGCACGAGCGGACCCTCAGGGACCGCCTGCCCCTTCCGGAGGCGGCGCAGCTTGGAAAGGGAGCGAACGATCGGCTGCCGCAGCAGGATGAGGCTGGTGCGGGTGACGTCGCGGAAACTGGGCGTGGCCTCGAAGTTGTAGTCGATGGGCATGAGACGGGGGGATCAGGGCTGCAGCCCGAGCACAACAAAGGCGGCGAAGGCGCAGGCCCAGACGCCGACGGCGATCAGGGTGCCGGGCGCGAAAGCCAGGCGGGTGTCGGTGACGATGGGCAAGGGTTGTTCAGCGGGATCATCCAGCATGGTGGGAGGGAGTTGAGGAGTTGAGTTGGGAGGGAGGGAAAATCAGCGAAGCTTGAGTGTCGCCAGGCCGGCCAGGGCGCAGCCGAGCGAGAGGATCCAGAAGCGCAGGACGACCTTTGTCTCCGGCCAGCCGCGCTTCTGGAAATGGTGGTGGATCGGCGCCATAAGGAAGAGCCGCCGGCCCGTGCCGGTGCGCCGCTTCGTCCACTTGAACCAGCTGACCTGAAAAATAACGGAGAGGGCCTCCAGCACGAAGACCCCGCCGACGATCACCAAGGTGAACGGCTGGTGGATCATGAAGGCCATGACGCCGATGAGCCCGCCGAGCGCCAGCGAGCCGGTGTCGCCCATGAACACCTCGGCCGGGTGCGAGTTGAACCAGAGGAAGGCCATGCAGGCGCCGATCAACGCCCCGCAAATGACCGTGAGTTCGCTCGTGCCGGGCACGTAGCTGATGAGCAGGTATTGCGCGGCGATGCTGTTATCCGCGACGTAGGCCATGATGCCGAACACCAGCGCCACGGTGATGGTGCAACCCGTGGCGAGGCCGTCGAGGCCGTCGGTCAGGTTGATGGCGTTGCTGAAGCCGACAATCCAAAGATAGAGTAGCACGAGCAGCAGCCACCAAGGCATGGCGGGGATGAGCGCGGTCTTTAAGAACGGGACCCACAGCTCGAGAATCTTCGTCTTGCTCGCCGGGTGCCACAACAGCATGCCGAGCGCGACCAGCGTGGCCATCGACTGCCAGGCAATCTTTTCCCAGGACTTGATGCCGTCCTTGTTCTTGTGGACGACCTTCAGGTAGTCGTCGCGCCAGCCCGGCACCGTCAGGGCGGTGTAGACAAAGAGCGCGACGACGGTCCAGACATTGGGCTCGGCCCAGAGCACGGTGCTGCCAAACACGGCGATAAAAATAATCAGCCCGCCCATCGTCGGCGTGTGCTTCTTGTCGAAATAGGTCGCGCCCAGCGCGCCGGTGCGCTCGTCAATGTAGCCGTGGCCGAACTTCAGCGCGCGGAAGCGGCCGATGAGCCACGGGCCGACGAGGAAACCGATCACCAACGCCGTGCCCGTCGCCATGACGGCGCGGAACAAGTGCGACGCAAAGAGTCGCAGCGGTCCCCAAACGTGCGCGTAATTGGCGAGATAACTAAGCATGGCGGGCTTGGATCTGCTGCAGGGTCTGCCAGATGCCCGCGCGCGGGCGCGGGGCCGGCGTGCGCCGCGGCCATTCGCACCAGCGCGGCTCGAAGGGCGGCGTGGAGCCGGTGTCCGTCTTGGCCGGTGCCGGGCGGGCGGCCAGGAGTCGGGCGGCCGCGGAGGTGGGGCTGAAACTAGTGCGCATGGGGCGAGGCTTTCGGGCCGACGGCCGACCACAGGTTCCCGCGGACGGCCGACCGGCCATGGGACAACAGCGCGCACCAGCGGCTGTTCTTAAGCTGGATGGCCGCGAGGTGCTGGGTGTAGCGGCGCAACGCTTCGTCACGCCCGGCAGGCAGACGACCGGTCGCCGAGGAGAGGGTGGAATCAATGGGCATGGGCGGGAGCGTGTGGATCGAGCACGGTTTCGAGTTGGTAACGGCGGCTGCCTTTCAGGAAAACGGAGCCCTTGAACCCGGCGAGGCGCTCCCGCACAGGCGCGACGTCGGTGATCACGGCGACCGACGCGGGATCGTTGCCGTTCTCGAGCAGGCCCTCGCGGAGCGCGGCGGCCTGGCTGCCGAGGGCGAAGAGGAAGTCACCGCGGCGGAGGTGCAGCAGCCGCCCGAGTGCGCGGTGGTAGTTGGCCGACTCGACGCCGAGTTCCTCCATCGAGCCGAGCACATAGAGCCGCGGCAGGTCGGCCGGCACCGCGCCGTTGAAGGCGTCGATCGCGTCGGTCATCGCGGCCGGGTTGGCGTTGTAGAAATCGCAATACACCGTGGCCTCGCCGCTCATGCGCAGCTCGCCGCGCCACTTCGAGGGCGCCCAGTTTTCCAGGCGCGTTTGCAAAGCCGCATCCTTCACGCCGAGTTCGGAGGCGAGCGTCAGGGCGAGCGCCGCGTTCTGCGCCATGCCGGCCGAGACGCGGCGCAGCACAAAACGGCGGCGGCCCTCGAACGTCACCTCGGTGCGCTCGGGGCGATGGAACACGCTGAATTTCACGGTGCGGGCGGAAACCTTCGTCAACGCCTCGCTCTCCGGCACCAGCACGAGCGGGTTGGCCAGCGCCCGGAACGGCTCGTGGGCCCAGCAGGAAATCGGAAACACGGCGAGACCGCCGGCGCGGTTGGCCGCGGGGAGCCGGGCTTTCTCGGCCGCCACGCCGGCGAGCGAGCCGAGTTTCTCCAGGTGCGCCGGCGCCACGAGGGTGACGACGCTGTGGTCGGGCTCGATCATCTCGGCCAGGCCGGCCATCTCGCCGGGGCCGCTGATGCCGGCCTCGATGACGGCCGCGCGATGCGAGGCGTCGAGCCGCGTAAGTGTCAGCGGGACGCCGAGGTGATTGTTCAGGTTGCCCTCGGTGGCGAGGACGTCGGGGCTGCCCCCGAGCAACAGCGCGAGCAGGTCTTTCGTCGAGGTCTTGCCCACGCTGCCGGTCACGCCGACGACGGTGCCGTGGAATTCGCGGCGGTGTTCACGGGCAATGCGCTGGAAGGCGCCGAGCGCGTCGGCCGTCACCAGCTGCGGCAGCGTCGTCCCGGTGACCTCGCGGCCGACGAGCGCGGCGACCGCCCCACCCTGCTGCGCCTCATGGAGAAAATCGTGGCCGTCGCGCTTGTCGGTCTTGAGCGCGACAAAGACCTGCCCGGAGCTCAGCGTGCGCGTGTCCTGGTTGAAGCCCGTGACCGCCCCGCCCGGAATGCGGGTCCAAGACCCGCCGGTCCACGTGGCGAGTTGATCTGGGGAGAAGGCGGGCATGGGCGGGAGCTCAGGCGGGCTGGATGCTCTGGGTGCCGATCAACTCGCGGACGACCTGGCGGTCGTCGAACGGCACGATGGTGTCGGCGAATTCCTGGTAATTCTCGTGGCCCTTGCCCGCGATCAGCACGCAGTCGCCCGCGCGGGCCGCCTCGAGCGCCAGGCTGATGGCGCGGCGGCGGTCCTCGGTAAAGGTGATCTTCGCCGCGTCCGGCACGCCGGCCTGCATGTCACTGAAAATCTGGCCGAGCGTCTCGCCGCGCGGGTTATCTGCCGTGGCCCAGGCTTGGTCGGCGAATTCCTGCACGGCGCCGGTCATGAGCGCGCGCTTGCTGCGGTCGCGGTTGCCGCCGCAGCCGAATACCACGAACAGCCGGCCCGGCGTGGCGGCGCGGAGCATGCCGAGGGCGCTGTGCAGGGCATCGTCGGTGTGGGCATAGTCCACGAAGACATTGAAGGGCTGACCTTCGTCGATCCGCTCCATGCGGCCCGGGACGCCGCCAAAGCTCTTGAGCCGCGCCGCGATGACCGACGGATCACGGCCAAGCGCATAGCAGGCGGCAAAGGCGGCGAGCAGGTTGCTCACGTTGTAGCGACCGATGAACGCGCTCTCGATCTCCATGCTGCCCTCGGGCCAGACGAGACGGAGCAGGGTGTGCTTGAAATTCAGGCGGACATTCTCCGCGCGGACGGTGGCCATGGGCGATTCGCCGAAGGTCACAACCTTGACGGACGGCGCCACCGCGGCCACGAGCGAGCGGCCGGCAGGATCATCGAGGTTAATGGCCACGGCACGCGGGGCCGGGCCGGTGCCGGTGCCGAAAATCTGTTTATGCTCGCGATGGTCGCTGGTGAGGTTGGTGAACACCGCCACGCCGAGCTGCAGACCGAGCACCCGCTGCTGGTCGATGCCTTCCGCGCTGATCTCCAGTGCCGCCTGGCGGCAGCCGGCGTCGCGCATCTGGGCGAGCAGACCGTAGAGCTCGAGCGACTCCGGGGTCGTGCGGTAGGACGGCACGATGCGGGTGCCCAGGTCGTAGTGAATGGTGCCGATCAGGCCGACGCGCTGGGCCGGCGTCGCCAGCAGGTGCTTGAGCAGGCTGGTGACGGTGGTCTTGCCGTGGGTGCCGGTGACGCCGACGAGGTCGAGCGCCTTGTCGGGGAAATTGAAGTAGCGCTGCGACACCAGTGCGAGCGCCCGGCGGGCATCGGCGACCTGGATATACGTGACGCGGGCGGCGGTGCCCGCGGGGATTCTTTCGCCCACGATGGCGACGGCCCCGCGCTGGATGGCCTCGTCCACGAAGGAGGTGCCGTCGGCGCGCCGGCCCGGCAGTGCGAAGAAAAGGTTGCCCGGCATCACGCGGCGACTGTCCATCGCCAGGCCCGAGATCGGACGGTCGAGGTCGCCCTTGCTCGCGAGAAATTCCCCGTCGCGGAAATAGTCGGAGAGCTTGGGGGCCAGTTTGAAGATGCGCTGGGAAACGCGGTCGGCCGGGCGGGTGCGGGTCTTGGGCAGCGAGCGGAAGGCGGCGACGAGCGGGTAATTGGGGGTGAGGTAGCCGATCACGGGGCACCTCCTGTCATGGCGAGGAGGCTGCGGCTCACCGGCTGCACCGGTTTGATGTCGCGATACTGGATCAGCTGCTCGGCGATATGCTTGAACGCCGGCGCCGCGACCACGCGGCCGTAGGCGATGCCGCCCAGGCTCGACGGAACCTTGGCGTCATCCACGATGACGGAGAGCACGATTTCCGGACGGCTCGCCGGGAAGAAACCAACAAAGGAGGAGACGTGGTGGGTCGTGGAATACTTGCCGTCGATGAGTTTCTGCGTCGTGCCGGTCTTGCCCGCGACCTCGAAGCCCGCGATATCGAAACCCTTGGCCGTGCCCACGCGGACGACGCCCGTGAGCAGCTGCGCGAGGAGCGCGGCGGTGCTCGGCTTGAGCGCCGCGTCGCGCCGTTCCGGGTCGAAAGCGCGGATGACGTTCCCGTTGGCGTCCTTGATGACCTTGATGATCTGCGGCCGGAGGAGCACGCCGCCGTTGGCCACGGCGCTCATCGCCATGTGGATCTGCAGGGGGGTCGCCGAGACCGAGTGGCCCATCGGCATGCGGGTGATCGTGAGGCCGTCCCACTTGGCGGGCGCAGCGAGCGTGCCGCGGACCTCGCCGCCGAGGGCGAAACCGGTCAGCTGGCCGAAGCCGTATTGTCGCGCGTAGTCGTAGAAGCGGTCCTCGCCGAGCTTCATGGCGAGCTGGGCGGCACCGCGGTTGCTGGAGTGCGCGACGATGTCCGCCACGCTCAGCATCCCGAACGGCTCGTCCTCCTTCGGCAGCTTGAGGGTCTTGCCCTTGTAATCGATGGTGGGGCTGCCGCAGTCGAACATCGAGCCGGGGAACACCAGGCCCTCGTTGAGCGCGGCGCCGGCGGCCACGATCTTGAAGGTCGAGCCGGGCTCGATCGTGTCGGTGACGGCGCGGTTGTTGAGCGCGGCGAGCGGCGCCTTGCTGTATTCGTTCAGGTTGAAGCTCGGGTAGTTCGCCATGCCCAGGATCTCGCCGGTCATCGGGTCGCTTGCGATGATGGTGGCGAAGTTTGGCTGGTATTTTTCGGCGATGACCTTCAGCTCGTCCTCGATGATGTGCTGCACGACCGAATCGATGGTCAGCACGACGTCGTTGCCGTCCTGCACCGGCACTTCGCGGGAGCGGAACTGGGCGAGCTCGCGGCGGGCGCCATCCTTCTCGGACTCGATCCACCCGTCCTGGCCTTTCAAATAGAGGTCGAAGCGGGACTCGGCGCCGCTCTGAGGCATGCCTTCCTTGTTCACGAAGCCGATCAGGTGCGCGGCGAGGCCGTCGCCCGGGTAGACCCGGCGGTAGACGCGCTCGGCGGTGAGCCCGCGGATGTTCAGCGCGGCAATCTGGTCGAAGACGGCATCGGTGACGCCCTCGCGGAGCTTGACCCAGCGGTCCTTCGTCAGGCCGTCGACCTTGCCGTCACGCTTGTCGAGCTCGGGCTTGAGGGGGCGCATCGCGGGGACGAAGGCCTGCTCCACCTCAGCCGTCGTCAGTCCGAGCAGGCCGGCAAGCTGGACACGCTTGACCTGTTCGTCGGCGGCCTTGCGGGTGCGCTTGATGGGATTCTTTTCAATCTGGAGATATTCGTCGAGCGACCAGGCGTCGACTGCCACGGTCATCTCGGAGCGGCTGGTCGCGAGCAGGTTGCCGCGCGCATCGAGGATGGCGCCGCGGCGGGCGTGCTCGACCACGATCTGACGGCGGGCCTTGTCCACGAAGTGCAGCAGCTCGTCCCGGTCGACCACATGGAGGAACACCAGGCGCACCCCCACCGCCATGAAGCAGGCGACGACCCCGAGGGAGAGGAACGTCAGGCGGTTGTTGGCAAAACCCTTGGACATCGGCGCGGTTTAGCGGAGGGAGGCGGTGATGACGCGGAAGGCGGGGGCGTTGTCGCCGGCGGAGGCCGACGCCAGGCTGAAGATCTCGCGGTTGCGCTTGGCGGCGAGGCGCAGCTCGGGCGAACCCTCGACGCGGACGACCTGGGTCTCCTTGGGCGTGGCGAGGCCGAGGCGCATGGCCTCGTTCTGCCGCATCAGGGTGCCCGGGCTCGCGGCGGTCGCGATCTCGGCGTTCACCTCGTCGAGGCGGCGCTCGACGTCGTTGAGCTTGGTCACGAGCGCGCGGCTGCGGTTGGCGGTCGAGGAGATTTCCTGGCGCACCCAGACGGCGCCGAGGCCGAGGGAACCGGAGAAGATGAGGAGCAACAGGGTCAGGGCGATGAGCCGGTTGATGAAGGCGTTGGCCGGAGGTGGTTTCATGGCGGCGACGAGTTCAGAGTTTGCGGAGGACGCGCAGCTTGGCGGAGCGGCTGCGGGGATTGGCGGAAATTTCAGCCTCGGACGGCGTGAGCGGCTTGCGCGTGAGCGGCTCGGCGTGTTTGGCGCGGAGCTGCTGGGGCGTGGCGTCGTTGGCGTCGACCGGCTGGCCGCACATCGCGCGGAAGAACTGCTTCACGGGCCGGTCCTCGAGGGAATGGAAACTGATGACGGCGAGCACGCCGCCGGAGGCGAGCTTGGCGAACGCGGCCGGGAGCGCGCGCTCGATGGCACCGAGCTCGTCGTTGACGGCGATGCGGATGCCCTGGAAGGAGCGGGTGGCGGGATGGATGCGGCTCTCGCGCTTGACCGCGGCCGGGAGGGCGTCGGAAATGAGCGAGGCCAGCGAAGCGGTGCGGGCGAGCGCCCCGGTGCCGCGGGCGGCCTCGATCGCGGCGACGACCCGGCGCCAGCTGTTTTCCTCGCCGTAATCGCGGATGGCGCGGACCAGGGCGTCGTGGCTGGCGACCTCGAGCCAGCGGGCGGCGGACGAACCGGAACGCGGGTCCATGCGCATGTCAGCCGGGGCGTCATTGCGGAAGGCGAAGCCACGGTCGGCCTCGTCGAGCTGGAAGGAGGAGACGCCGAGGTCGAAGAGGATGCCGGCGAAGCCCGTGTCGGGCAGCGTGGCCAGGTCGCCGAAGTTCAGGTCCACCAGGCGGAAAGTAGCGGGAAACCCGGCGCGGAGGACCTCGGCGCGGGGCTGGGCGGCCGGATCACGGTCGAGGGCGACGACGGAGGCGCCGGTCTGGAGGATGGCGCGGGTGTGGCCGCCGCCGCCGAAGGTGCAGTCAAGGTGGCACGAGCCCGGGAGTGGCGCGAGGTATTCAAGAACCTCGTGCAACATCACGGGTTGGTGCCCCGGGTTCATGGCGCGGGAGGAAAGCTCAAGAGCGGGCGCGGGCATGGAGTTTCTTCCACGGGAGAGCGATCGAGATCGGCTCGCGCAGGAGGGAGCGGCGGTTCGCGCAGAAAACAGGGGACAGCTTGGGCAACGGCTGGGGCCGGATGAGCGTGATGAGTGTTTTCATGTTAGAGTCCGATGCGGCGCATCATGTCGCCGAAGTTCTCGCCGGCGGTGCTGCGCGACATCTCGGTCCAACGCGCCGGGCTGAGGATGTTGAAGGTGTCGCCCATGCCGCTGAGGACCGCGTCCTTCGCGATGCCCGCGTGCCTGAGCAGGTCGGGGCTCACGCCGAAGCGGCCCTGCTTGTCGAAGGTGAACGAGAGCGCCTCGGAAAAAATCTTGGCCTTCACGGCCTGTGCGTCGCGATCCGACAACTTCATGTCGGCGATCTGCGCGAGGAGCTTGTCCACGCGCGCCGGCGGCAACACGGCGATGTAGGAATCGGGATGCGGAATCGCGAGAAACGTCTCTTCGTCCGTGTGCACCCAACGCCACAACGACGGAATCGTGAGACGATTCTTGTCGTCGAGCGTGTGCTCAAAACGGCCGGAATAAACGGTTGTGCGTGATTGCGCCATGGAAGGTGTCCGGAGGCTCCTTCCCCCAAGACACCCCATTTCTCCCCATTTACCTCCCTGCAAGCAAGTAAAAACCCACCGGAAAATGTCAAAAATTGTTCACAAATTGTTACCAAACCGGACGAAGCCGAAGGGGCCCTTCGCCGGTCGGCCCTTACTCTCGGCTGGGCCGATTGCTGAGGCCGAAAAGCTGTCAGGAGAGACCTTCCGCCCCCGAGTCGCGTCTTGCCACCCCACCTTTCCGGACAAGTTTCAGCTTCGTGGCGCTGCGTTACCTGACAATTGATTTCAATTCCTTCTTCGCCTCCGTGGAGCAGCAGGAGCGGCCGGAACTGCGGGGCAAGCCGGTCGGCATCGTGCCCGTGATGGCGGAAACCACCGGCTGCGTCGCCATCAGCATCGAGGCCAAGGCCGCGGGCCTGAAGCGCAACATGCGCGTCGCCGAGGCGCGCCTCGCCTGCCCCGGCCTCATCATCGTCGAGGCGCGGCCGGAAATCTATATCAACTACCAGCGCCGCCTGGTCGCCGTCATCGAGTCGCTCGTGCCGGAAACGAAGGTCCAATCGATCGACGAGGTCACCGCCCACCTGCACGACATGCTGTCGCGCGTTGAAGCCGAAAAACTGGCGCTGAAAATCAAGGCGAAGATCTTCCGCGAGGTCGGTCCCCTGCTCCGCAGTTCCATCGGCATCGCGCCGACGTGGCTGCTGGCCAAGGTCGCGTCGGATATGCAGAAGCCCGACGGGCTCGTCATCCTCGACGACGGCGACCTTCCCGGGAAATTGCTGCACCTCGCGCCCGGCGACATCGCGGGCATCGGCCCCAACATCCAGCGCCGCCTCGCGGAGCATGGGATCACGTCGATGGCCCAGCTCTACGCGGCCAACGTCCACGAACTGCGCGGCATCTGGGGCGGCGTGCGCGGCGAACAAATCTGGGGCCTGCTCCATGGCCACGATCTCCCCTACTTCGAGCACGAGATTGGCAAGACCATCGGCCATGGCGGCGTGCTGCCGCCGGCGAAGCGCAACCACGCCGACGCGCTCGCGGTGCTGCACCGCCTGCTGCAGAAGGCGGCGATGCGGCTGCGTCACTCCCGGCTCTACGCCGGCGCGCTGAGTGCGTCGGTGGATTACACCGACGAGACTCATTGGTCGCACGAATTGCTGCTCACCGAGACCCAGGACACGCTGCGGCTCACCCACGCGCTGACCGACCTGTGGGGAAAGCGGCCGGAGAAATTCGCCCGGCGCACGCCACTGCGCATCGGCGTGCATCTCACGCGGCTGATCGACTTGAAGCTGCACACGCCTGACCTGTTCGAGGAGAAAACCGAACAGACCCGCGGCAAGCTCTTCGAAGCGGTCGACCACCTGAACAAGGTACTGGGCAAAAACAGCGTCTATCTCGGCGGCGCGCACGGCGCCACGCAGGACGCGCCGATGCGCATCGCCTTCACCCGCATCCCGGAACCGGAGATCGAGGAGATCGACCGGAGCTACGAAGGCCGGCTCAAGAAACCGAAGAAGCCTGCGGCCCCGGAGCCGGAGGTGTGGTGACCGGCTCGCCCATGATGATCCGTGCCCCGCGCTTGTAGGTGAAGTAGGAGTAGATCCAGTTCACGAACACCGAGATCCGGTTGCGCAGGCCGACGAGGAAGACGATGTGCAGGGCCAGCCACATCACCCAGGCGAAGAATCCACTGAAGTGCATCTTGCCGATCTGCGCGATGGCCTTGGAGCGACCGATGGTCGCCATGTTCCCCTTGTCCCAGTAGGCGAAGGCCGGGCGCTCCTCCGGAGGCCGCGGGCCGACGGTGAGATCCTGCGCGAGGAGCTTGGCGACAAACGTTCCGCCCTGCATGGCACCCTGCGCCACGCCCGGCACCACGACGCCCTTGGCATCGATCAACGTGGCGAGATCGCCCACGGCAAAAACCGTGGGGTGGCCCGGCACGCTGAGATCGGGCCGCACCTTGATGCGACCGGCGCGATCGGTTTCCACTCCCAGCGACCGCGTCACCGGGCTGGCGCCCACGCCGGCGGCCCAGACGATGTTGCCGGCGCGCAGCGGCCGGCCGTCGAGCTCGACCTCGTTTTCCCGGATCGCCGTGACCTTGGTGTTGAGGCGCACGTCGACGCCGAGTTTGGCCAGCTGCTGTTGCGCGCTGGCCGACAGGTCCGCCGGAAAAGTCGCCAGGACGCGCGGCCCGCCCTCGACCAGGAGAATGTGCGCCTGCCGCGGATCGATGTGATCGAAGTCCCGGTAGAGCACGGTGCGCGCGAGTTCGGCAAACGAACCCGCCAGCTCGACGCCGGTGGGCCCGCCGCCCACGACTACTGTGGTCATCAGCTCCGCGCGCTTCACCGGGTCGGGCTCAACCTCGGCGCGTTCGTAGGCGAGCAGCATGTTGCGGCGCAGCCGCACGGCGTCGTCCAGGGTCTTGAGGCCGGGCGCGAACTGCTCCCAGTCGTCATGACCGAAATAGCTCGTCTGTCCGCCGAGCGCGATGACGAGGTAGTCGAAATCCAGCGTGCCTTGATCTAGCTGCACGCGCTTCGCGGCGAGATCGATGCCCTGCACCGCGGCCATGAGCACGGTCAGGTTCGGCTTGTCGCGCAGGATGGCGCGGATGGGCTGCGCGATGTCCGGCGCCGCCAGGCCGGCCGTCGCCACCTGGTAGAGCAGCGGCTGGAAGACATGGTGGTTCTGCCGGTCCACCACCGTGATCCGGGCCAGGTGCGCGGGGAACTCCTTGGCGAACATAAGTCCCCCAAACCCGGCGCCCAGCACGACAACGTGCGGCAGTTTCGAATCGTAGGCCATGGCGGTCATAAGGAAAACAGCATAGCCGCCAATGACCCGGAGTAAACAGGCCTGTGCCCATTTCATCCGGGCTCATCGGCCCACCCTGCCGGGCTTATGGCCGCCATTAACCGCTTTCGGGGCTTCCCACCGGCCGCGACTTGGGCCTAGCCTGCGCCATGCAAGCGCCCACGGATGTCCAGCTCATCGGCACGGAGGTCGCCCTCCGCTGGGCGGACGGGCACGAGAGCTTCATTTCCTTCGCCACGCTGCGCGCGGCCTCGCCCAGCGCGGAGGTGCAGGGCGAGCGCGACATTTTCGGGCACCAATACGGCGGCGAGGCGCCGCGCAATTACGTGGGCATCGAGGTGACGGGCTGGGAGCGCATCGGCAATTACGCCATCCGCTTCGAGTTCAGCGACGGCCACCGCACGGGGCTCTACAGCTACGATCTGCTGCGGAAACTCGGGGAGACGCCGAAGGAATAGTGGAGGGCGCACATCATTCCGGCCCGCAGAGACGCGGGCCCTCCAAGAAACAGGCCGAGGATCAGCGCCCGGCCACCACGCCGCGCTCGCTCTTCTCGACGAAGTTGAGGAAATGCCGGAAATCGGGGCTCTGGCCGAGCGCGTGCGCGTGCATCTGCTCGAAGGCCTGAGTGCGGTTGTGGCCGGCGCGGTAGAAGACGCGGAAGGCCTGCTTCACCGCCTCCAGCCGCTCGGGGGCAAAGCCGTTGCGCTCGAGCCCGACCTTGTTGATCGAGCGCGCAATGGCGGGGTTGCCGTCGGCGATGATGAACGGCGGCACGTCCTGCACGATCTTCGACATCGCGCCGACCATGGCGTAGGCGCCAACGCGGCAGAACTGGTGCACGCCGCACTTGGCGCCGAGGCCGACATAGTCCTCTACAATCACGTGGCCGGCCAGGCCGACCGAATTGCTCGCGATGATGTGGTTGCCCAGCTGGCAGTCGTGCGCGACATGGCTGTAGGCGAGGATGGTGTTGTCGCTGCCGATGACCGTGAACTCGCCGTCCTTGGTGGCGGCGTGCACGCTGACGTATTCGCGCAGGACATTGCGGTCGCCGATCTTCACGCCCGGCCGGCCGCCCTTGTATTTCAGGTCCTGGGTCTTGGAGCCGATGCAGGTGAAGGGAAAGATCTCGCACTGCGCCCCCACGGCGGTGAAGCCCTCCACGCTGGCGTGGTGGTGCAGCACAGTGCCGGCGCCGATGACCGACCCGGCGCCGACGAAAGCGTAGGCGCCGATGACGACATCGTCGCCCAATTCCGCGCCGGACTCGACGATGGCGGTGGGGTGGATCTGCTTGGCCATGACGTCAGTCCAGCACGCTGCTGTCCACGGTGGCGAACATCAGATCGGCCGAGCAGACGACCTGCCCGTTGACGCTGCACTCGCCCTCGGCGCAGGCGATGGTGCCGCGCACCTTGGTGAGCTTGACCTTCACGCTGAGCTGGTCGCCCGGGCGGACCGGCTTGCGCCACTTCACCTTGTCGCAACTCATGAAAAGCGCGGTCTTCCCCTCCATGGTGCTCTTGCGGATCATGAGGATGCCGGCGGCCTGCGCCATGGCCTCGATCTGGAGCACGCCGGGCATGACCGGGTTGCCGGGATAGTGACCCTGGAAAAACGGCTCGTTGAACGTGATGTTCTTGATCGCCGTGAGACTGTCCTCCGTCAGCTCGACGACGCGGTCAAGCATGACGAACGGATAGCGGTGCGGCAAGGTGTCGAGCACCCGGCGGATATCGAGCGTGGTCTCAGTGGCGAGGTCGACCTTCGGCGCGGCGGGCTTGGCGGCCTTCTTGCCGCCCTTCTTCCACGCGTCGTATTTCTCAAAGAGCTGCTTCGTCAGGTCGGCGTTGAGCGCGTGGCCGGGGCGCGTGGCGATGATGTGCGCCTTCAGCGGCAGGCCGAGCAGCGTGATGTCGCCGATGATATCGAGGATCTTGTGCCGCACGAATTCGTCGGCGAAGCGCAGCGGCTCCTTGGAGATGATCTTGTCGCCCTTGATGACGATGGCGCTGTCGAGCGAGCCACCCTTGATCTTGCCCAGCTTCAGCAGCTCCTCGATATCCTCGTAGATGGTGAAGGTGCGCGCGGCGGCGACCTGCGTCACGTAGACCTCCGGGTCGACGACCAAGGAAAGGTGCTGGGTGTGGATGCCACGGTCGTCGGCGCTGGTACAGGTGATCTTCAGCCCGTCAAAGGGCAGCGCGATGATCGAGGAGTTGCCGCGAGAGACCGAGATCGTCTCGGCCAGCGCGAAATACTCGCGCTCGGCGTCCTGCTCCACCGGCTCGCCCTGCTGGATGAGCTTTACGAATTCGCGGGCCGAGCCGTCCATGATGGGCGGCTCGCTGGCGTCCATCTCGATGACGACGTTGTCGACCCCGCAGCCGCTGAGGGCGCTGAGCACGTGCTCGACGGTGTGGATCTTGGCGTGGCCCTGCTGGATGGTGGTCGCGCGCACGAGGTCCGTGACGAGGTCGACGCGCGGCTTGATCTCGGGATGGCCGTGCAGGTCGACGCGCCGGAACACGATGCCGTGGTTCGCGGGCGCGGGTTTCAAAGTCAGATGCACGGCGTCTCCGGTGTGCAGGGCGTTGCCCTTGATGGAGACCTCGCGCAGAAGGGTGCGCTGCTTCATGGGTATGTCGCGGCAGTGTCGGAAACCTCTTGGAAATGACAAGCTTGGAGATGCGCCGGGGCCCGGTCGGAAGAAAATGGAGCCCGGGGTTGACATCGGTAAAAGCGGCCCGGTATTCCTATCCCCTTACGTAACCAAATCCTCTTACCTGTCCCCGCCATGCCCGCAGCCAACGATCTCAAGAAAGGCCAAGTCATCACCTTCAACGGCGAGCCGCACCTCATCATGGAGACGCAGCACCGCACGCCGGGCAACCTGCGCGCCTTCGTCCAGGTGAAGATGCGCAATCTGCGCTATGGCAAGTCGCTCGAGCAGCGCTTCAACTCCCCCGACCACGTCGATGTGCTGAACACCGACCGCCGCACCCTTGAGTTCAGCTACGCCGACCGCGACGTCTACTCGTTCATGGATCCGGAGTCTTTCGAGACCTTCGAGATCAGCGCCGCCATGATCGGCGATTCCAAAAACTACCTCGTCGCCAACGGCAAGGCCGACGTCCTCTTCATCAACGACGTCCCGGTGACGATCGACATCCCCTCCTCCGTGACCCTCAAGGTCGCCGAGAGCTCCGAGGGCATCAAGGGCGACACCGCCAGCAACGTCCAGAAGCCCGCCACGATGGAGACCGGCCTGGTCGTCTCCGTGCCGCTCTTCATCAAGCCCGGCGAGCTGATCAAGGTCAGCACGGCCGACGGCTCGTATCTCGGCCGCGCCTGAGTCGCGCTTCATCCTCTCTTCCAGCCCGCGATTCAGCCGCGGGCTTTTTTATTTCTGCCTACCAGGGCACCGTGGTCGCGCCCCCGGCGTTGATCGCGGCGAGCGCCGCCACGTGGGCCGCCGTCGCCTCCTCAAGATTGCTGGCCGACATGTTCAGGTCGCGCAGATGGCCGTCCTTCAAGCCGTAGATCCAGGCATGCACGGTCAGCTCCTGGCCGCGGGCCCAGGCGTCCTGCACGATGGTGGTGGCGCAGACATTGGCGGCCTGCTCGACCACATTGAGTTCGCACAGCCGCGCGCTGCGCGCGGTGTCATCCGGCAGGAGGTGCAGGCAACCTTCGTGCTTCTCGCGGACATCCTGCACGTGGCGCAGCCAGTTGTCGGCGAGCCCGACGCGCTCGCAGCGGATGACCTTGCCGACGCCACCGCAGCCGTAGTGCCCGACCACCATGATGTGCTTCACCTTGAGCAGATCGACGGCGAACTGGATGACCGAAAGGCAGTTCAGGTCCGTGTGGACGACGACATTGGCCACGTTGCGATGGACGAACACCTCGCCGGGCAGCAGGCCGATGATCTCGTTGGCGGGCACGCGCGAGTCGGAGCAGCCGATCCAGAGGTATTCGGGGCTCTGCTGGCGGGACAGCTTGGCGAAAAATTCCGGATCCCGGCGCTTGATCGCCGCCGCCCAGGCTTTGTTCTGGTCGAACAGGTTCTTCAGGCTGTGCATGCGCCGTTATGTTTGGGAACTGACGCCCGTTGTCCACTCCCAACCCCGTCACCGGCGGACGGACGCCGGCCGCGCTTTGCAGTGGCCTCACGGCCCGGAGATTCGCAGCCTTGGCGCCCATGTCCCTGACTTGCCCGCTTTGCCGCGGAGCGCTATTGCCGGCCGAAAAGTTCTACCGCTGCGAGCAGGGTCATGCCTTTGACCTGGCCAAAGAAAGTTATCTTTCCCTCCTGCACGGCCGGCAAAAGGGCGAAGGCCGCGGCGACAGCAAGGCCATGATCCTGGCCCGGGATCGCGTGCACCGGGCCGGAGTTTTCGATCCGCTGGTGTCGGCACTGGCCGCTCTGCCGTTCGAGAAATCGCCGCGCAACATCCTGGAGCTAGGCTGTGGCGAGGGCTTTTTTCTGGGCCACATGGTGCGGGCTCATGGCATCCCCACGAGCTACGGTTTGGATCTATCCGTCGACGCCGTGAAGCTGGCGGCCAAGACGCTGAAGCAATCTCTGATCCTGCGCGCGGACCTGCTCAACGCCCTGCCCTTTGCCGACGGCAGCCTGAACCTGATCCAGTCGATCTTCGCCCCGCGGCCGCTGGCCGAAATCAGCCGCGTGCTCCGCCCCGGCGGCTACGCCCTCTTCGTTTATCCCCAAACCGACCACTGGCAGGAACTCCGCGCCTTTCTCCCCTTGGCCAAGATCGGCGAGGAAAAACTCCCGGCCGACCTGGAAGGCTTCACCGCTGTCGCATCCGTGCACGTGACAGGAAAAATTGAGCTCACCCACGCCGTGCTGGTCGACCTGGTGGAGATGTCCCCGTCCATCCACCGCCTGACGCGCGAAGAAACTCCGTGGCAGAGCCTCCTGCCCGCCAGCCTGGCCGCCACGCTCTCCTTGCGCGTGGCGCTGTTCCGGAAGGCGTGACCTACACCACCCGCGACCACAGCACCTTGAGGTAGCGGCTTTCGGGGCAGTTGGAATAGACCGGGTGATCGATGCCGGGGCCGGTGCGGTCGAAGATCTGCAGGCGGCGGTTCAGGCGATGCGCGCCCTTGATCACGCATTCCTCGAAGGTCTCGAGCGAGACGAGGCCCGAGCAGGAGCACGTCACGAAGAGGCCGCCGGGTTTCACGAGGCTGGCGGCGATCTGGTTCAGGTCGGAATATTTCCGCATGCCCTCGGACGCGCCGGCGGGCTCGCGGGTCATGACGAACTTCGGCGGGTCGCACATGACGGCGTCGAACTGCTCGCCGTTCTTCTGCATCTGGCGGGCGTAGGCGAAGGCGTCGGCGTGCACCCACTTCAGCTTGTTGGGCGAAATCTGGTTCAAGTTGGCGTTGCGCCGGCCCTGGGTGATGACGTCCTCGTCGAGATCGACGGCCGTCACCTCGGTCGCGCCACCGAGCATGGCGTTGATCGAAAAGCCCCCCGTGTAGCTGCAGAGGTCGAGCACGCGCATCCCTTTCACGAGCGAACCAAAGCGCTTCCGGTTGTCGCGCTGGTCGCAGAAGAAGCCCGTCTTGTGGCCCTCGGCGAAATCCACCTCATACTTCACCCCGTGCTCGCGGATCTTCACCTTGTCGGGCGCCGAGGCGGTGATCTCCTTCATCTGCGAGGGCTTGATGCCCTCGAGGCTGCCGAGGTCGTGATCGACATGGACGCGGACGTATTTCGTGCCGAGCAACTCGTGCAGCAACGGCAGCCACTTTGGCAGGCGGTGGAAAATGCCGAGCGAATAGACGTCGCAATAAAGCGTGTCGCCGTAGCGGTCGATCGTCAGGCCGCTGATGCCGTCGCCGTCGGAGTTGAGGACGCGCCAAGCGTCGGAGACGGCATCGAGCTGGAACATGTCCTTGCGCAGCGCCACGGCGCGGCGGATCGCCATCTCGAAATATTCCTCGCCGATTGGTTCGCTGGAATGGACAACGACGCGCAGCGGCATCTTGGCGCGGGGGTTGAAGAGCCCCGTGCCGACGCGGTGACCGAACTTATCGTAAACCGAAACGAGATCGCCCGGCCGTGCGTCGCGCGACACATCGCCGAGCATGCGCGGGAAGATGGCCGGCTGGAATGAGACGAACTTCAGCTGCGCCCACGGTTTCGACCACTGCTCCGGCGGCAGCGGGTCGCCCTGGTCGGGGCGGCTGGGGTTGATCGGGGTCTTTTCGTCGAACTCTTCGGGCATAATCCAACGCAAAGGCGCGAGGGCACGAAGGGCGATTCATTTTTGGAGGGCTCAGCTCCAGCTGAGCCGCGGCCCAGCTGGAGCTGGGCCCTCCACCCGAGAACAAAAAGGCCGGCCTGCTTGCGCAGGACCGGCGGGTGACCAAAAAAGACGCGGGCTCAGCCCGACGTCTTGCCAAAAATGAAATAAAGCAGCGTGCCCAGGAACGGCAGGAGGAGGATGACGATGATCCAGAGCACCTTGTTCGGATTGCTGCTCTTGATGCAGTCCACCAATGCCACAATCCAGAAGATGAAGCACAGGACGGCGATGAGATAGTTCAGGTTCATAGACGGGGAGGTTACTGTTTTCACCGGGCAGCCGCGATAGGGCTTAACCCTACCCGAGGAAGGACCGTCCCGGGCCGGTTGGGTTCGGCGGTTTTTGACGGTCGGCGTTTATTCCCGACCCTCCGGAAAATAAAAAAGGCCGGTCCGCGGAGGACCGGCCTGAAAGCATCGCGCGCCCGTTAGGCCACGCGCTCGACGACGAGCGGGGGCGGGATGGGCCGCTTGGGGGCGAGGCGATAGGCGTCCTTGAAGAAGTTGAGCGCCTGCTCGAGCTTCGCCTCGTCGTTGTAGTGGATCATCATCAGCGGCTCGCCCTGCTTGACCTGCGTGCCGACCTTCTTGATCTCCGAGACGCCGACGGCGTAGTCGATCTTGTTGTGGTGCGCGGGATCCTTGCCGGCACCGAGGAGCGAGACGCCCTTGGCGATCATGGCGGCGTTGATGGTGTGCACGTAGCCGCGCTTCGGGGCGGGCAACTTGCGGATGTGCTTCGCCGTCGGGAATTTTTCCGGGTGGTCGATGTAGGAGACGTCGCCGCCCTGGGCCTTGATCATGTCCTTGAACTTCTCGAGGGCCGAGCCGTCGGTCAGGTGGCGCTGCACGGTCTGCTTGGCCGAGAGCGTGGAACCGGCGACGCCGGCGAGGCGGACGATCTCCATGCCGAGCTTGAGCACGAGCTCCTTCATGTCCTCGGGACCCTCGCCCTTGAGGAGCGCGATGGCCTCCTTGATCTCGAGCGCGGTGCCGACGGTGTCGCCAAGCGGCTGGTTCATGTCGGTGACGAGCGCGACGCAGCGGCGCTTCATGGAGCGGCCGACGCGGGTCATGGAACGGGCGAGCTGTTTGGCCTGCTCGAGGTCCTTGATGAAGGAGCCGTTGCCCCACTTCACGTCGATCACGAGGCCCTCGGCACCCTCGGCGAGCTTCTTGGAAAGCACGCTGCCGGTAATGAGTGGGAGGCTCGGGATGGTGCCGGTCTCGAGACGCAGGTCGTAGAAGATCTTGTCGGCCGGGGCGAGCTCGGGGCTCTGCTCGGCGATCGCGCCACCGACGCGGGCGAGCTGGTCGACGAAGTGCTGGATGGACATGTGGCTCTTGAAGCCCGGGATGGCCGAGAGCTTCTCCAGCGTGGTGATGACGAACTCCTGCTCGACGCCGCACATCATCGGGACGACGACGCCGCTGGCCATGGCCAGCGGGGCGAGGACGAGCGCCGTTTTGTCACCGACGCCGCCGGTCGAATACTTGTCGATCTTCGGCTTCGAAATGTGTGACAGATCGATGACTTCGCCGGAGAGCATCATCTCCTCCGTGAGGATCGCCGTCTCTTGGGCCGACATGTTGGCGAAGTAAATCGCCATCAGCAGGGCGGCCTGCTGGTGCTGCGGCATCTCGCCATCGAGGGTGGAATCGATAATGTAACGGATTTCCTCCTGCGTGAATTCCTGGCCATCGCGTTTCTTCTCAATCAATGAAGTAAACGACGGCTTAATGAACCGGCGGGTGGGAATGGGACGTTTTCTCATGGAAGGCACTGTGGGTGTCGGGGGGATCGCGCCGTGCGGCGCAAAGCTCGCAGAGGCAATGGGTTTTGCCAATTTTGTCGAGACTAAAATGGTCGCTTCTTCTGCCAAATTTACACTGGTTTCCATGTGCGAACATACACGGATTTATCGCAGCCGCAACCCGCCAAAATCCTTCTTGCTCAAAGCCAAGCGCAATTCCTCAATCACGTGATGTCCCTTCCCTTCAACGTCGCCAGCCACCTCGACACGGCCGTCCGGGCCGCCGCCGCCAAGCTGGGATTGGCCGACCGGGGCTTCCAGCCCGAGGTCCGGGTGGCCGACCCGGCCAATGGCGACTATCAGGCCAATGGCGCCCTTGCCTTCGCCAAGCGCGAAAAGCAGAACCCCCGCGCCCTGGCCCAGCAAATCGTGGACGAATTGGGCGGCCTGCAGGCCGATTATGACATTTCGCTGGCCGGGCCGGGGTTCATCAACTTCCGCCTGAAGCCCGCCGCCCTGCTCGCCTGGTTGCAGACCTACGATTCCGAGGAACACCTCCAGTCCGGCGCCGCGAGTGCCCGCCACGGCCAGACTTGGATCGTGGATTACTCCTCCCCCAACACGGCGAAGCAGATGCACGTCGGCCACCTGCGCTCGGCCGTCATCGGCGAGGCCATCTGCCGCCTACTCACGTTCAGCGGGGCGAAGGTCATTCGCGACAACCATATCGGCGACTGGGGCACGCAGTTCGGCAAACTCATCTGGGCCTACAAGCGCCACCTCGATCCCGCCGCCCTCGACGCGGACCCGCTCGAGGAGTTCGAGCGCCTCTACAAGGCCGGCAACTCCGCCGCCGAGGCCGACCCCGCGGTGCTGACCGAGGCCCAGCAGGAACTCGTCAAACTGCAGGCCGGCGACGCCGCCAACCTCGCGGTCTGGAAAACCATCAACGACGTCTCCCTCGCCGCGTTCCAGGAGATCTACGACCGCCTCGGCATCAAGTTCGACGCCATGCTCGGCGAGAGCTTCTACAACGACAAGGTCGACCGCGTCTACCGCGAACTGACCGGGACCGGTCTCGCGCAACCGAGTGAGGGCGCGCTGGTCGTCTTCCACCCGGAACACCCGCGCTTCGCCCAGCAGCCCTTCATCATCCGCAAGAGCGACGGCGCCGCCAACTACGCGTCGAGCGATCTCGCGACGGCGCTCTACCGCGCCGAGCACTTCAAGGTCGACGGCATCATCGTCGTCACCGACTTCCGCCAGGCCGACCACTTCGAGCAGCTTTACCTCACCGTGCGGAAATGGTTCGCGGCGGAAAATTACCGGCTGCCTGAGCTGCACCATGTGACTTTCGGTTCCGTCAACGGCGAGGACGGCAAGGCGCTCAAGACCCGCGACGGCGGCATCATCCGCCTGAAGGCCCTGCTCGACGAGGCCACGGAACGTTCCTACCAACTCGTCAGTTCGAAGAACCCCGATTTCCCCGAGGCCGAGCGCCGTGCCATCGCCGACATCGTCGGCGTCGCCTCCGTGCAATACGCGGACCTGTCGCAGAACCGCTCGAGTGACTACGTGTTCGCCTGGGACAAGATGATCTCGCTCGAGGGCAACACCGCCGCCTACCTGCTCTACGCCGTCGCCCGCATTCGCTCCATCTTCCGCAAGGCCGGGCTCGACGCCGCCATGCCGCCCCTCGCCGACGCGACCGCGCCCGAGACGCCGCAGGAAATCGCCCTCGCCCGCAAGCTCGGGAAGTTTCCCGACGCCGTGCAACTCGCGACCAACACCCTGCGCCCGCATTTTCTCAGCCTCCATCTCTACGAGCTCGCTGGCGAATTCAGCACCTTCTACGCCGCGGACAAGGTCATCGTAGATGACCCCGCCGTGCGCGCCCGCCGCCTGCTGCTCTGCCACCGCACGCTCGTCGAGCTCGAGGCCGGCCTGCACCTGCTCGGCCTCCGCACGGACCTCGAGCGGATGTAAGGAGAAGAGGCCAAATCCCAGAGCGCCAAAGTCCAAATGGATGGAATTTGGCCCTGGTTTGGCGTTTGGACCTTTGGCGTTTGTGATTTCTTTAACTGACTTCGCTCTTGCCGCTGCGGGCCCGGGCCGCAACATGGCCGCACTATGTCCGGTGGCTCCCCAGAACCCTCCGGCCCGGAATATTACATCCGCGGCCTCAACGATACCGAAGCGCGCGGCCCCTTCTCGATGGAGCAGCTGCGCTCGCTCACCGAGAGCAGCGACCCCACCAAGAATGTCACGGCCGAGACCTATTTCTACGACGCCACCTCCGAGCAGTGGCTGCAGATCGGCACCCACGAGCAGCTGAAGAGCGCGCTCTGGCCCGAGAAAAAGAAAATGGGCTTCAAGCAAAAGGAATTCAAGGCGGTCAACGAGGAGAAGTCCGACAGCGCCCCCGCCATCACCGTGCAGGAATTCCTTGCCGCGGCCGAGGGCCGGACCGACGAGACCAAGGGCAAGAAGGACAAGTCCGAGCAGATGATGAAGGCTGCGCAGTGGGGCACCCGCACCGCCGCCGTCATCTCTCTCCTCAGCGCCATCGCGCTGATCCTGCCCAGCATCGACCTGGTGATCGCCATGGATCTCGCCAAGCTCGCCGACAAGCCGTTCGTGTATCTCGGCATTGTCGACGCCGTCATCGGCCTCCTGCTCTTCCTCGGCGTCATCACCATCTATCCTTTTGTGCGCTTCCGCGCGGTGTTCGGCCTCGGCTTCCTGGGCTTCCTGTTCATGACGCAGGGCCAACTTACGCCGATGATCGCCGTGGCGGCCGGCTCGACCGGGCTGTATTTCTGCACGATCTTCCTGAGCCTCATTCCCCTGGCCGTGGCGGCATTCGTCGGCCTCGCGGGCATGGCGATGCTGGCCACCCTGTCCTTCTCCTGAGCGCGCCCCGGCTCGACCGGTCCTGCCATGCCGCTGCCTACGCTCCTGTCCCGGCTCCGGCAGCTCTGGACCCATGATATCTGGGCCGCCGGCCTGATCCGCGAGCGCACGCTGAAGAGTCGCCTGCTCGCACTGCTGCGCATCGCCTCCATCACTGTCTCCGGGCTGCACGAGATGCACGTCGCCATCCGCGCCGCCGCGCTCAGCTACAGCTCGCTGCTTGCCCTCGGCCCGCTGGTGGCCATCACCGTCCTCATCTCCGGATTTGCCCTCGGCAACCAGGACCCCGCCCTCGCCGCGCAGGGGATCAACCGCGTCATCAGCTTCATCGCCCCGCAGGTAGCCCAATACGACAAGGCCGACCAGCAGGAGCACGCCCGCGACCAGCCGCGGGCGGCCAACCCGGCGGCCCCCGTCGCGGCCGCCGCGGTCGCCACGCCCGAGATGGTGCAGCTGCTCAACAATTTCATCGTCAGCTCCCGCTCCGGCACGGCCGGCCTCATCGGCATCCTCACGCTGTTCATCATCGTCATCGGCCTGTTCACGACGATCGAGAACACCTTCAACGACATCTGGGGCGTGCGCCGCGGGCGCAGCCTCCTGGCCCGCATCGTCTATTACTGGAGCGTCATCACGCTCGGCGCCCTGCTCTTCTTCACCTCGCTCACGCTGCTCTCCGCCGGCGCGTTCATGAATGTCTTCTTTGAAAAGATCCCGCTCGGCGCCCAGCTGAAGAGCTTCTTTGTCTGGATGCTCCCCTCAGGGTCGGTGCTGCTGCTCGTCTTCATCCTGACGCTGTTCTACCGCCTCGTGCCGCACACGCGCGTGCGCTGGAGGGCAGCCCTCCTCGGCGCCGTCGTCGTCACGGCCCTGCTCTTCCTCAACAACTACCTCGCTTTTCTGTATTTCAAGCGCGTCGTCTTCTCCAAGAGCCTCTACGGTTCCGTCAGCATCATACCGATCCTCATGATCGGCCTCTACATCTTCTGGTTCTTCGTGCTGGTCGGCGGACAGATCACCTACGCCGTGCAAAATGTCCGCTACCGCAGCAGCCAGACGGCGTGGCACAGCCTCAACCACGCCACGCGCGAGAGCATGTCGCTGGTCGTGCTCCTGCTCATCGCCCGTCGCTTCAAGGTCGCCGCCCCCGCCTATTCCGTCAGCGAGCTCTCCGGGTTAATCCGCGTGCCCTCGCAGATCCTCAATGAGAGCCTCAACCGCCTCGGTGACCTGAAGCTCGTCACCGAGCTGCCGCCGGCCGAGACCGCCGACCCCAACGATTTTCGCTACCAGCCCGCCCGGCCCCTCGATCAGATCACGCTCGAGGAGTTCCGCCGCGAGTTCGAGCATTACGGGGAGGCCCCGACGGCGGGCCTGCTCGACAACGTGGACCCCGTCCTCGCTCTCTACCATCAGCGCATCGCCCAAGCCCTGCCCGCCGCGCTCGGCGGCCGGACCCTGGACGAACTCATCGGCGAACATGAGCCGAGCCAGACCTACGCGCCATTCCCCGTGAAGGGATCGTAGGCGATCCATGGCGGGAATTTCCCGCGCGCAATCGCGCCCTGAAATCAGGCGATAGGCCCACTGGGCCCGCCGCGCTGCTCCCTTATAGTCGCGGCTGCACCCACCGCATGAGTTCCCCCACGATTCTTTGCATTGAGGATGACGCCTTGCTGCTCGACTTCCTCCTCCTCAAGTTAGGCCAGGTCATGCCCGGGCCGGCCGTGGTGGTTGGCGCGCGCAGCGGCCTGGCCGGATTGCAGCTCGCCCGCGAACAGAAGCCGGACGTCGTGATCCTGGAGCTCCGCCTGCCGGACATGAGTGGCTTTCAGGTCGCCGCGGAGCTGGCCAGCCTGCGCCCGGCCCCGCGGGTGCTGGTGCTGACCTCCGCGGCGCCCGACATTGTCCTGAGCCGGGTCGCCCTCAGCCCCATCCACGGGTTCCTGCTCAAGTCTTCCGCCCACGACACCGAGCTGGCGCTGGCGCTGAAAGAGCTGCTGTTCGGCCGGACGTATTTCCAACCCGCGGTGCTGACCGCCATCGCCCACACCCGCCGGCAGCCGGATCATTTCTCCAAAATCCTTTCCAGCCGTGAGCTCGAGCTGGTGCCCCTGTTCGGCTTCGGTTGGACCCACGACAAGATCGCCCGGCACGCCGGGCTCAGCCCCGCTACCGTGCGCACCCATCACCAGAACATCCTCGCCAAGCTCAACCTGCACGGCCGCGAGGAGCTGATGCGGTGGGCCATCAAGAAAGGGTTCACCGACTTCCGCTACGAACCCGGGGAGGCCGGATCGGGCCGTCTGGAGGAACCTCCGGCGGAAAAGGATGCGCTCCTGCCCCGCCGGCCGAAAATCGGCTGATTTTTCGGTCAGCTCCCCCAGCCAGTGGTCATGCACCACTTAAATTCTCAACAAGGGCTCTCTGAGTCTCAAGAAGGCGGATTTCGCTATGCTTCGCTCCTTCCCTCGTGGAAGAAGGGAGGTGTTCTTTGAAGCCGAATCCTCCGGATGAATGGTGTGTCCCAACCTCTCCTCGTCTCACCTTTTTGGGGAAGGTTGTGACCGTCCTCAGTCATCCCATCAACCCCTACAGCGCGTTGGGCGTTCTCATTGCACTACTATTCTGCGCGTCTTTCTACCTAACCACATATAACGCGAGGCTACTTGAAACTCGAATTGTCGAGCTGAACCGGAGCCTAATCCGACTGGAATATCAACTTGCTCGCCTCCGGCAAGAGTCGCGGGCACCTCATCAAAGTCTCGCTGTAGATTTGCAAGACTCGGGGGACATTCGATTTTCAGGTTCCGAAGAGGTGAGGTTCCCACGTTCCGAAGCGCGAAATATGATGCCGGTCTACCTCGGTGCAGTGAAATCGCTATCCTACCGGGGTGATAATCTAGCATCGACCAGATAAAACCGATAACGGCAGCGGCAAATGTAATCCACCAGCCTAAATCGGTCCAGTGGCTTTGAAGCCCGAACCCCGCGCTGATCGCGATAACTAGACAACCTATTCGGACGAACGGCATGACTTAGCGTATCTCCTCAATTTTCCCCTCCCCCTCAATCCATTTATGCCTACACTACATCCAATGCCCAAGAAAGGTCCTGACGTTAACCAGCTCGCCGCGCTCATTGTTGCCAAGGCAACGGGCACGCCTGTCCCTGCTGGCGCTCGTGAATTCGAGCATCACGTCAAGAAGGTCACCGGGCAGACCGCCAAGCCTGCCAAGAAGCGCCGTAAGTAAGCTGAGGCCAGGCTATGAATGCCAAGGAACGGCTCGAATTGATTCGGGCTAGGCTGGGCCGCCCTACGGTCTCAAGACAGGCTCCTACAGGCCAGTATTGTGCCGCCAAAGGGCTGCCTGCCACCAAGCCGAAGAAACTGTTTAGTCGAAATGAGGCAGGCTACCGTGCCTACGACTTCAACGTGGCTGGGGATACCCCGGCTGTTTCGGACAATCGCCCGCCTTGGGTTTACTGTGCCGATGCCAAGAAGCCGATGGGATGCCGGGTTAAGCGGCAGGAACGAGTGTCACCATTGACCGTGATCGCTGAGCGGTGGAGGGACCCGGAGACGTTCAAGCCGCTTAGCTCAACGCATCGCTAAATTGTCGAAGCGCCTTCAGGCATTTTCGTCCATTATCAGCTGCGTAAAATCTTAGGTCAAATTGCTCCATGACGGTAGAAATCTCAGAGGTTTCCATACCATAAGTAGAGCCCCAGATAGTCCTCTGTTCACCTCTTTTCATCCAGCTTCCAGCGAGTAGTCGCTCTAAGTTGGGTTGATGGTAGTGAAACCCTAAAAAGAAAATTCGATTTGCTGCCTCTAAATGGCGACGCGCTTCCACGAATGCCGGGTCTGCTGAATTCCCTTCATGGATAATCTTTATGCCATATGCAATTAAAGGCCATTCGCCAATAGTAGACGACCCATAGGCCCGTCCTTTTTCATTTTGGGAACCCTGCCACGGAAGTGCAGACATCATGCCGTGCACATGAATGATTTTTAAATTACTAAATGCCTTGTTCGATTCTTCGGGCGTATATCCAAATAGCGTTTGCAAACGAGTACGTAGATACTCGTCTAACGAACGATCGTAATTGAATGTGATGATGGTGAGTGGCTCTTTTTTGGGCGTCTTCCCGCTGAGATTCTCCTGTATCCGGTGAACCAAATACCTATACCAATCATCGCTACCGTCGCTTGGGGGAATGTCGGGCGACTCACATGGAAGAAGATGCTCAGCTATGAGTAGCTTGCCCAGCTCGATGAATGTTTTGTTGTTCGGCTTTTCCAGAAACGCATCAACGGAGAACACACCAGACCCACTGAGCCTGCTTTGAAATTCGCGCAGGTCATCTATCGAGTATGTAAAATATCTCTTGTGGCTTTCATTCAGCTGCGAATCCATCCAGCGACGACTAATACCCCCAATAATCTTGTTCACCAAATCTACACCTGAAGGATAGCCATAGGACAT
>JANYAM010000253.1 GCA_025361365.1 Opitutus sp. | reverse complement strand
GTGCAGCCCCAGTCCGAGACGGTCTGGCGCCAGGCCAACAAATACAAGGTTCCGCGCATTGCGTTCATCAACAAGATGGATCGCGTCGGCGCGAATTTCTTCCGCTGCATCGACGATATCCGCAACAAACTGAAGGCGAACGCCCACGCCCTCTACCTGCCGATCGGCGCCGAGGAGAATTTCACCGGCCTCGTCGATCTCGTGCAGAACGTCGCCTATTCCTTTGAGGACAATCCGGCCGACCCGCTCGGCATGAAGCCGGTCACGATGGAAGTCCCCGAGGCCATGAAGGCGCAGACCAAGGAGTATCGCGACAAGCTCATCGAGGCCGTGTCCGACTTCGACGACGTCATCGCCGAGAAGTATCTCAACGGCGAGGAGATCACGGTCGAGCAGCTGATGCTCGGCGTCCGCAAGGCCACCATTTCCCTCCAGTTCACCGGCGTGTTTCCGGGCTCCGCCTTCAAGAAGAAGGGCGTGCAGCGCCTGCTGGATTGCGTCGTCAACTACCTCCCGAGCCCGATCGATGTCCCCCCGATGCAGGGCCAGGACAGCGACGGCAAGACCGTCGAGGCCGTCGTGGACGACAAGGCCAAGATGGCCGGTCTCGCGTTCAAGCTCTGGAACGATCCCTTCGTCGGCCGTCTCGTGTTCTTCCGCGTCTACACCGGCCAGCTGCCGCGCGGCATGTCTCTCTACAATCCCCGCACCCGCCGCACCGAGCGCGTGTCCCGCCTCGTCCTCATGCGCGCCATCGAGCGCGAGGAAATCGAGGTCGCCTACGCGGGTGACATCTGTGCCGTCGTCGGCGTCAAGGACGTCATCACGGGCGACACCCTGTGCGACGAGGATTTCGACATCCGCCTCGAGCCGCCGTCCTTCCCGGAGCCCGTCATCTCGATGTCCATCGAGCCGAACTCCAAGGCCGACCAGGAAAAGCTCGGCGTCGCGCTCCAGCGCCTCGTGGCCGAGGACCCGACCCTGCGCGTCAAGACCGACCAGGACACGGGCCAGACCATCCTCGCCGGCATGGGCGAACTGCATCTCGAAATCATCATCGACCGCATGAAGCGTGAGTTCAAGGTCGAGGCCACTTCCGGCAAGCCCCAGATCGCCTACCGCGAGACCATCCAGAAGGGTGCCGACGGCGAGGGTAAGTTCATCCGCCAGTCCGGCGGCAAGGGCCAATATGGCCATGTCGTCATCCGGATGGAGCCGAATGAAAAGGGGAAGGGCGTCGAGGTCATCAACGAGACCGTCGGCGGTTCCATCCCGAAGGAATTCATCAAGCCGTCGACCGACGGTATCCTAGAGGGCGCCAACAACGGTGTCATCGCCGGCTTCCCGGTCGTCGACGTCATCATCAAGATCGTCGACGGTTCGTTCCACGAGGTGGACTCGTCCGAAATGGCGTTCAAGATGGCCGGCATCTTCGCGTTCAAGGACGCGATGAAGAAAGCCAACCCGATCCTGCTCGAGCCCATCATGGGTGTCGAGGTCACCACGCCGGAAGAGTATCAGGGCGACCTGATGGGCGACATCAACCGTCGTCGCGGCCAGATCCAGGGCATGGATAACAAGTCCGGCGCGTGCATCATCACCGCCCACGTTCCGCTCGAGCTCCTTTTCGGCTACGTCACCGACATCCGCTCGCTTTCGAAGGGCCGCGCCAGCGCGTCCATCACGCCTTCGCACTTTGCGCAGGTCCCGAATTCGCAGCTCGCCAAGATCGTGGAGTCCAACGCCAAGGGCCCCGCTCGCACCTAACTTTCAACCCTCGTTCTTTATACCGCCATGAAAGGCCAACGCATTCGCATCAAACTCCAGGGCTATGACTATCGCGTCATCGATCAGTCCGCCCTCGAAATCGTCGAAACCGCCAAGCGCTCCGGCGCCCGCGTCTCGGGTCCCATCCCGCTGCCCACGCACATCGTGAAGCTGTCGGTCAACCGCTCCCCGCACGTGGACAAGAAGTCCATGGAGCAGTTCGAGTCCCGCACGCACAAGCGCCTCATCGACATCCTGGAGCCCACCGCCCAGACGGTCGACGAACTCAAGAAGCTCAACCTTCCGTCCGGCGTCGATATCACCATCAACGTATAACTTTTTAAACCCATACCATCTTAGCCAAGCCAGCCGGCTCACCCCGGCCCTTGCTAAAGTAGGTCTAACCAACGGCGCTCACCCGCCACCTACCACTTAGCCCATGATCGCTACATTACTCGGAAAAAAAATCGGCATGACCCAGGTCTACGACGCTCAAAACGTCCTGGTCCCGGTCACCGTGGTGGAAGCCGGCCCATGCCCGGTCGTCCAAATCAAGACGGTTGAGACCGACGGCTACAACGCCGTGCAACTTGGCTTCGGTGCCCTGAAGGCGAAGAACGCCTCCAAGGCCGAGGCCAATCACGCCAAGAAGGCCGGCCTCGAGTCGACGCCCCGCGTGCTCAACGAAGTCCGCCTCCCCGAGGCGTTCTCCGGCAAGGCCGGCGACGTTCTCACGGTCGCGGTTTTCGCCGAGGGCCAGATCGTCGACGTGCTCGGCGTCTCGAAGGGCAAGGGCTTCCAGGGCGTCGTGAAGCGCTTCCGCGTCGGCGGCGGCCCCGCCTCCCACGGTTCCATGTTCCACCGCCGCATCGGTTCCATCGGCATGCGCCAGACCCCCGGCCGCTCCTGGAAGAACCAGCGCATGCCCGGCCACATGGGCACCGATATGCGCACCGTGCAGAACCTGCGCGTCGTGAAGATCATCGCCGACAAGAACCTCATCCTCGTCAAGGGCGCCATCCCCGGCGCCAACGGCGACGATGTCATCATCCGCTCCGGCAAGAAGGCCAAGCCGGCCAAGAAAGCCTAAGTCCACCGGAGAACGTAATCCATGAAGCTCAAAATTTTCACGTCCGACGCCACCAAGAGTTCCGAGAAGGAATTCAACCTCCCGACGTTTGAAGGCTCCCGCGGCCTCCAGGCTGTCAAGGAAGTCGTCGTCGCCCACCGCGCCAACGCCCGCCAGGGCACGCGCTCGACCAAGACCCGCGGCGAAGTGTCCGGCGGCGGCAAGAAGCCCTGGGCCCAGAAGGGCACCGGCCGCGCCCGCGCCGGCTCCATCCGCTCCCCCCTGTGGTCCGGCGGCGGTGTCGTCTTCGGCCCGAAGCCCCGCGACTTCTCCAAGAAGATCAACGGCAAGGTCAAGACCCTCGCCTTCGGCCGCGCCCTGTTCGACCGCGCGACCGCCGGTGACATCTCCGTCATCGAGAACTTCGCGCCGAAGCAGGCCAAGACGAAGCTGATGGGCGAGGTCATCGCCCGCATCGCTCCCAAGGGCAAGGTGCTCATCGTCGACGCCCCCTTCACGACCGAGGCCCAGCGCGCCGCGCGCAACCTCGACCGCGTCACCCTGCAGGACGCCTCGAAGCTCAACACCCTCGATCTCGTCGCCTACAGCTGGATCGTTGTTTCCAGCAAGGCCCTCGAGCAGATCATCGCCCGCGCCAACGGAGGTCAGTCATGATTAACGCCGAACAGATTCTCAAAACCATCCGCCTGACGGAGAAGTCCAACCAACTCTCCTCGAACTACGGCCAGTATACCTTCGAGGTGTATCCGTCCGCGACGAAGCACACCGTGCGCGCCGCCGTCGAGCAGACCTTCAAGGTCACCGTCACCCGCGTGAACATCCAGAACCGCAAGGGCAAGCCGAAGCGTTCGCGCCAGGGCCGCCCGATCAAGACTTCCGACAGCAAGCGCGCGATCGTCACCCTCAAGACGGGCGACAAGATTGAGCTCACTTCCTAAGCCACCGGAGATAACCCACCATGGCCCTTAAATCCTTCCGTCCCCTCACCGCGTCCCTCCGGTTCACTACCCTGAACCGCCCGGCCGAAATCACGGACAAGCGTCCCGAGCGTTCGCTCGTCGAGTCGAAAAACAAGACCGGCGGCCGCAACACCTACGGCCGCATCACGTCCCGCCGCCGCGGCGGCGGTCACAAGAAGCTTTACCGCATCATCGACTTCAAGCGCGGCAAGCTCGACATGCCGGCCAAGGTCCAGGCGATCGAATACGATCCCAACCGCACCGCGCTGCTCGCGCTCCTCGCCTATGCCGACGGCACGAAGACCTACATCCTCGCGCCCCTGGGCCTGAAGGTGGGGGACTCCGTCTACAGCGCGCTGAAGACGGACACCAACGACTTCAAGCCGGGCAACTCCTTCCTGCTGGGCTCGATCCCGCCGGCCACCAAGCTGCACGCCGTCGAGCTGATCCCGGGCAAGGGCGCCCAGATCGCCCGCGCCGCCGGCACCTCGGTCGAGCTCGTCGCCATCGAGCACGGCTATGCGCAGATCCGCCTCTCCTCCGGCGAGACCCGCCTGGTCAACGCCCAGTGCCGCGCCACCGTCGGCGAGGTGTCCAATGCGGACCACAGCAAGCGCTCGCTCGGCAAGGCCGGCCGCAACCGCTGGCTCGGCAAGCGTCCCCGCGTCCGCGGCGTCGCGATGAACCCGGTCGACCACCCGAACGGTGGCGGCCAGGGCAAGTCCAAGGGTGGTGGTGGCCGCCAGCACCTCGTCTCCCCGTGGGGCCAGCTCGCGAAGGGTTTCCCGACGCGCCGCCGCACCAAGCTCTCCAGCTCCTTCATCCTCGTTCGCGCCAACGGCCGTCCGCCGCGGGGCAAGAAGTAATCCCAACGACTCCGCACCATGGCACGTTCCATCAAGAAAGGTTTCTTTGTCGACTACCACCTCCTGGAAAAAATCCAGAAGGCGGCCAAGTCCGGGGGCGCCCGCAAGCCCATCCAGACCTGGTCCCGTCGCTCCACCATCACGCCCGAGTTCGTCGGCCACACCATCAGTGTGCACAACGGCAAGGCGCACATCGCGGTCTACGTCACGGAGAACATGGTCGGGCACAAGCTCGGCGAGTTCGCCCCGACCCGCATCTTCAAGGCGCACGGCGGCATGACCCGCAAGGAAATCTGAGGCCACCGCCGAACCGGAATACTACAATGGAAATTCAAGCTCTCACCCGCAACGCGCGCATGTCGCCCAAGAAGGTCCGCGAAGTCGCGCGCCTCATCCAGGGCCGCCCCGTCAACGAGGCAATCGACTTCCTCACGCTCGTGCCGCGCAAGTCCGCCCGCCTCCTCGTCAAGACGCTCAAGAGCGCCGTGGCGAACGCCGAGAACAACAACAGCATCACCGCCGACCAGCTCACGGTGCACCGCGCCCTCATCGAGAACGGCCCCGTGCTCAAGCGCTTCAAGGCCGGCGCCAAGGGCTCGGCCAAGCCGCGCGTCAAGCGCATGTCGCACCTCCGCATCATCCTCTCCGACGGCAAAACCAACTAACCTCTCCCATGGGACAAAAGACCAACCCTACAGGCTTCCGCCTCGCCGTCCGCCGCAACTGGCAGTCGCGCTGGTTCGCGCGCAAGAAGGATTTCGCCAAGCTCCTCCACGAGGACCAGATCATCCGCTCCACGCTGATGGAG
>JANYAM010000001.1 GCA_025361365.1 Opitutus sp. | reverse complement strand
CCCGGCTCGGTCGGGGCCTTGAAGGTGATCTCATCGCTCTGCTTGGCGCCGAGGAGCTTGGTGTGGGCGATGATCTGGTCGGCCGCGGCGGCGGGGATGTAATCCGTGGCCATGGCGGTGACGGCGGAGTCCACGAAGGCCTTGGGATCGGCGCCCTTCTTCAGGAGGATCCAGTTGTGGGCCATGGCGGCTTTCGGCATGCTGCCGGTGTTGGTCAGCGTGATTTTGACGTCCTGACCGGCCTTAACCTCAATCTGCGTAAGGTTATACTTCATCGTGTCGTTCGCGGTGAACTCGAAGGACGCGACTGCCGAAGCCGTCTGCGCGGGGGTCGCCGAAGTGGCGGCCTGGTCTTTCTGGCCGCAGCCGGCGAGAAGCAGGCTGCCCGCCAACACGAGGAGGAGAAGGTATTTTTTCATGGACCGCGACTATCGCACAGGCTGCGACGGGGCGCAATGCCGGACGTCAGGTTTGTGCATCGCTAATATCCCGGCCAGCGGGGTTAATACCCGGGCCGCCGCCCGCGTTTTGGCGCGGTTTTGTAGTTGAAATGGGTTTCTTTTTGCAAACGCTAACCCTACACACTCGCTGCCGCGCACACCGCTGATGCCGCCATTGTTACACATGACCCGCACACGTCCCGCCTACCGCAAATTTTTCCGCTTTGCCCCCGCTTTTCTTGCCGGCCTCGGCCTGGTCCTGCTCACCAGCTGCAACAAAGTGCACCAGGTGTTCAGCCTCAGCGGCCCCCAGTCCACCATGGTGACCGACGGTCCCGTGGCCGCCCGCCAGTGGGACCTGTTCATGATCACGGTCTATGTGACCACCTTCATCTTCATCGTGGTGGGCGCCGTCCTGGCCTACGCCCAGATCAAGTTCCGCGCCAAGTCCGAGGCCGACGAGAAGTCCGAGCCGCCGCACCAGGGCCACGGCAATCCCTTGATCGAGATCGGCCTCATCGCCGCCTCCGTCGCGCTCCTCGTCATCATCGCCATCCCGACCGTCCGCGACATCTGGTATACCCACGACGTCCCCGACGAGGAAAAGGGCAACGCCCTCGACGTCACCGCCACCGGCTACCAGTGGTGGTTCCAGTTCAAGTATGATACCGAGATGGTGAAGCTCCCCGCGGGCGGCGAGACTCCCCTCGTCACAGGCAACGAACTCGTCGTCCCCGCCGGCCGCCCCATCCGCGTGCAGGTGCGCACGGTCGACGTCATCCACAGCTTCTGGGTCCCAAAGCTGGCCGGCAAGGTGGACATGATGCCCAACCGCGCCAATTTCCTCTGGTTCAAGGCGGACCGCCCCGGCTACTACTACGGCCAGTGCGCCGAGTATTGCGGCGAGTCCCACGCGATCATGCGCTTCCGCGTCATCGCGCTCGCGCAGCCCGACTACGACAAGTGGCTGGCCAACCAGAAGCAGCCCGCCCGCAGTGTCACGGCCAAGTCCCTCGCCGCCGCGGCCAGCGTGCCCCGCGTGCAGTTCGCCAGCATGAAGCTCGAGTCCGGCGCCGCCCTGTCCGGTTCGCCTGAGTTCGACGCCAATCCCCTCGCCGCCTGGCACAAGCAGCAGGACGTCGAGAAGGACGAGGACCCGGCGCTCGTCGCCAAGGGCCGCCAGCTGTTCTCGGACAAGACCTGCGTCTCCTGTCATTCCATCCGGGGCCACGAAGGCATCGGCGTCACCGGCCCGGACCTGACCCGGGTCGGCTCCCGCTCCACCGTCGCCGCCGGCGTGCTGGAGAACACGCCCCAGCTCCTGGGCGAATGGCTGCGGCGCCCCAATCACTACAAACCCGGCAACAAGATGTGGTTTGGCGGCTTCAAGGTGCAAGACACCCAGGGCGAATGGCAGCCGAACCCCAAGCTCAGCGAGTTGAGCGACGCCGAGATCAACGCCCTCGTCTCCTACCTGCACAGCCTGAAGTAATCCCTCCACCCCCCTCTCCTCCCATGGCTGAAGCTATCGCAAAACACGCTTACACCGGCGGCGCCCACGCCCCGGTCAAGAAGGCGACCTTTGAATTATTCGCCCGCCCGACGGCCAAGACGGGCCTCGTCGGCTGGTTGACCACCGTCGATCACAAGAAGATCGGCATGCTCTACGGCGGCTTCGCGATCTTCTTCTTCCTCGTCGGTGGTCTCGAGGCCCTGCTGATCCGCACGCAGCTCATCGTGCCGAACAACCACTTCCTGGAGGCGCAGACCTACAACGAGCTGTTCACGATGCACGGCACGACGATGATCTTCCTCGCCGTCATGCCGCTCAACGCGGCGTTCTTCAACCTGCTCATCCCGCTGCAGGTCGGCGCCCGTGACGTCGCCTTCCCGCGCCTCAACTCCTTCTCGCTCTGGGTCTGGGTCGTCGGTGCCATCCTGCTCAATGTCGGCTGGCTCTCGCACTTTGTCCCGGCGTGGAAGTTCGGCGGCGCCCCCTCCGTCGGCTGGTTCGGTTACGCGCCGCTCACCTCGAAGGCCTTCACCCCGCAGCTCTCCACCGACCTCTGGGTCTTCGGCCTGCAGGTGCTCGGCCTCTCCTCCATCGTGGCCTCGCTGAACTTCATCGTCACGATCATCAACATGCGGGCTCCGGGCCTGACGATGATGCGCCTGCCGGTGTTCACCTGGATGGCGCTTGTCACCAGCTTCCTGCTCATCCTCGCCCTCCCCGCCATCGCCATCGCGCTGGTCGAGGTGATGTTCGACCGCAACTTCGGCACGAACTTCTTCGAGGTCTCCGGCGGCGGCCAACCCATCCTCTGGCAACATCTCTTCTGGGTGTTCGGCCATCCCGAGGTCTACATCCTCATCCTGCCCCCGATGGGCTACGTCTCCGAAATCCTCCCGACGTTCTCGCGCAAGCCGCTCTTCGGCTACCCGATCATCGTGTTCTCGGGCGTGGCGATCGGCTTCATCGGCTTCGGCGTGTGGAGCCACCACATGTTCACCACCGGCCTGGGCAACGTCGCCACCGCGGCCTTCGCGCTCGCCACCATGGCCATCGCCGTCCCGACCGGCGTCAAGATCTTCAACTGGATCGGCACCCTCTGGGGCGGCCAGATCATGACCCGCGTGCCGATGATGTTCGCCCTCGGCTTCATCTGGATGTTCATGCTCGGCGGCTTCTCCGGCATCATGCACTCCGCCGCGCCGGCCGACGCCCAGCAGCAGGACAGCTACTTCGTCATCGCCCACTTCCACTACGTGCTCATCGGCGGCGCGACCTTCGCGCTGCTCGCCGCCATCCATTACTGGTTCCCGAAGTTCTTCGGCCGGATGGTGCCGGAGTTCTGGGGCAAGCTCTCGTTCTGGCTCATCTTCATCGGCTTCAACTGCACCTTCTTCCCGATGCATTTCCTCGGCCTGAATGGCATGCCGCGTCGCACCTGGACCTACGACTCCAACATGGGCTGGAACGAAGGCAATCTGGTCGCCTCCTGTGGCGCCTACCTGCTCGGCCTCGGAATCTTCACCTACTTCGCGGTGCTCATCTGGAGCTTCTTCAAGGGCAAGGTCGCCGGCAACGACCCGTGGGACGGCCGCACGATGGAATGGTCCATCCCGTCCCCGCCGCCCGAGCACAACTTCGCCGCCATCCCGACCGTCCACGCGCGCGACGCCTGGTGGTATGAGAAGCATCACCAGGAAGAGATCGCCCAGGAGCGGGCCGAGCACATCCAGGCCGAGGAATCCCACGGCGGCATCCACATGCCCGACCAGTCGTGGTATCCGATCATCGCCGCCTTCGGCCTGCTCATCGGCACTTACAACATGGCCCAGCTGCACCACCCGGTCGAGATGTTCAACAAGGTGATCTTTGCCACCCACCTGCCCCTCGCCATCACCGGCCTCTGCATTTTGGTCACCGCCTGCTACCTGTGGTCCCTCGAGGGCCCCGGCGGCTACCACCTCCACATCGCCCCTGACGGCAAGGTCACCGAGTCCCGCGGCGACCACTGAGCGGCCCTTCCCTTTCACCCTCACCTTCCCTCTGACATGAACAGCCACGCGGCCACTATCGACCATCACCACGACGCCACCACGGCGACGGGCATCCCGAACAAGAAGCTCCTTTGGTGGGCCTTCCTCGCCTCGGACTGCATGTTCTTCGGCGCGTTGATCTCGACGCACCTCGTCTACCGCCTCAACCCGCCCCCGGGCAACGCGGTGCCGACGCAGATCTTCAACATCGAGCTCACGTCCTTCTCGACGTTCATCCTGCTCATGTCCTCGTTGCTCATGGCGCTCGCCGTGAACGCCATCCAGCGCGGCAACGTCCGCAGCACGCGCACCATGCTGCTCGGCACGATGTTCTTCGGCTGCCTCTTCCTCGGCGGACAGGTCTTCGAGTTCACCCACTTCGTCTACGTGAAGAAGATGACCCTCTCGAACAGCATCTTCGGTTCCACCTTCTTCACCCTCACCGGCACGCACGGCACGCACGTCGCCATCGGCGTGCTCCTGCTGGGCATGATGTATGTCCGCACCTTCAAGCCCGCCCAGGGCGGCGGCCTGCTGCTGAATTTCGTGCACCTGTTGGCCGTCTGCGTCACCTTCGGCGTCGCCTTCATCTGGTTCGTCCCGGGCATGATTGAGGTCGTCTATGGGGCCAGCTTCTCCGAGCTCCTGCGCGAGCATGCCATCCCGTTTGCCGCCGGCATCGTGGGCCTCATCGCCCTGATCGCCCTCGGCCGCACCCGCGGCGCCGTCGAGTTCGGCGAGAAGAATGCCATCGATGTCGAGGCCATCGGCCTTTACTGGCACTTCGTCGACATCGTCTGGATCATCATCTTCACGGCCGTCTACCTCCTGGAATATCTTTGAGTCCAAAGTGAGGGTGAAAGTGAAAGTGTTACCAAACCGCCCAGCCCTCGCTTAACTCCACTCTCCCTCTCACCTTCACTTTCACTTCCTCCATGTCCGCCCCCGCCACCACCGCTGACGCCGGCCACCACGAGCCGAGCAAGTTCCATTTCTACATCCAGATCGCGATGATCCTGTCCGTCATCACGGGCGTGGAGGTCGTGCTGGTCTACCTGCCCATCGCCAAGTGGTTTGTCGTCACCGCGCTGTGCACGCTCTCCGCGGTGAAGTTCATGTTCGTCATCTTCTTCTTCATGCACCTGCGCTGGGACAAGGTGTTCTGCACGATCCTGTTCTTCATCGGGCTGGTGCTCGCCGGCGGCACGATGTGGGCCCTGCTCCACATCTTCGGCGCCGACGCCAGCAAGCCCCTCAGCGCCGCGATGCTCGAGACCGCCCACTTGGCGATTGCCTGACGATCCGGCCGGTCTCTCTCAAGCCGCGCGAACCGCGCGGCTTTTTTGTGCCCTTTCGTGCCTTTTTGTGGCCATCCCTTCCGGCCTGTCTATTGTAGCTCCTGATGATCGACTGGACCCACTGGCATAACGAACCGATCCTGATCGGCGGGCTCATCTTTCTCGGCTGGCTCTACGCCCTCCTGACCGGGCCGTTCCGCACCCGACTCGCTCCCGACCAGCCCTACCCGCGATGGCCCGCGGTGAAGTTCTACGCGGCGCTGATCGTCTTCTACCTCGCGGTTGGCTCGCCCCTGGACCAAGCGGGCGAACGCTACCTGCTCAGCGCGCACATGCTGCAGCACCAACTCATCATCTATCCCGCCGCCGTCCTCTTCCTGCTCGGCTTGCCGGACTGGCTCGTGCGGCCGCTGACCGGCCGGCCGGGCCTGCACCCCGCCCTGCGAGTGCTCGCCCACCCGGTGGTGTGCGGTGTCATTTACATCAGTGTCCTGTCCATCTGGCACCTGCCGTCCTTCTACGACCTGGCGCTGCAGAACCGCCTCGTGCACATCGCCGAGCACTTCATGTTCTTTGGGGCCGGCCTGTTCTACTGGTGGCCGCTGCTGAGCCCGGCGAGCGAACTCCCGCGCGTCTCCTTTGCCAGCCAGATTATTTATCTGACCGCGGTCATCATCGGCATGACCCCGCTCTTCGCTTTTATCACGTTCTCGCCCGATGTCCTCTACCCGACCTACGAATACGCCCCGCGCGTCGTGGCCAGCCTGTCGGCCGCCGCCGACCAGTTGCTCGCCGGAGCGATGATGAAGCTGATCGGCATGAGCGTGGCGGCGATCGCGTCCGCGGTGAGCTTCTACCACTGGTATCAGGCCAACGAGGCCAAGCATCCGGCGCTCGGGAAGCACGCGGCGGTGGTTGGCAAAAAATAGCGCCATGTCCACGCCCGACTCCGTCCCGCACAAGCGCCGGCCGCGCTACACGGGGAAGAATCCGCGCCGCTTCGAGGACAAATACAAAGAGCACAACCCGGAGCGTTACGCCGCCGATGTCGCCAAGGTCCTCGCCTCCGGCAAGACCCCGGCCGGCACCCACCGACCCATCATGGTGGCAGAAATCCTCGAGGTGCTCACACTGCAGCCCGGACAGATCGCGGTGGACTGCACCCTCGGCTACGGCGGCCACGCCAAGGAAATGCTGGCAAAGCTCAGCCCCGGCGGCCGCCTCGTCGGGCTGGATGTCGATCCCCTCGAGCTTCCCCGCACGACCGAGCGCCTCCGCGCCGCCGGCTGGAGCGAGGACGTCTTCACCTCCGTGCGCAGCAATTTCGCCGGCCTGCCCAAGGTCCTCGCCGGACTGGGGCTGGCTGGCGTGGACGCCATTCTCGCCGACCTCGGCGTGTCCTCGATGCAGATCGACGACCCGGCGCGCGGCTTCACCTTCAAGGCCGACGGACCGCTGGACCTGCGCCTGAATCCGTCGCGCCCGCCGTCCGCCGCCGACTGGCTGGCCCGCGTCTCCGAGGCCGACCTCGCCGCCGCACTGACCGAGAACGCCGACGAGCCGAAGGCCGACCTTCTCGCTCGTGAACTCACGGCCCGCCGGGCCGCCACGCCCTTCACGCGGACCCGCCAGCTCGCCGAGGCGATTCGGGACATTCTCCACCTGCCTAAATCCGACTGTGGGAGCGAGCTTGCTCGCGACAGCGCGCGCGGACAGCCGCGAGCAAGCTCGCTTCCACAAAAAACAGTCTCAACCGACGATACGCCCGTGCGTCGGGTGTTTCAGGCGCTGCGGATCGCGGTGAACGACGAGTTCGGCGTGCTCGACCTTTTCCTGCGCAACCTGCCCTACGCGCTCAAGCCCGGCGGTCGGGTCGCCATCCTGACTTTCCATTCCGGCGAGGACCGGCGCGTGAAAGCCGCCTTCAAGGCCGGGCTACGCGACGGGATCTACTCGGCCGTGAGCGAGGAGGTCGTCCGCGCCGGCGCGGAGGAGCTCCGGGCCAATCCACGCAGCTCCTCCGCCAAGCTGCGCTGGGCCGTGCGGGTGTGAGGCTGGCGCAACCCCGCTCGAAATGTAGGGTCGGCGCTTGTCGCCGGACCGGAACGCACGTCAAACGGTCCGCCGACAAGCGGCGACCCTACATGAAAACGCAAAAAAAGCCGGGCCCCCAGGCCCGGCTTAGGAATAAGGCTGGAATCGCTCAAGCGCCCGCAGCCGGGATCAGGTCGTCCACCGAATCGCTCTCGACGTTCACGTCGGCGAAGAGCCACGTGGAGAGGTAGCGCTCGGTGCTCGAGGGGATGATCGCCACGATCTGCTTGCCCTTGTTCTCGGGGCGCTTCGAGAGCTGGATGGCGGCCCAGACGGCGGCGCCGGAGGAAATACCCACCGGGATGCCGTCGAGCTGGTTGACCTGCTTCGAGACCGGGCCGGAGTCGGCTTCCTTCACGCGGATGACTTCGTCGTAGATCTTGGTGTTGAGGATCGCGGGAATGAAACCGGCGCCGAGGCCCTGCAGTTTGTGCGGGCCGGGCGCGCCACCGGAAAGGATCGGTGAGGCATCGGGCTCGATCGCGACAATCCTCAGGGAAGGCTTGCGCGGCTTGAGCACCTCGCCGACCCCGGTGATGGTGCCGCCCGTGCCGATGCCCGAGACGATGATGTCGACCTTGCCGTCGGTATCGCGCCAGATTTCCTCGGCGGTGGTCTTGCGGTGGATGGCCGGGTTGGCCGGGTTGGAAAACTGCTGGAGGATGATGCTGTGCGGAATCTTGGCGGCGAGTTCCTCGGCCTTGGCGATGGCGCCCTTCATGCCCTTCGGTCCCTCGGTGAGGACGACGCGCGCGCCGAGGATCTTGAGCAGCTTGCGGCGTTCGGTGCTCATCGTCTCGGGCATGGTCAGGATGAGCTTGAGGCCCTTGGCGGCGGCGACGAAGGCCAGCGCGATGCCGGTGTTGCCGCTGGTCGGCTCGATGATGACGCTGTCCTTGGTGATCTTGCCCGACTTGATGGCGTCATCGATCATCGAGAAGCCAATGCGGTCCTTGACGCTGGAAAGGGGGTTGAAGAATTCGAGTTTGAGCAGGATTTCCGCCTGCGCGCCGTGGGCGGCGGCGGTGCGGTTGAGGCGCACGAGGGGGGTGTTGCCGATGGTTTCCGTGATGTCGTTGTATATCTTGGCCATGATCGTCGTGGGTTGAGTTGAGGTGGTCTAAGGTAGGTCGTTCGTCGCGGGAGGCAACCCGGAGATTGTCATAAATGCTTACTTCTCGGTGCCCCAGCGGCGGTGGAGGAATTTCTCGAAAGGGGAAAAGAGGATTTTGTCAGCCAGCAGGCCGATTAGCAGGAGCACCAACATAATGCCGACGACCTGCTCCATGGCGTTCAGCTCGCGACCGTAGTGCAGCAGGTGCCCGAGCCCGAACCCGGTCAGGATGGTCACATAGATCTCCGCCGCCATGAGCGACCGCCAGGCAAAGGCCCAGCCCTGTTTCATCCCGCTGACGATGAACGGCAGCGAGGCCGGCAGCATCACCGTCACCCACGTGTGCACGCCCTGCGAACCCATCGTGCGGGCCGCCCGGATGTAGAGTGGGTTTACGTTCCGCACGCCAGTCTCTGTCGCGAGGATGACCGACCAAAGCGTGCCCATGACCACCACGAAGAGCATCGCGCCCTCGGTCTGGCCAAACCAGAGCAGCGCCAGCGGCACCCAGCACACGCTCGGCAGCCCTTGCAGGCCAAGGGCGAGCATGCCGAGGGTGTCGCGCAAGACCCGCACCCGGGCAGTCAGGAAACCGAGGGGCAGGCCCGCCAGCAACCCGATGAAATATCCGGCTACCAGCCGTTTCATCGTGACGACCGTGCTGGACCAGAGCGAACCATCGAGGGCGATCTCCCACAGGTAGCGGCCCACACTTTCCGGCGAGGGCACCAGCACGGGCGACCAGAAACGGCGCACATAGACCCAGTGCCACGCGGCGATCAGCAGCACGAAAAAGGCGGTGGCGGTCAGGAATCGCTTCATCAGATGCCGGCCCCGTGCTCCATGTGGTCCTTGAGGGCCCGGGTGATGCGCGTGGCGTAGCCCGCCACCTCGACACTGTTAATGTCGCGGGGCCGCGACAGCGTGACCTTGAACTCCTCGCGGATGCGCCCGGGATGCGGCGAGAACAGCACCACCCGGTCGCCGAGGCAGACCGCCTCGCGCACGTTGTGCGTGACGAACACGATGGTGACATGCCGCTGCGTCCAGATGCGCTGGAGATCGCCGTAGAGCTGCTCGCGGGTCATGGCATCGAGCGCGGCAAAGGGCTCGTCCATCAGCAGCACGCGGGGATTGGGGGCGAGCGCCCGGGCGAGGGCCACGCGCTGCTTCATGCCGCCCGACAGCTCGTGGATGTTGGCGTGCATGAATTTCTCCAGTCCGACCAGCTTGAGATAATATTCCGCCACCTCGCGGCGCTCGCGGTCGGTGAGGCCGGGCTTGCGCTTGAGGCTGAACATCACGTTGCCGTAGGCGTCGAGCCACGGGAAGAGTGCCGATTCCTGGAACATCATCATGCGCTCGCGGCTCGGCGCCTTGACCGGCTGGCCGCCGGCCTCGACGCTGCCCTGCCCCGGCATCTCCAGGCCGGCGATCATGTTCAACAGCGTCGATTTGCCGCAGCCGCTGGGCCCGACCAGGCAGACGAACTCCCCCTCCGCCACCTGCAGGCTGACCTCATCGAGCGCCTGCACCCGGCCGCGCGAGGTCTCGAACCATTTCGTGACCTTGTCGATGGCCAGGTGCGCCGAGGGCGCGGCTTGGAGTTCGGTGGCGAGGGTCATGGCTGGCGGGAGAACAAGCGGTCGAGGGGAATGGCGTTGCGCAGGAAACCGACACCCTGCGCCTCGGTGACCAGGGCCTCAAACTGCTTCTGTGTCACCTGGTCGGAAAACTTCAACCGGCTCCAGGCGCTCGTCACGATCCCCGCGGACATCTCGCGCCTCATCTCGGCGCTCAGGCCGGCGCGCACCTGCGCCCGCGCCTCGTCCGGGTGCTCGTTCAGCCAGGCGGTGAGTTCCCGGTGCGCCGCCGTGAACTTTACCACCAGGTCCGGATGCGCCTGCAGGAACTTCACGCTGCTGACCAGCACCGTCGTGACCGCGTCCCTCTGCTCCAGGAAAACACGGCCGTTGGCCTCCAGCTCCAGCCGCGACACCCACGGTTCCACCGTCCAGACAGCATCGATCCTGCCCTGTTGGAAAAGGGAAAGCTGGTCGGGATTGGCGGTGGGCAGCACGAGCACGTCCCCGCCGGTCAGCGTGGTCTTGAAGCCCTGCTGTTTCAGCCAGGCGCGCGCGGCGACATCCTGCGTGTTGCCCAGCTGCGGCGTGGCGAGGCGCAGGCCCTTGAACTGGCCCGGCTGCGTGATCCGGCCGTCACCCGGCACCACGAGCGCCGCTCCGCCCAAGGCGGAGCCGGCCAGCACCCGGATCTCGTCACCCTGCGAGCGGATGAAGGCGTTCAGCGCGGGATTGGGGCCGACGTAGGTCAGGTCAATGGAGCCGGCAAAGATCGCCTCCATGGCGCTCGGGCCGGCGTTGAAGGGATACCATTGGATGGTGACGTCCGGACCGAGACGCTGCTCGAACCAGCCGTGTTTCTCCCGGGTGGAATGACTGCCGATGACACCCTGGGCATGGGTGATGTTGGGGAAGTAGCCGACGCGCAGGGTAATTTTTTCGGCGCGCAACGTTAAGCCCGCGACCAAGAAAGCCAGGACCAGGAAACACGGTTTCAAGCGGGTGGTTTTAAAATTCACGTTCAGTCGGTTCGCTCAGATCGCGTAATCTCCGAGCAGTTGATGGATGACGCCCTCGGTGGGGCTGGTGTGGGCGTGGGGCCGGCGCGTCCGGGCTTTGGACCGGGGCGCAGGAGCCTCGGCCGGTGAACTGTAAGGCAAGGCCCGGCCGCTGGTCACCATCTTGCGGGTAGTGACCTCGACAACGTCGGCGAGCGTGTAGCGGTCGAGGATGGCCGCGATGGCGTTGCGCACATCGAGCATCAGCATGCGCAGACCGCAGTGCGCCTCGTCCGGGCAGTTGCACGGCGCGTAGGCCGTCTGGCTCACGCAACCGATCGGCGCCAGCGGGCCGTCGATGAGCCGCACGATCTGGCCGATGTGGATCTGGCTGGAAGCCTTGGCGAGCCGGTAGCCGCCATGCTTGCCACGCACACTTTCCACAAAGCCCGCCTCGCGCAGCTGCTGCATCACCTGCTCGAGAAACTTGATCGGCAGGTCCTCAGCCTTGGCCAGCTCCGTCACGCGCACCAGCGAACGGCCCACCTTGGCAGCGATGCCAAGGTTGATCAGGGACCGGAGGGCGTATTCGCCCCGCTTGGAGAGTTTCATAGACGAGTGTTCTAATCTACATTGATTTAGTAGGGATTAAGGCAAGAGCTATTTTGCTCCTTTGCAATGTTCTATGACACAAGCCTAGAGCGTCAGTCTCAAGCCATCGTAGGCCAATTGGATGCCAGCGGGGAGCTTCTGGTTCCACGCTTCGTGCTCCACGCCGTGGGTCAGGTGCGTGAGATAAGTTACCGGGGCCGCGATCTCGGCGGCGGCGGCACAAGCCTCCGCGATATTCATGTGCGTCGGGTGCGGCTCCACCCTCAGGCCGTCGAGCACCACCACGTCAGCGCCGGTGGCCAGCGCCACGGCCTCGCGCGGGATGCGTTTGCAGTCGGAGTAATAGGCGAACTTTTTGCCGGACGACTTCTCCTGGAAAACCAGCCCGAGCGTGTTGATACCGCCATGCGGCAGCAGCGTCGAATGGATCGTGCCCTGCGGGAACTCGAGCACCGATGGCATGACGACCAGCTTGAACGCCGCATAGCCCTTCGCCACCGGCCGCTCGGCGATGGCGTAGGGAAACATCGCCAGCACGCGGCTCATGCCCTCGTCGGTGGTGTGGACCGTCAGCGCCTGCCCGCCGTGCAGGTCGCAGAAGCGCCGCAGGTCGTCCATGCCGGTGATGTGGTCGTTGTGGCCGTGCGTCAGGACGAACACGTCGAGCTGCTCGATTTTTTCCCGCAGGCACTGGAGCCGGAACTCCGGCGAGGCGTCCACCTGGATGTGCAGTCCGTCCATCACGACGTGGATGCTCGCCCGCGTGCGCTGGTTGCGCGAGTCGCTCGAGGTGCAGACCGCGCAATGACACGCGATCATCGGCACCCCCTGCGACGTGCCCGTGCCCATGAAGATGACTTCCATGTTGCCACCACGAAACACACGAAAGACACGAAACTAAAGGCGAAAGGCGTTCCGGCTGTGCTTGGCGTGTAGGGTCGGCGCTTGTCGCCGGACCTTGGGCCATCAACCGAGGAGGTCCGCCGGCCAGCGGCGACCCTACCTTTCAAACCGTCGATGCGCCCAAGGGTCGCGCCCTACCCTTTCGCCATCGGCACCGCCACCCCGAGCCTCTGCGCCCAGGGCGCGAGCGCCGGCATGATGGCGGGATAAAGTTCGACGCCCTGCGCCAGCTGCTCGGCACGGCGCCGCAGTCCCGCCTCGCCAGGCAGACGCACCCGCTCGAAACCCGGTCGCGGCGGTGTGGCCCGGCAGGCTTCGGCCAGATAGGAGGTCTGACGCACAAAGTCCTCGCGGCTGCCGAACATGGCGGGATTGATCACCTGGAGAAAGACATTCGCCATCCAACCTTCGGGCCGGTCGGCCCGGCCGAAGCCCCCCAGCCCGGCGGTCAACGCCTCGACGAGCAAGCCGAGCGCGTAGCCCTTGTGGCCGTGATCCGCTCCACCCATCGGCATGATGGCGCCGGGAGGATTCGCGAACACCGCGGCGGGATCGTTGGTCGGCTGGCCCGCGCCATCGACAAACCACTGCCCGGGCAGCTTGCGGCCCTCGTTCGCCGCGCGACGCGTCATCGCATTGGTCGTGATGCCCATCGAGACATCCAGCATAACCGGCTCGCCATCCGTCGGCCACGCGGCCGCGAGCGGGTTCGGTGTCATCACGTCGCGCCGCCCGCCGTGGGGTGCCACGCCTTTCGCCGCCGGATCGGAACAAGTCAGGATGACCATCAGGCCCCGATCGGTGACGCGCTGCAGGTAGGAAGCGAGACACGCGATATGATGGCTGCGCCGAATACTGATGGTGCACGTGCCGTTCGTCTTCGCGCGCGCCATCGCCAGATTGATCGCCCGCGTCACGAGCCACGGTCCCGGCAGGTGATTGCCATCCCACGTGACCGCCGCAGGAAAATCCGCGATGACCTTCGGATCGCCCACCTTGGTCATCGCACCTTTCTCAAGGTCTGCCAAGTAACCCGCGAGCAAGGCCAGCCCGTGCGTATTGTGCCCGAGCAAATCGCCCTCGACGAGCACCTCCGTCACGGTTTCCGCCTTGTCGGCTTCAAGACCGGCACCGCGTAAAAGCGCCGTGGCGAAAACGACCAAATCAGCGACGGGATACCGGGCGGGCATGGGCAGGAAGCTTGTGGGAATAACGGCGAAAGCCAGCCCGCAATCAAACTCACATCAATATACGCAGCCCAACCCTTTTGCTTTCTTTCTAACCGACGATTGCCGCCTCGCCCTTTTTAGTCGCAGGCAGTTTGGCTAACAACGCAGGCACCAGCTTTCTGAGATCGTTGATATCGTTGGTCGGACAACGGAGCACAACGACCGCGATGGCATGGACTGCCAATTTCTGTTGGTTGGGCAGATTCTTATCGACAGTCACAAAGGCATCGAATCCTGCCGCCACCGCCTGTGCGAGGAGTGCGCCATTCTTGAGCCCGGCCCAGCCCATCTTGGGCGCGGCGACGACCTCATGCCCGACAAGTTCACGTCCCAGGCTGGCGGGCATGCACTCGTCGAGCAGGATGCGCATGACACTCAGTCTTCGGCAACAGCCGTGACTCGCTCCCGGGCCTCGGCGAGCAACCGATGAGCCTGCTCCGCGGTGACAGTCGGAAAGTCAGCAAGAAAGTCGGCCAAGGGATGCCCGCCATCGAGGTAATCGAAGAGCGTCTGCACTGGCACGCGTGTCCCGGCAAAGCACGGAGCCCCGCTCATGATCTCGGGATCAACGGCAATGACGCTCGGCTTCATGCCACCACCCTACCCGGCCACATCGCCCTCGCAAGAGCCGATTCGAAAGAGGAGGACACGGAAACTTGTCACGTAATAAGTTACAAATTATCAAGTCCGCGCCGCTGTTACCCATGTCTTGACTGCGCCGAGTAAGCCCCAAGCCCCAAACCACGGTCTCTTTTCCACGGTTCGTTTTTCGTTGCGACTGTTTGGTTCCGAAAGAGTATGCTCCTAATTCTATTCGGCATTGAGCTGCTGGATTGAAATGTGATGCAAGAAGAAATCAGGGCATTTACCGCGCCCGCATCCGGCATCCTGTCCGGCCCCGCTGAGATCGATAGAGGTGCTCACAGCCCACCTCCCTTGCTGGCCTCAATAAGCGTCAGAATCGCCGCACGGATGGATTGAGGGAGCTTTGCCCAAGCGAGGACAACCTTGGCCTCCTCCTCCCCTGTCTGGCCGGCATTCCGTGGAGAACTGCGTGGATTGACTACTTTTGAATTCGCCCCTTCAAACTGGCCTTCAATCTGTTCCCGGTTCACCTCCGTGGGTTCGACCCACCCCGGGCACCAGCATCAGGAGAGTCCTTCGGGGATGTAAGCCCGAATTCCGTAAAGTCATTGTGCACATCCGCGTGCGGCCGATCCTGCTTGTAGACCTGCAGGATCCGACCGTGCTCATAATCGCTGGTCGGAATAATCCGTGGCTCCTCCCCGGGCAAAAAAATGGCGGTGTAGGCGCGCTGCCGGTCGATCACGCGACGGATGACAATCATGGCGGTAATCGTAAACCGGGTTCGACTTTTCGCCAGCGACAAGGTCGCATAGTAGACGTCATTGTGATGACGGTAAGAATTTATGGCACGTGCCCGCCGCGCCCCACTTCCCCAACCTGCTCCCATGCTCAAGACCGGCCTGCTCAACCCTGCGGTGCTCCACCTCCTCGCCCGGATCCGCCACACCAACACGCTGGTCATCGCCGACCGCGGGTTTCCCTTCTGGCCGCAGATTGAAACGATCGACCTTTCGCTCGTCGACGGCGTGCCGACCGTCCTCCAGGTGCTCGACGCGATCCGCCCGAACTTCGTCATCGGCCGCGCCTTCGCCGCCCGTGAATTCGCCAAGAACAATTCCGCCGCCACCCGCACCGCTCTCGCCGGCCGCCTGCGGGGCGTGACGCTGGTCTTTGAGCCGCACGCGGCGTTCAAGCAACGCGTGCCCGCCGCCATCGGCCTCATCCGCACGGGCGACACCATTCCCTACGCGAACCTGATCATCGAATCGGCATGAGGATCGACGCCCACCAGCACTTCTGGCGCTACACGCGGGAAGAATATAGCTGGATCGACGAACCGATGCGGGCCATCCGCCGCGATTTCCTGCCACCGGATCTCGCTCCGCTGCTCGCCGCCACCCGGCTCGACGGCACGATCGCCGTGCAGGCGCGGCAGACTCTCGCCGAAACCCACTGGCTCCTCGAACTCGCCCGCGCCCATCCCTTGATCAAGGGCGTGGTGGGCTGGGTGCCGCTGGCCGAGCCAGGCGTCGGCGCCACGCTCGATGAATTGGTGCGCGATCCGCGCTTCAAAGGTGTGCGCCATGTCGTGCAGGGCGAACCGGCCGGTTTCCTCGAGGCCCCGTCCTTCAACGCCGGCGTGCGGGAAATCACGCAGCGGGGCCTTGTCTACGACCTCCTCGTCTTCGCCCGCCAGCTCGAGGAAGCGGCGCGATTCGTCGATCGCCATCCGTCGCAGCGCTTCGTGCTCGACCACATCGCCAAGCCCGTCGTCGCCGGCCTGCCGCCCGCGGCGTGGCGCCACTCGCTCGATGAATTGGCCCGCCGCCCGAACGTCGCCTGCAAATTCTCCGGTGTCGTCACCGAGGTGCCCGACTGGCAGTGGACGCCTGACCTTCTGCGTCCCTATTTCGAGGCCGTGCTCGAGGCTTTCGGTCCGGACCGGCTCATGTTCGGTTCTGACTGGCCGGTGTGTCTCGTGGCGGCGGAATACGGCCGCTGGTTCGCCTGCGTCGAAGCCTGCACCGCCGCGCTTTCCGGGTCAGAACGCCAAAGAATCCTTGGCGGCACCGCCGCCGCGGTCTACCGTCTCTAACGCCATGCATTACCGCCCGCTCGGCTCCACCGGCCTCAAGGTCTCCGTCCTCAGCTACGGCGCCTCGCCGCTCGGCAACGCCTTTCGCACGATCGACGACAACGAGGGCATCCGCACCGTCCGCACCGCGCTCGATCTCGGCATCAACTTCCTCGACACCTCGCCGCATTACGGCGCCACCAAGTCCGAGACCGTGCTCGGCCGCGCGCTGCAGGGTGTGCCGCGCGACAGCTACATCCTCGCCACCAAGGTCGGCCAGTATGGCGAGGGCAACTTCGACTTCTCCGCTGCCCGTGTGACGCAAAGCTTCGAGGAAAGCTGCGCCCGCCTTGGCACCGACTACATCGACGTGCTGCACTGCCACGACATCGAGTTCGCTGACCTGAACCAGATACTGAACGAAACCCTCCCCGCCCTCGTGAAGCTCCGCGACGCCGGCCGCGTCGGCCACCTCGGCATCACCGGCCTGCCGCTGAAAATTTTCCCCGCGGTCATCGAGCGCACCGCGCCCGGCACCATCGGCGCCGTGCTCTCCTTCTGTCGCTATTGTCTCAACGACACGGCGCTCGAGTCACTCATCCCCGCCTTCCAGGCGAAGGGCATCGGCATCATCAACGCCTCCGCCACCGGCATGGGGCTGCTCACCGAGCGCGGCGCCCCCGGCTGGCACCCGGCCCCGGAATCGATCAAGACCGGCTGCCGCCGCGCCGTGGAATACTGCCAATCGGTCGGCGCCGACATCACGAAGCTCGCGCTCCAGTTCGCAGTGCAACACCCGGCAATCGCGACGACCCTCGTCGGCACCGCCAGTCCCGAGAACATCCGCAAGAACGTCGCCTACATCGCGGAACCGATCGACGCCGAGCTGCTGGCCAAGGTGCTCGACGTCCTGCAGCCGATCCTCAACCATAATTTCACGCGCGGCCGTCCCGAAAACCGCGACCCCATCATCGCCTGACATGCTGCAGATCACCCTCGACGAACCCGGCAAGTTTTCCGCCACGGCGACGGCGCCCGAACCGCGCCCCGCGCCGGGCGAGGCCCTCGTTCGCGTGCATCGCATCGGCGTCTGCGGCACCGATCTCCATGCCTTCGCCGGCAAGCAGCCCTTTTTCTCCTACCCGCGCATCCTCGGCCACGAGTTGGGCGTCGAGGTCATCGACCCCGGCACCGAGCCGCACGGCCTGAAGGCCGGCGACCGCTGCTCCGTCGAGCCCTACCTCAACTGCGGCCGCTGCATCGCCTGCCGCCGCGGCAAACCCAACTGCTGCACCGAGCTCAAGGTCATGGGCGTCCACGTCGACGGCGGCATGCGCCCGTTGCTCACGCTGCCCGCCCGCAAGCTCCACCGCTCGGCGAAACTCGACTACGAGCAGCTCGCGCTCGTCGAGACCCTCGTCATCGGGGCCCGCGCCGTCGAACGCGCCGAGCCGAAAAAGGAAGAGTTCGTTCTCGTCATTGGTGCGGGCCCGATCGGGCTCAGCGTCATCCAGTTCGCGCTCGTCACCGGCGCCACGCTCGCGGTCATGGACATTAGCGAGGCGCGCCTGGCGTTCTGCCGGAAGCTGGGCGTGAAGCGCACCGTCGGCGCCGGCCCCGACGCGGCCGCGCAGCTCAAGGCCATCGGCGGCGGTGACCTGCCGACCATCGTGATCGATGCCACCGGCAACCCGAAGTCCATGACCGGCACCTTCGATCTCGTCGCCCACGGCGGCCGCATCGTCTTCGTCGGCCTGTTCCAGGGCGACCTCACGTTCAACGATCCGAACTTTCACCGCCGCGAGCTAACCGTCTGCAGCAGTCGCAACGCCCTGCCCGGCACGTTCCGCGACATCATCGCGCTCCTCGAGGCCGGCAAGATCGGCACCCGCCCGTGGATCACTCACCGCTTCAAGCTCGCCGACACGCCGACGGTTTTCCCGCGGGACATCGCGGGTAATCCCGCCGTCCTCAAGGCCGTGATCGAGGTCTGAGCGCGGGCCGGCCGGCGGTTATTGCGCGCCGGCCAGCGTCGGATGCCCACCTTGCCGATATACGACGCCGGCCTTCATCACGAATTGGACTTTCTGAAATTGGGTGACATCGCCCAGCGGATCGCCGGCCACCGCCACAAGATCGGCAAAGCGACCCGCTTGGATCGTGCCGAGGCGGTCGGCCGCGCCGATCAGGTCGGCGGCATTGTGCGTGGCCGCGAGGATCGCATCCATCGGCGCCAGGCCGCCAGCGATCATCAGGCCGAACTCCATGGCGTGGTCACCCTCGCCGAGGTCGGTGCCGTAGGCGATCGCCACGCCCGACTTCACCGCCAGCGGGAAATTCTGCTTCGGCAGGAGATCGTTCGCCAGCTCCTTGGCCGCGGTGCCGGGCGACAGCAGCTCGGGATGATCGCGGGCGGCCACATAGAAAACCTCGAACACCGTCAGCGTGGGCACGAGATAAGTGCCGTGCGCCTTCATCAGCGCGAAAGTTTGCGCTGTGGCAAACGAACCGTGTTCGACCGAATCGACGCCGGCCCGGACCGCCGCCTCGATGGCGCCCGCCGGGTAGATGTGCGCCGCGACCTTCAGGCCCAGGGCATGCGCGGTCTCGACGGCCGTGCGCATTTCCTCATCGGTCATGAGCTGCTGGCGCGGATCGTCGCCGGTGGAGGCGATGCCGCCCGAGGGCATGATCTTGATCACGTCCGCGCCGCGGCGCTTGTGCTCGCGCACGCGGAGCCGGGCCTCCTCCGGGGTGTTGACGATGCCGTTGGTCCAGCCGGAGTGATTCAAGCCGGCATCCAACCCGCTGCGCGGATCGCCATGGCCGGCGGTCGGCCCGAGCGGCTCCAGCGCCACCCAGAGGCGCGGCCCGGCGATCTTGCCCGCGTTGATCGCGTCGCGCACGGCGACCGAGTCATCGCCGCCGCCGACGTCACGCGCGCTGGTGAAACCCTGCTGCAGCATCGCCCGGGTGAAGACCGCGCCATCAAACGCCCGGTCGAGGTCGGAGTGCGTGAGCCAGTCCTCGGTGGCATTCACGCGACTCGGCAGCTTGGCGGCGATGTGCACGTGGCAGTCAATGAAACCGGGCAGCACGGTCTGGGTGGAGAGGTCGATGATCTCCGCGCCGGCCAGGGTCTTGAAGCCAGGCTCGACCGCCGTGATGCGGTCATCGTGGATCACGATGCTGACGTTGTGCCTCGGCGCGGCGGCCACGCCGTCAATCAAAGTCCCGGCGTGAATGACCACATCCTTGGCCGAAGCCGACACGCCGAACAGAGCCAGCCCGAGCGGCGCAAGGCCGCGGAAAAAATGAGACGCGACACGCATGATGCAGCAAGCACACGCCCCGGCCATTTCCTCGTCAACGAGATTAGCCGCGGTCGCAAGCGCGGTTGACCTGAGCGCCCGGACGGCAAAACTGCCCGGGCCATGCCTGACTTCCGCGCCTACGCCCCGACCGTCCCCGCCGCAGCGACGGAAATCCGGCTCACGCCCGAGGAAAGCCATCACCTGGTCACGGTGAACCGCTGCGGTCGCGGCGATCTGGTGACCGCGTTCGACGGCCAAGGTCGCGAATGGCTGACCGAGTGCGCCGATCTCAGCAAGAGCGGCGCCGTGCTGCGCGTGAAGGAAACCCGGCCGGCCAAGGCTCGTTTGTTTGCGATCACCCTCGCCCAGGCCCTGCCGAAGGGTTCGACCATGGATGACATTGTCCGCCAAGCGACCGAGGTCGGCGCCGCCCGCATCATCCCGCTGCTCAGCGAGCGCACGCAGGTCCACCTCGACGGAGAGCGGGCGGACAAGAAGACCGACAAATGGCGCACCGCCGCCATCGAGGCCGCCAAGCAGTGTGGCAACCCATGGCTGCCCGAGATTACCCCGCTCCAGGATTTTTCCAACTTCCTCGCCGCCGCCTCCAGTTACGACCTGAAGCTCATCGCCAGCCTGCATGCCGGCACCACGACGCTGAAAAAGACCCTCGCCACCCATGCGGCGAAACACGGCCATCTCCCGCGTTCGGTGCTGTGGCTCGTGGGACCCGAGGGGGATTTCTCCTCGGCTGAGATGACCGCCGCCATCACGGCCGGCTGCGTGCCCATCACGCTCGGCCCGCTGGTGCTGCGCAGCGACACGGCGGCGGTTTACGCACTGAGCATCTTGCACCACGAACTGCTCGGATAGGTGGGAAACCTCTAGGGCGTGTTTTCAAGCCACCCGGAGAGATTAACCACTAATGCTTCGCCTACCGGCTGCGCTGCTTGGAGCGTTCCGCCTGATCGGCTCCACCGTGGGTTTCGGGGTCCGCTGATCGCCGACCTTAACAAGTTTTCCTCCTTCTCAGCGGCGATTAGCCGCTCCCCGCAGCCCAAACCGGAGCCGATTAGGCGGAGGGGATTTCAAAGCGCAGCCGGTAGGCGAAGCATTCGTGGTTAAACCCGGATCGATGGTTCGGTGCCTCGACGTTCGTTCAAGGGTTTGAAGACACACCTTAGCTGAAAGTGGGCGCCCGTCCGTCGATGCTAGTATCGGCTTTCAACCGGCCGCTTTCGCCGCTCAACTTCCGCATCCCCCTATGAGATTAACCCTGTTCCGCCGGGCGGCTGGTGCCGCCGCCTTGTTCATCGCGCCGTTCGCGTTCGCGCTCACTTCGCCGAAGGAGCACTTCGGTTTCACCATCGGCGACGACTACCAGCTCGCCACCTACACGCAGACCGAGGCGTATTTCAAGAAGCTCGCCGGCGAGTCCGACCGGCTGAAGCTCGTCGACATTGGCCCCACCGAGGAGGGCCGACGCCAATACATGGTAATCTGCACCTCGCCGGCCAACCTGGCGAAGCTCGACCATTACCGCGACATCGCCCAAAAGCTCGCCCGCGCCGAGGGCGTGACCGAGGAACAGGCCCGCGCACTGGCGGCCGAGGGCAAGGCCGTGGTCTGGATCGACGGCGGCCTGCACGCCACCGAGACCCTCGGCGCCGCCCAGTTGATCGAGTCGCTCTGGACCTTCGCCAGCCGCACCGATGCCGAGACGCTGCGCATCCTCGACAACGTCATCATCCTTTTCACGCACGCCAACCCCGACGGTCAGGAACTCATCAGCTCGTGGTATATGCGCCGGGCCGACCCGGCCACGCGCATCGTCGACCGTGAGCCCCGGCTCTACCAAAAATACGCCGGCCACGACAACAACCGCGACTTCATGCTGACGAACATGAAGGAGTCGCAGAACATCGCGCGCCAGCTCTACCTCGAGTGGCTTCCGCAGATCGTCTACAACCATCACCAGGCCGGCCCGACGGGCACCATCGTCGCCGCCCCGCCCTACCGCGATCCCTTCAACTACGTCTATGACCCGCTGCTGATCGCGCAACTCGACGAAATCGGCGCCGCGATGCACAGCCGCTGGATCGCCGAGGGCAAGCCCGGCTCGACGATGAAGCGCGGCTCGGTGTTCTCCACGTGGTGGAACGGTGGCCTCCGCACCACCGTGTATTTCCACAACATGCTCGGCCTGCTCACCGAGACCGTCGGCAGCCCGACCCCGATGCAGATCCCGCTCGTGCCCGACCGCCAGGTTCCGTCCGGCGACCTGCCCTTCCCGGTGCCGCCGCAGACGTGGCACTTCCGGCAATCCATTGAATATTCCCTCACGGCCAACTACGCCGTGCTCAACTACGCCGCCCGCCACCGCGATGAGCTGCTCTTCAACATCTGGCACATGGGCGCCAACTCCATCGAACGCGGCAGCCGCGACAACTGGACGCTCTCGCCGAAACGCATCGCCGCCATGCGCGCCAGTGCGGCCGGTGACACCAAGACCACGGGCGAGTCCGACGAAAGCCGCTTCGCCGGCCAGCGCGGGAACATTATCCCGGCGAAATTCTACGACGAGGCCCTGAGGAAGCCCGAGCTGCGCGATCCGCGCGGCTACATCATCCCGGCCGACCAGGCCGACTTCCCGACCGCGGTCAAGTTCATCAACACCCTGGTCAAGTCGGGCCTCGTCATCCACCGCGCCACGGCGGACTTCACCGTCGCCGGGAAAAATTACCCCGCCGGCTCCTACGTCGTGCAGACCGCGCAGGCCTTCCGGCCCTTCGTGCTCGACGCCTTCGAGCCGCAGGACCACCCGAACGATTTCCAATACGAGGGCGGTCCGCCGATCGCGCCCTATGATTCCGCCGGCTGGACCGTCGCCTACCAGATGGGCGTGAAGTTCGACCGCGTGCTCGACGCCTTCGACGGACCCTTCGAGCGCCTGCCCTACGGCCAGCTCCAGAATCCGCCCGCCGGCAAAGTCGCTGCCGGCACCGGTGGCTGGCTCGTCAGCCACCGCGCCAACAACAGCTTCATTCTCCTCAACCGCCTGCTCAAAGCCGGCGCCGACGTCTACTGGCTAAAGACTCCGCCCGCCGGCTACCCCGACTACGGCGCTGGCTCGCTCTACATCCCGGCCTCGGCAGCCGCCAAGCCCATCGTGACGAAAGCTGCGACCGAACTCGGACTCGACGCCACCGCCGTCACGCTCAAGTCTGTCGGCGACGCTCTCAAACTCGCGCCGCCGCGCATCGCCCTCTGGGACGAATACGGCGGGTCAATCCCCTCCGGCTGGACGCGCTGGCTGCTCGAGCAATTCGAGTTTCCCTTCGACGTCGTCTACCCGCAACAGATCGATGCCGGCGGCCTGCGCGCGAAATACGACGTGATCATTTTTCCGACCGGCGCGGTCCCGCTCCCGAAGGCCATGGGCGGCCTGAACCCGCGGCTCGACGAGTTCCTCATCAAGGTGCCCACGGGCGATGACCTGCCGGAGGCCTACCGCGGCTGGACCGGCAAGATCACCGAGGAAAAATCCATTCCGGCGCTGAAACAATTTCTCGCGGACGGCGGCACTGTCGTGGCGGTCGGCACCAGCACCAACCTCGCCTATCACCTCGATCTACCGATCCGCAACGCCCTCGTCGAGATGGGCCCCGGCGGCAAGGAGCGCCGGCTGTCCCGCGAGAAACTCTATGTGCCCGGCAGCATCCTCGCGACGAGTGTCGATCCGACCGCGCCACTCGCCTGGGGCATGGACGCCATGGCCGATGTCTACTTCGACGCCAGCCCGGTCTTCTCGCTCACGCCCGAGGCCGCCGCCAAAGGCGTGAAGCCCGTGCTGTGGTTCCCGAACGATCATCCGCTGCGCAGCGGCTGGGCGTGGGGCCAATCCTATCTCAACCAGGGTGTCGCCGCGCTCGCAGCGCCGGTCGGCGCGGGCCAGCTCTACCTGCTCGGACCGGAGGTGACGTTCCGCGCCGGCACGCATGGCACGTTCAAACTCCTCTTCAACGGCCTCATCCTCAGCGCGGCCAAGCCGGCGAACTAACCGCTGTATTCTGTAGGGTCGCCGCTCGCCGGCGGACGCTGGTAGGGGCCATTGCCCTTGTATCGTCCGGGGTTGTGGGTAACAGGTGTCCCGGGTTGGAGGTAACACTTTCCAAGTCATGCTCCGAGGGCCATGGCCCTCGGAGCATGAGCTGGGACATTCAAGACATCATCGGGCGACGGCACGAGTTTG